>JAJQFU010000151.1:21461-41203 GCA_021200955.1 Clostridiales bacterium | reverse complement strand
TTCTCTGTTCTTGATTTTTTGTAAAGCCATAATATGCGCATTGTGTCCACACCTGGTGGCATGCAGCACTTGACTAATTCGGGGTTTTGTATTATTATTGATACGTTAAATTTTATAAAATATTTTAAAGGATGATGAAATATGTTAGCGGCGTTTGTAAACAGCGGTGCGGTTTTAGTGGGAGCAGTTTTGGGGCTTATTTTTAAGAAAGCAATCCCCGAAAAGACAGGTGAAACCCTTATGTACGGGCTTGCGCTCTGCACACTTTTAATAGGTGTCAGCGGTGCATTAAAGGGCGAACACATTATAATCGAGATAATTTCAATAGTTATCGGGGCGATTATAGGCGAGGGCATTGACATTGACGAAAAGGTGGAAAAATTGGCTCAGAAGCTTCAGAAGAGGTTCAAAAAGGAGGGAGAAAAGACCTCCTTTGCGGAGGGCTTTATAAGCTCAACACTTCTTTTCTGCACAGGCTCAATGGCTATTGTAGGCTCTCTTCAGGCAGGTATTTCAGCCAACTATGCCACGATTTTCGCCAAGTCAACCATAGACTTTACGGCGGTTATAATTTTGGCTTCAACCTTCGGCTTCGGTACGGTTTTCTCCTGTGTTTCGGTTCTTATATATCAGGGGGCAATCACACTTTTGGCTTCTTTCATATCACCTTTTTTGACAGGGGTCATAACCACCGAAATGGACTGTGTAGGCTCACTTATAATGATTGGGCTTGCCTTCAATATGCTGAAGATTACTAAGCTTAAGGTATCAAATTATATTCCGGCAATTTTTGTGCCCATTATACTTTGCAGATTTTTATAAGAATACATATTATAAACAAAAGAATAAGCCGAACGGTTGATTTCTCTTCCGTCCGGCTTATTTTTATGTTTCGATTAAAGTTTTATGCGGCAGGTACTGTATAAGCAGTATCCAAAACCTTGTTTAATATAATTGATGCGTCATAAGCTGTAATGCTGCCGTCTCCGTCCATATCCGCAACGGAAAGGTCTAAGTTCCATTCATCGTTGGCTGTTCCGCCGATAACATACTGCAAAAGTACAGCGGCGTCGTTAGCCGTAAGGATTTCGTTTCCGTCAACATCGCCCTGTAAAACATCTGATGAGGGTTCATCAGGTGAGGGTGAAGGTGTGGGCTCGTCCTCTGTTTCCCCTGCGAATACTATGTTGTCATAATATTGCTTGCCGGCTGCCGTCTTCATAAACTTAAGCTGTTTAAAGGTTGTGTCTCTGTCGGCTGTGGTTGTGAGACTGCCTGTATAAACCGGAGTTAAGCTGTCGGGGTTATACTGTCCGTCTGTGCCATGTTGGGAAACTGTCATAGTTATGGAAGAACCGCCGTTTGTGCCTTCGATTGTTACGTGATACCACTTGTTGGCTTCGATGTCATAAAGCTCTGTTGAGTCTGTAGTAACTGCTTTGGTGGAAAGAGAGTCAACGGCTGTTGTGTAATAAACCTTTCCGTTTATGTCAAGAATATGCATAAATGAGCCGTCAACGCCCATTTCGGAAGCCTGACCTGTTGTTGAGTCATAGGGATGAACAGCGTTGTCCATATATACTCTGAAGGAACGTGATGAAACGTCCGTTGTTAAGAAGTCATAGTCAACTGTATAGTCGCCTGTCTGATATTCTTCGGGAATTTCAATCTGAACAGCCTTGTCGTTAAGTGAAAGCTTGGGGGTGTCGTTGCCCTCAACCTCTGTTTTAACCTCTGTAGCTGTTGTGGAAAGTGTTCCGTCTGAAGATGTGATCCAGTTACCAACGCTTAAGCCGTTGTCTGCGTCCTTATTTTCCATAAGGAATGATTCATAATAAGCAAAGCCGTTTGAGGTTGTGTGGTCTTCATATACGGGAGTATAGAAAATGTCGCTTGAACCGGGGTCTTCTACGTCGTCCCCTGTTGCAAGAGATACAATCTCGAAATCAGAGCAGTTGAAGTAGGGAATAACCGATATTGTGTCGGCAGAGTCGCAGGCATAGCCTATATAAACATCGTCTGCAAGACCTTCAAGCTCAACAACGGAAACCTGTCTGTCGTCGTCTGTCCAGTCCTCGCCTGTCTGTGAAAGATATGTATAAACATTGTCACCGTAGCGGACTATTCTCATATAAGGAGCAACAGCATAGTTGTCGCCGGATGAAGATGTGTTTGAAACCTCAACGTTGTCAACAGTCTTGAAAAATTCCACAGTCGCCTTTGTGTTGGCGGTTGTTCTGTAAAGAAGTCTTTCGTTTTCGCCGTATTTAAGAACGCTGTCAGCAACCATAACCATTCTTGAACCCTTGTCAAGAGTTTCTCTCATCATAAGTCCGTTAAGAGCCTGGTTTTCAAATCTTTCGATGTCGCCGATTTTAATTGACATATCGAAGTTTCCGCTGATCTTCTGATAGAAGTAGGAAACTGTGTCATAGGCTGTGTTGGCTGTGCCGTAGCTTGATGAGCCTGCGTTGCCGCTTGTGCCTGAGCCGTAAAGTGTGTATGAACCGTCGTCGTTTATGCCTATGCCGCCCTGACCGGCGTATTTACCTGTTCCTATTTCGGTGAATGTAAAGCCCTGAGACTGTGCTTCTGTAGGCTCTGTTCCCTTAACGTAAACAATAGCCTCTGTAGACTGTGTTTTTTCTCCGGCTTCGTCATATGCACGGCATGTAAGGAAGTGTGTGCCCTCTTCAAGATAGATTGTGTCGTTTATTGAAGAAGCTCCGTCATAGGTCTTAACAAGTGTGTTCTGATCGTAAAGCTCCATTTTTGTAACAGCTGAGCCGTTAGGTGTTGCCGCTGCCGAATAGGTAATAGCTTCGCCTAAGTTAATGATTGTCCAAAGGTTGGAGCTGTTTGAGTTTGAAGCGATTTTAGGTGAAGTAACTGTAATAGAGGGGTTTGTGGGAGCTTGCTGCTCCAAAGTCCACTCATTTACATAGGCTTCGATTACGCTGTAGCCCGCATAGCTGCCGCTTACAATTATATCTGTTTCGGAAAGACCCGAAAGACCGTTTGTTGCAAGCCAGTCTGAGGGAACTTCGAAAACCTTTGTTACGGTTGTGCCCTGTGAGAAGTCGATAAGACCGCCTACTTCTGAAGCGTTGTTTATAACACGGCCTGTCTGGTGCTTAACGTCATCAATAACTCTTGCGTCAATAGCGTCTCTCTTGGGGATTGTTGCACCTACATTTTCCAAAACATAGTCATATGCCTCGGAAGCTGTGTCGGGAGTAAGAGCAAAGTCCTCGCCGCTGTCGTCGATTATATCAACGGCAGATGAAACAAGGTTTGCGCCCGCTGCGTTGTTGATACCCTGTGAGTTGTTATTTGTGACTGTTGAGTCGCCTCCTACGTAGTTGCCGAAGAAGTAAAGGTTTGACTTAACCTCGTCCGAATGGTCATTTGTTACGTCAAAAATACGTGACTTAAGACTTGATTTTGTGGAGGGTCCGTATTGATAATAGTTGTAGGTGTAGTTTACGTTTGTGGGGTACTGGCTCTTGTTGTGCATAGAATAAGGCTCTGCGCCGTAAGCCGAGTTTGTCTGACCCCAGTCGTAGATTACGTTGTTTATAACCTCTGTTCCGTCCATTTCTCTGTCGAGACGGGGGCTTCTGCTGTCGTGGTGGGCAAGAAGGTTGTGATGATAGCTGGCAATGTCGCCGCCCATAATTCCGCCGTAGCCGTGAGCACCCTTAAGGTGGCTGCTCATTCTGAGACTTTCTGAAGCCAAAGTGTTCTGAACGGTTAAGTGGTTGCCGTGGGGAGCTGTGTCTGAAACGGACTCATAAGAGCCTGCATAGAGAGTAATAAGCTCGTCTACAGACCAGCTGACAGAGCAGTGGTCAAAAATTACGTTTGTGTTAAAGCGTCCGCCTAAGCCGTCGGGCTCGTTGCCTGTTTCGTCAGTGGGTCGAACCTTTAAATAACGAACTATAATGTCGTGAGCGCCATTTTTTGTCTGAATGTCATAGCCCGTTACGGTTATGCCTTCACCGGGAGCTGTTTGACCCCAGATTGTAGTGTTTGAGGGGATTGACAGTGAGCTGTTAAGTTCAATTGTGCCGTCGATGTCGAAAACTATATAGCGGCCTTCGGCTGAAAGAGCGTCACGGAGAGATCCCTCACCGCTGTCGTTAAGGTTTGTTACGTGATAAACCTGGGGGTTATCGGCTCCTCTTGCGCCTGTTGAATATTTGCCGCCGCCTTCTGCGTCTGAAAAGGCAAGGATTTTGTCTGATGTATCCTCAGCCATAATTACATTTTGAAAGCAGCCGGCAGTCATTGCCGCAAGAACCAAGCCTGCCGCCAGCCTTTTAAGCTTTTTCATAATATAACTCCTTTCTTTTATTAAAGATTTATTAAAACTTAATTATATTTTAGCACCTTTTCATAAAAATAGCAATGATTATATTATTTATTATGTTGATTTTTTATTAAAACCTTTGCCTGTGAATAAATAATTATACCAACGCAAAAAGGTATGCCGCAAAAGCATACCTTTTTATATCTTATCTTGTTTAATATTATTTATTTTTTGAGTTTTTTATAGAAGCCTTTATAAAGTCTCTGAAAAGAGGATGGGGACGGTTGGGACGGGACTTAAACTCAGGATGGAACTGAACCCCTACAAACCAAGGGTGTCTGTCCTTAGGCAGCTCTATTATTTCCACAAGACGCTCATTGGGCGAATGTCCGGCGAAAACCATTCCCGACTGACCGAAAGCCTTCTTAAACTCATTGTTAAATTCATAGCGGTGACGGTGGCGTTCATAAATCAGCTCTTTGTTATATGCATCATATGAATATGTACCTTCCGTAAGTCTGCAGGGATAAGCCCCCAGACGCATTGTTCCCCCCATATCCTCAATATCCTTCTGCTCGGGCATAAGGTCAATAACAGGGTGGGTTGATTCGGAAGAATTTTCGGATGTGTCGGCGTCCTCAAAGCCCAAAACATTTCTTGCATATTCTATAACTGCGCACTGCATACCCAAGCAAATACCGAAGAAGGGAATTTTATTTTCTCTTGCATACTTTATAGCGGCAATTTTGCCCTCAACACCTCTGCTGCCGAAGCCGCCGGGAACCAAAATTCCGTCGGCGCCGTCAAGGGCTGAAAGATCCCCTGTTTCCAAGGTCTCAGAGTTTACCCAGCGGATAGAAACCTTAACCCCTGTGTGAATGCCTGCGTGGTGAAGAGACTCAACTATAGAGAGATATGCGTCGTGAAGAGCCACGTACTTACCTACAAGGGCAATTGTTACCTCACCCTTAATATTTCTTTCCTTTTCAACTACGCTTATCCAGTCTGCAAGGTCGGGCGAAGGGGTTTCTGTTAAGCCCAAACGGCGGCAGACTATATCCGCAAGCCCTTCCTCTTCAAGCATTAAGGGCACCTCGTAGAGTGAGTCGCAGTCCATATTTTCAATAACACATTCCTTTGTTACATTGCAGAAAAGGGCAAGCTTCGATTTTTCCGCTTCTGTTATGTGGTGTTCAGTACGGCAGACAACAATGTCGGGCTGAATACCTATTGAAAGAAGCTGTTTAACCGAGTGCTGGGCAGGCTTTGTTTTAAGCTCTCTGCTTTTGCCCAAATAGGGAATAAGGGCAACGTGAATGTAGAGAACGTTTTCTCTGCCTGCGTCATAGCTGACCTGGCGGATAGCTTCTAAAAAGGGTTCGCTTTCGATGTCGCCCACAGTTCCGCCGATTTCGGTAATTACAAAATCAGCCCCCGTTTTCTTTCCTCTGTAAACTCTGTCTTTTATTTCGTTTGTAATGTGGGGAATTACCTGAACCGTTCCCCCTAAATAGTCGCCCTTACGCTCTTTGTTGAGAACAGACCAGTAGATTTTGCCTGTGGTGACGTTGCTGTTTACAGAAAGGTTTTCGTCTACGAAACGCTCATAATGACCTAAATCAAGGTCTGTTTCCGCTCCGTCCTCAGTTACGAAAACCTCGCCGTGCTGATAAGGGCTCATTGTACCCGGGTCTATGTTTATATAGGGGTCGAATTTCTGAATTGTGACCTTGTAGCCTCTTGCCTTTAAAAGTCTGCCCAAGGAAGAGGCTGTTATACCCTTGCCCAAACCCGAAACAACACCGCCTGTAACAAAAATGTATTTTGTACTCATCATTTTTCTCCTTTAAAAATATCCACTTTCTATTATAACAAACTTACCTATAATTCTATAATTTTAATCTGTAAAAGTCAAGAAAAATTGCTCTTATAAAAAATTTAATGTTCTCCGTCAGCAGCTGTTGAGAGAAAGCTGCGGCAAGCGACAAGCCTCCCCTTGAGGGGAGGTGGCACACGAATACTATGAAATTCTTTCCTCAATTTGAAATTTTTTGAAGAAAGAATTTCACAGCGGACGGAGAGGTGAACTCTTATACCAACGAAACAGCTATGCCGAATAGAATCAGTGCGGCGCAGCCGAGACGCTTTTTTATATTCTGCTCCTTAAACAAAAGCTTTCCTCCCAAAATGGACACAAAACAGGCTGACTGCTTTATTAGTGTCATTGCGGAAACACTTCTTTCCGGGTCAGCGTTTGCAATAAAAAGAGCCTTATCGCCTATAACCAGCGTTAAGGCAATGAGAACAATCCAATAATTTTTTATTACGGACTTAATAGAAATTTTCGTCCTTGTAATCAATATGTAAGCGCCGTAAAACAAAAGCATTTGAAGCATAAACCAAAACTGCAGTGCGCCGCTTTCCATATGCCTCATTAAAACCTTATCCATAACGCCGCTTGAAGCGTTTAAAACACAGGAGGCTATAGCAAGAAACACAAACAGGGGCTTAGCCTTTTCGCCCTTTTCGTTTTTGCTGTAATTAACCAAAATAAGCCCAACAAGAACTATTGCAAGCCCTATAATTTGGGTTATGCCCAAGCTCTCATTCAAAAAAATCAGAGCCATAAAGGTTGAAAAAAGAACTCCTGACAAATCCAAAACTCCGTAAAGGCTTACGGGGATTTTTTTAATGGCGTTAAAGCCCAAAATCCAAGCGGAGAAAACAAAAAATGTTTTAAGGGTAATAAGCAAAATATAATATGGTTCAAGCTTGACCGCTTCCCCTGCTTCCGGTGTAACAAACAAAAACGACAGCAGAGAGAAGAAAAACAAAACCTCCATAACCTGACTTTGCTGAAGAGCCTTTTTCTTGAAAAGGTCACGCATACCCTTTAATATTCCGTATAATATTACAAGAAATATCCAAAGCTTCATTTTTATTTTTCCTTACGCTTTTTATTTTTCTTTTTGGCGGATTTCTTAATAGAAACCTTGCCGCCATTAAATTCTATTTTAGCCCCGAACCTGTCCCCTATGGCTCTTATCATAAACACAGGCAGAACAAGCATTCTCTTTGCTCTTGTAGGCTGGGTAATAAGGCGGTAAAACCACTCTAAGCCGTGGTTTATATAAAAATCAGGGGCTCTTTTGACTTTTCCGCTCATAACGTCAAAGCTGCCGCCGACGCCTATAATGATTATGGAGTTAAGCTCGTCCTTGTGGTTGTAAATCCACTTTTCCTGTCTGGGAAAGCCCAAACCGACCAAAAGAATTTCAGGGTTAAGGCGGTTAATTTCGTCAATAACCTCTTTTTCCTCCGGTGAGCCGTCTTTAAAATAGCCGTGGTGAGAGCCTGTTATAGAAAGCCCTCTGTGCTTTCTCTGCATTTTCTGACGTGCAGTGTCGGCGACCCCTTCTGCTCCTCCTAAAAAATAGACAGTGTTGACAGTTGTTTTTATTTTGGAAAAAAGTGCCTGAACAAGGTCGTAGCCCGCTACCCTTTCCTTAATGGGGTTGGGGTAAAACTTAGACGCCTTAACTATGCCTATTCCATCGGGAATAAGAAGATCTCCCGAATTTAAAACCGTCATAAACTCCCTGTCCTTTTGAGCCGCCATAACCATTTCGGGGTTGGGGGTATAAATTACGGTTTTTTTACGCTCATTAAGGGCTATAAGGGTTATGCCCAAAGCCTCGGTCATAGATATGTTGTTAAAAGGTACGCCCATTATTTTAGTAATTCCTGCCATATTGCGTCATCTCCCGTATTATGCTTTTCTAATAAGCTCTTTTAACAGCTTGTCGTTTTTCTTTGCTTTAGTTATAAGGGGGGTGGTTTTTTCTTCAAGAGACTTTTTAGTCTCGTCTAAGTTGTTTAAAATTTTATCCGCAAGGCGGACTATATTTGCGCCCAAAAGGCGGTCTGTTCTTATATCCGCGGCTTTTTCCATTCCCAAAGCGTCTAAATAATATTCAACCTTGGGGTCATAAACTATGCCCAGCATAGGCACGTTTTTAACGGCGGAAAATATAAGTGAATGCAAACGCATACCTATTGTCAGGGTAAGCTCGCCTACAATCGCCATAACCTCTTTGGGTCTGTAGGAACGGCTTAAAATATAGCTTTTTTCCTCCATTTGGCTGCAAATCCTTCTCGAAGCCTCAACGTCTGTTGAATACTGCATGGGTATAAAAAGAATATTGTTTCCGTTTCTTATAAGTCCGTCGCAGGCTATTGCTATTTCTCTTAAATATTCATCGCCGTATTTAGCCTTTTTCCAGTCTCTTACGGCTACGCCTATTAAGGGCTTGTCTGTGGGTACGCCCTCATATTCAAGAATTTCTCCTGCCGCTTCACTGCTTTCGCTCTCAAGGTTAAAAGCCGGGTCGGCGGTTACATAGGTCGGGGGAGCTGTTACACCCATAGACACAAGGTCGTTTAGTGAGGGCTCTTCTCTTAAGGTTATAATGTCTACCTTATTGACGACTTTCCCAATAAGCTTACGGTTTTTTTCTTTATTTACGGGGCCTATGCCATTGGCGTAGACCATTACACGCTTGCCTAAAAGCTTTGCAATCTTAATAATTCCCAAATAATATATAAGGGAACGTGTACTTGAAACGTCCTGAAGGAGAGTGCCGCCGCCGGAAACAACCACATTGCTTTTAAGAACGGCAAAAAACACCTTAAAGGCGTTAAAACGCTGTACGGCATTAATTCCATATTCTGTTTTGGTAAATTCCGGGTCGAAGGACAGGGCTGTTAAGCGGACGGGTAAATTCATTTTTTCAACCCCTTCTTTTATGGCAAGAAGAGTTGCCTCGTCGCCGCAGTTTCCGTAGCCATGATAGCCCGTTATAAGCACTTCCGTCATAGAAATTCTTCCTTTAATCAAATAGTCTGTTTCTTATTTATTGCCGCTCTGTACCAAAATGACATTAAAACTGCGGCAAAAATCCAAAATTCCGTCGACATAAGAGGTACTTCGAAAATGTTTTCAACAAGATTGTGAACAATAATTCCGAAAAGTCCGCTCATTATGCCTATTTTTAAATATTTATGCTCCACAGAAAGCTTAACAGCCCTGACGGAGTTTAAAAACACCTGATACATAAGGAAAACAAAGGCTAAAAGCCCCACAACTCCTGTTTCTATCATTGTTTTTAAATAATAATTATCCATATAAAATGTTTCCATATATTCGTCGGCTACCAAATACTGCATACCGTGGTTTATAGCCACTGCGCCGCCGAAATGACCTAAGCCCACACCTGTCAGCTTTCCGTAAGACCATACCTTTAAGCCGTCTATCCAGCGGATAAGTCTGCCGCCGTTCATAGATGACTCTATATAGTCTGCGCTTAACATATAGCTTATTCTGTTGCCTACTTCGGGAACGAGAAACGCCGCCAAAACCGCAAGTATAATTACAGGAAGTAAAAGCCTGGGGTTATAAAACAAAACAAAAACTATAACCGCAGCCATAAAGCCCATCCATGCTCCTCTTGAAAAAGTAAAAATAAGAGCCGCGCACATACACAGCAGGAAAAAGCCGTAAAGAGCCTTTTTAACCTTAGCGGTTTCCTCTAAAAACAAGCCCACGCCTATGGGGATTGTCAGTGTGAAAAGCCCTCCCAAAACATTGGGGCTTGTAAGTATTGAATAAACTCTTGTTCTTACTCCCGCTTCGTTATGGTCAACCCATGAAGCCGGCATAGGAGTCGCCACAATATACTGATAAATGCCGTGAAGAGCCATTATGCTCAAAACAACAAAAAGGCAGATGCACAAGTCCTTTGCAATTTCATCGCTGTCGCAAAGCTTAAGCACCAAATAAAACCAAAATATATATTCGCAAACCGCCCTCATGCCCTCAAAGCCTATTGTTCTGTCGGGAGAAACGACAAAATAACAGCCGAACATCACCGCAAGAAAAATAAGAATGGGTATGTTTAAGGGGCTTGTAACATATTTTCTGCCCTTATGGTTATAAGCAAAGTCGAAGACAAGAAGCAGAAGCATAGCGAAAAAATAAAGCTCGTCCCAGGGTCCTGCCAAAACCCCTGCGGTTTTTCTTATAATTAAATCCGTAAAGGGATAGGCTGTCAAAATGCATAAAAACACAGTTTTTTTACTTACTATAAAATGCACAAAGCGGAAGAAAAGGCTGTTTTCCAAAATCGGCACAGCTTTATCGCAAAGCTTGCCGAACAAGCCCAAAACAGCATTGAAAAAGGCTGTTAAACCGCAGCTTAAAACACCGTAACCCCTGTAAAGATAAGCCCTTAATAAGCCGTAAACAAAGCTTGATTTAACGGCGTTTCCCACAGAAGTCAAAACCCTTTTCGTTCTGCTTTCACTGTATTCATTTGACAGAGACAACAGCAAGTATGCCTCAAAGCTGTCCTTTATCATAATAATCACTGCCTTTTATTCTGCCTCGGCAAAGCTTGACAAATTGCCGAACATAGTCTGGGGGTCTACACTGTCAGCTTCGTCTACGGGAACGAACTCAATGCTTCTTACCTTTGAGTTGCCCTCAAACTGCTGAGTTTTAAGAATAAATGTATAATTTACTCTGACCTCCTGCTCACCTGCTTTAAGAGTAACCTCTGAGGGGTTTACCTTGTCTCTTATAATAACGTGGAGATCATTCCAAAGGGGGTGCTGTGTTAAAACAGTGTTGCCGTCGTTGTCCATACCGATGTAAGCGGCAGGCTCCGCCTCAACATAGACTATTTCGCCTGTGGTCTGCTTTCCGTTTGCCACAAGCTTGTCTCCGGGCTGTAATGTGTCAATGGTTTCGGGCACAACCTGGTTTGCATAAAGCTCCACATACATATACTGCTCTTCCGAAAGAAGATTTGCGCCGCCTACGTTTCGGCTGCTCGTTGTTATTCTGTAAACAACCGCAATTACAACCGCCGCAATTATTATTAAAACAACAGCGTCTACCAAATTAAATTTTTTCATCGTTTATTACCTCGTTATAAATTTTAATGTGTCTCTGAGCCATAGATTTAAGCGAAAAGTCCTTTTCGATCTTATTGTAAAAGGCTTCACCTGTTTTTTCTCTTAAATCCTTATCATTTAAAAGCTTATATATATTAGCGGCAAGAGCCTTTGGTTCGCCTGTAGGCGACAAGAAGCCTGTTTTGCCGTTTTCTATCATTTCCACAACGCCCCCTGCCGCCGTAGCCGCAGTGGCTTTTTTCTGTCTGCCGCCCTCTAATAAAGCATAGGGAAAGCTTTCGGAATAGCTTGAAAGCACGTTTACGTCAAGAGCGTTATAAAAGCTGTCAATATCCTCATAGGGAACCGCCCCCAAAAAGCAAATATTTTTAAGGTTGTGATCCTCAACATAAGCCTTTAGGTCTGCCTCGTCGTCTCCGCTGCCGGCTATAAGAAAACGGCAGTTTTTACACTTGCCCTGAAGGGCTTCAGCCGCCTTTATAAAAACGTCTACTCCCTTAACCTTTTGAAAACGGGCAGCTATGCCCACCAAAAGCACACTTTGGGGCAAATCGGGGCAGTAGGTCTTTAAAAACTCCTCTTTGGGCATAACGGGGGGAATATTTTCCATATCTATGCCATTATAAATAACCTTAAGCTTCTTGGGGTCAAAGCCCCTTTCCTCCATCATATCTCTAAAAGCCTTTGTAACGGTGAGAATACACGAAAACCGTCTCAAGGCAAAGGCATTTATGGGAGTATAGATAAGATTCTTTTTAAAGCTGCCTGCAAAATCAAGCTTATAGTCGGAGTGAAGAGTTGTTATCATAGGCGCTTTAACACGCTTTCTGATAAACACCGTAATATAATTGGCTCTTGCTCCGTGACAATGAACCAAATCCGCTCCGCTTTCGTTTATATAATCGGCTATCTTTTTAAAAACCCTTATGTCATAGCGTTTTTCCTGAGGAATAATTTTCACGGGAATACCCAAAGCCCTTGCTTCCTCAGTGAATATGCCCTCCATAATGCACAGCAGAGAAACATCTGTATTCAATTTTAAAAGGTTTTTAAGCAGCGACAAAACATGGGTTTTTGCTCCCCCTGTGTCGCCGCCCGAGATGAAGTGAATTACTTTCATTTAATTATTTCCTTTACAACGCTTGTCGGTTTTTCTTAACTTTATAATCTCATATATTTTTATCGCAATAAAACAAATAACTACCCCTGCCGCAGCCCCGGCGGTATCCGCCGTCACATCTCCGACAGTGGCATCTCTGCCGGGGACAAAGCTTTGATGAAACTCGTCTGTCACACCGTAAAGAAAGCAAAGAGCAATGCTCAAAGCCGCAGCCTGTAAGCCCTTTATTCCTCTTAACTTAAGCTCCGTAAAAATAAGAACTGCCAAAACGGAATAAAGAAAGCAGTGAGCCATAGAACGGACGTTTTCCGCAATAAAATCATCAATATAGGTTATGCCGTAATCCGTTACGTTTTCGGAGATTTTTTTAGTCACCTTTTTTTGCTCCGAAACAACATATCCGCTGAGCTTTCCGGAGTCCTCTCCGGCTTGGCTCGAAAAAGCAAATATAATCGCCATATGGGCTATAATCAATATTAAAAACAGTGCTTTGAGATTCTTCATAAAATCACCTTGTTTTTAATTATTAAGTATTTCGGCAAGCTTTTCCGTCAAAATTTTTCTCTCATACTGTTCTATAACGGCTCTGTCGCCCTTAAAGGTTAGGCTTCCCTCTTCCCACTGCTTATAGTAGGAAAGAAGATTTTTCTTTGCTCCGTCCTTGCTTTCAGTGTCTGAGACCGAGCCGATTTTGCTTTTTTCAACCAAGTCTTTAGCTACGCCGTTGGGAAGAAGCGCCAAAACAGGGCGGTTTGTATTCATATATTCAAAAACCTTCCCTGTGTAAAAGGCATCAGCCCCTCTTCCGCCCCCTTCGATAAGAAGGAGACTGTCGGCGGAAAGCTGTCTTTTTATGCACTCGTCATGGGGAACATACCCAACTATTTCAACAACGCCCTTTAAGCCGAAGCCGTCAATTTGGGCTTGAAGCTTATCCTTATGATAATTGCCTATAAGCTGAACCTTAATTTTGTTTTTATTTATTTTCCCCTCAGATATAAGCTCCGAAAGAGCCTCAAAGAATATGTCGGGCTTCCTTCTGCCGTAAAGAGCCCCTGTATAAACAAGTGTAAAGACGCTGTTTTTAGGGGGTGTTAAATTAAGCCCTTCAAAATCGTCCTTGTCATAGCCGTTTGGAATAACGAAAAAGTTGTCTCCCGAAATACCTTTGTTTTTAATGAAGTTTGCCCTCATAACAGGTGAATTGGCTATTAGCCTGTCGGCTGTTGTTACAACGCTGTGTTCCATATTCTTTTCGATTTTGGTTCTTACGGGGTTATAGGGTGCGTCTA
Organism: Clostridiales bacterium; assembly: GCA_021200955.1. Classification (GTDB taxonomy): domain Bacteria; phylum Bacillota; class Clostridia; order Lachnospirales; family CAG-274; genus JAJQCI01. Next base: position 27,504 of record JAJQFU010000151.1, on the reverse strand, counting down.
AAGTGTAGGGGTTATTCGTCCATTCGTCACGAAAATCAACAACCCACTTAAGCCCTGTTTTATTTTTAATATAAAGCCCCAAAAGGTGGTCGGAATAGGGCGCAGAGGTTGTATAAACGCAGTCAATGCCCTCTTCCTTAATTATTTCAAGAGCCTTTTTTCTTGAAGCCTTATACCAAAAGTAAGCCGAATCGGGAATAGTCAGCTTCCCCAAAACCTTTCCTGGTATTCTGAAAGCACCCTTAAGCTCAGGGGCTTCATAGGGCTTTGTTCTGTAAATTTTAATTCCTTCGGGAATATCCTTTAAAAGGGTTTCGTCCTTAACGGGCATATTCCCGGCGGAACGTGTTAAAACAACAGGCTCCCAGCCGAATGAGCGCAGGTGCTTCACAAACTTAACGCTTCGCTGAACACCTGAGCCGCCCATAGGGGGAAACTGGTTTGCTATAATCAGTACCTTTTTCATTTGTTTCTGCCGTCTCCCAAAAGCATGTATTTAAGCCCTGCTTTTTCAACTGTTTCTCTGTCGAAATAATTTCTTGTGTCTAAAATTGTGTCGCCGTCCATAAGCTCCTTAATCTTATCAAAGTCAAGATCCTTAAATTCCTTATGGTTTACACAGAGAATAACCATTGATGAACGGTAGCAGGCAGCATAAACATCACGCATACAGCCTACCTTTTCGTTTGCATGGGGGTCACAGGCATTAACCGCAACCTTCTCCTTCTTAAGCATTGACCAAAGCTTCATAATAGGCGACTCTCTTACGTCGTCTATGTCGGGCTTATAGGTAACACCCAAAAGTGTAATAAGCTGACCGTTGAAGCCGCCGATAGTTTCCTTAATCTTTTCGAAAACATATTCAGGCATAGAGTCATTTATAAGTCTGCCCTGATTAATAAGAAGGGCGTTTTTGCTCTTTTCAACCAAGAACCATGGGTCAAGAGCTATACAGTGACCGCCTACACCCGGTCCGGGTGAATGAAGGTTTACACGTGGGTGCTTATTTGCAAGAGAAATAACCTCCCATGCATTTACGCCAATCTCTTCACTCATTTTTGCAAGCTCGTTTGCAAGGGCAATATTTACGTCTCTGAAGGTGTTTTCCATAAGCTTGCACATTTCAGCTGTTGTAGCTGTTGTTATGCAGATTTCGCCCTCGCATATATCCTCATAAAGATCCTTAACAGCCTGTGCAGACTCGTCGTTTATACCGCCTACAATACGGCTGTTTGTTCTCAGCTCATAAAGCACCTGTCCGGGAAGTATTCTCTCGGGCGAATGGGCAACATAAACCTGAGTACCCATTTCAAGACCGGACTGACTTAAAATAGGAAGCATAAGATCCTCAACTGTTCTCGGAGGTGAGGTTGACTCCAAAATAACAATGTTTCCCTCTCTTAAGTTGGGAACAATTGAACGTGTAGCCGTTTCAACATAGCGCATATCCGCTGTTTTATCCGGGTTAATAGGTGTGGGAACAGCTATAATATAAACGTCGCTGTCCTCGGGGCACTCTGTTGAGCCTGTCAGGTTGCCGCTTTCAACAACTTCTTTTACAAGCTCCTTAAGACCCGGCTCTTCTATAATAATTTCTCCCCTGTTAAGGGCGTTTACAGCCTTTTTGTTTACGTCAAAGCCCACAACCTTATGACCCTTTGAAGCAAACATCGCCGCAGTGGGAAGACCCACATAGCCTATACCTATAACGCAAATGTTTTTCATGGTTATCTTCCTTTCTATTTTGATCTGATTTTGATTGGGGAAATGATGAAAAATTCAAAATAAAAAATAATTTTAGCGTGAGCGTAGGGAAAATCCAGCGGAAGAGCAATAAAAAAAACCGACATTTATCATAAATTCTAAGGTTTTATTTATGCGTGGAGCGCAGTATTTTTCCGCAAAATTATTTTTTATTACATTAAATCATCAATTCCTTAGTGTTTTATCTTATTTAAAATCATTTTCAATTCGTCTTTAACCTCTCCGCTTAAAATCAAAGAGGCAAAATATATAATCATACCTGCAATAACAAGACCCGCCAAAGTCAGTACATTCACCGACAGGAAATGTTTTAATACCGTCAAAACAACAAACATTAAAACACCGCTGCCTATAATTCTGAAATAGGTCTTAAGGGGCAGGTGAAATTTCAAAAGCTTTCTCGTGCCGTAACGGGCAAGGAGGAAGTATACAAAGAAGCCCACAAATGTGGAAACTGCGGCGGTAATTATGCCGAACTTGGGCACGAAAATCAGGTTTATAACAACATTTACCACGCCGCCTATAAGGCTTCTGTAGAATATCTGCTTTGTCAGCGAGTTAAGCTCCCAGCCCTTTATGCAGTATTCCGTCACCGCTAAGAAAAGCATACCCAAAGCCACAGGCCCCATTATTATATGCCCTCTTAAATATTCCGGGGCAAACAGTGAGCCGCTTATAACGTCGGATAAGGCGAATACGCCGCAGACCGCCGGAACACCCAAAAGCAGATACATTCTGACAGCTTCGTTTACAAGCTCCGCCGCCTGTTTCTTTCTGCCCTCAGACCACGACCTCAAAATTGTGGGGTAGCTGCCCCTTATAACCGCCGCCGAAAGCATTGTGAAAGCCGAGGAAACAAGTGAATAGTTTGTGGTGTAAATACCGGCTTCCGCCTTTCCGCTGAAGAAAGTAATTATATAAACGTCGGACTTGTTAAGTATCTGTGTTGTAATCAAATTTCCCATAAGGGGAAATCCGTAGGCAAATAAATCCGCAAAAACCGCCCTGTCAAAGCTCGAACGGCTTATATATTTAGCCATTTGAAGCTTATAAGAGCCGAAAACCGTAGAAAACAAATCTAATAGGCAGTAGCTTATGAATATAAACTCTACCCGACCGCCCCACAGCTTTGTAAACAGCAGCAGAAGCAGAAGCTTTCCGCAAATGTTCACTACGGAAAGAAAGAGATTTGTTTTTGCCCGTCTCACTGCCGCCAGCATAGCAATTACAAGCTGTGCGGAGCTGTAGGTTATAAACATAAAGCCGGCTGAAACAAGAACGGGCATAGGGTAGCTTTCCAAAAACGCCGCTCCCGAATTTTTAATAAATATAAGGAAGACCGCCGCCAAAAAAATTATTGCAAGGTTGACCCTTATCCATGAGAAAAACGCAGTAGAATAAAACTCCTTAAGTCTTCCCGATATTTCATATTTATTGATATAACGCATAACGGACTGAACGAGCCACTGACAGGCAAACATAGCCGCCGTCGTAACGGCTATATTAACCGTTGAATATACGCCCATAAGCTCCGGGGCATATATCCTCGACATCGCCGAGACTGTCAAAACCCCTACAATGCCCTCACAGCCCTTGGCAAGCATATATATAATTGTGTCCTTCGCCATAGCGTTTTTGCCTTTAGTCTGTTCCATCGCCGAAAACTCCTTGTTTTCCGATTTTAAGATTTCTGCTTAAAACCATCCATATAAAAACAATTATACTATAAATCTCAAAAAAGGTCAATTGTTTTATTGACAAACCTCTTAATCTTACTAAAAAAATTTTTAGTCATTATTTTTTCCTTATTTTTACAGAAATTTATCTGTATATCTTCAGAATGCCTTGACAGAGGTTATAAAAAAATAATATAATTAAAGAAAGCTTCAGAAAAGCATTTTAAAGGAGGAAAATAATATGAATTTACCGTTTGAGATTGATTTAAAGGGACAGGTTGCCGTTGTAACAGGGGGCAGCGGAGTTATAGGCGGAATGTTCTGCAGAGCGCTGGGCAAGTGCGGCGCAAAGGTAGCCGTTTTGGGCCGCAGAGCCGAAAACGGAGCTCCCGTAGTCAGCGACATTGAAGCCGAAGGCGGAGAAGCTATAGCCGTTTCGGCAAACGTTATGGACAAGGAAAGCCTTGAAAAAGCCAAAGCCGAAATTTTAGGCAAGTGGGGCAAAATAAACATACTTATAAACTGTGCCGGAGGGGCTGTTAAAAGTGCGGAAATTCCTCAGGACAGCCTTTCGGAGCTTAAAGAGGGAGACTTAAGCTTTTTTACCACCGATATGGAGAACATAAAGAGAGAGCTTGACCTGAATATTTACGGAACAATGCTTCCCACACAGGTTTTCGGCGAGGCTATGCTTAACGAGGAAAACGCCAACATAGTGAATATTTCAAGTATGAGCGCATATCTTCCTCTTACGAGAATACCCGGCTATTCCGCCGCAAAGGCGTCTGTTACAAACTTTACACAGTGGGCAGCGGCTTATTTTGCTAAAAGCGGCATTCGTGTAAACGCCATTGCTCCGGGCTTCTTCCAGACAACTCAAAACTACGCTCTTCACCATAACCCCGACGGAACGCCTACCCCCAGATGTCAAAAAATCATCAACGGCACGCCTATGGGCAAGTTCGGCGAGCCGACAGACCTTGTGGGTGCGCTTCTGTTCTTAATCTGCCCTTCAAGCTCCTTTGTTACGGGAACAATTCTGCCCGTTGACGGCGGCTTCAGCAGCTTCCCGGGAGTTTAATTATGAAAAAATGTAGCCGTTTTTTCTTATAATCTTGGTTTTTAAATCTGTTTGCAAGCAATATAAAAGGCTCTGCGGAGAAAACCTCTGCAAAGCCTTTTTAATTTTAAAATTATATCAGTCTGTAATCACAGATTACATAGCTGCGTATGCGCCGTCCTTGATAACAACAGCCTTGGGAGCCTTTGAAGGTTCGCCGTCGTCTGACCAAGTGATACCCTCGCCTGTAACGCCGTCAACAGAAATTGTTGTCATAACGCCTTTGATTGCGTCGCAAATATCTGAAACTGACATATCGGGAGTAACGTCGGCTGCTTCAAGAGCTGCCTTAAGAACATAGATACAGTCATAGCCGTCTGCTGCGAACTGTGTGGGAACTTCGCCGTAAGCTTCCTGATAAGCTGCTACGAAATTCTGTGTAAGCTCGTCCTCTGCGTCTGCTGCGAAGGGAGTAAGAAGCATTAAGCCCTCTGCAAGGCTTGTGTCGAAGTTTTCAACAGTAAGGATACCGTCAAGACCGTCACAGCCGAAGAAAAGAGGTGAATAATCCATAGCCTTTGCCTGAGCAAGAACCAAAGAAGCCTCTGTATAATAGAAGGGAAGGAATACAAGCTCAGCGCCTGCGTCCTTAGCCTTCTGAAGCTGAACAGTAAAGTCTGTCTTTGAGTCAGCTGTGAAAGCCTCTGCTGCTACGATTTCAAGACCCTGGTTAGCTGCTTCTTCAGCAAACTTTTCATAGATACCTGATGAATAAACATCTGATGAGTCATAAATAACTGCTACCTTTGAAGCAATGCCGTTTTCGCCGATATACTGAGCGGAAGCAACACCCTGGTTGGGGTCTGAGAAACAAATTCTGTAAGCATTGTCAGTAGCGATAGCTTCAACTGCTGAAGCTGAAGGAGTAATCTGGAACATATTGTCTGCTGATGACTCCTGAATAACTGCGATACAGGGGTTGGTTGTTACACAGCCAACAAGCATCTGCATACCCCAGTCCTTAAGGTTGTTATATGCGTTTACGCTCTTTTCTGCGTCATGCTCGTCATCTTCATACTTAAATTCAATCTGATAACCGTTGATGCCGCCTGCTGCGTTGATTTCTTCAACTGCGATTTCAGAACCTCTCTGTGCGTTGCTGCCGTAAACTGCTGCGCCGCCTGTGGTGGGTCCGATACCGCCGATCTTAAATGTTAAACCGGAAGCGTCGCTTTCCGCTGTTTCGGTAGCTTCTGTGTCTGCTGTGTCGGCTTCACTGCTTGTGTCTGAAGAACCGCAGGCTGCCATTGAAAGAGCCATAACAGCCGCAAGGCCGAGGCTTAAAAACTTTTTCATTTGAATGTTTCCTCCTTTTGGAATAAATAAACTTTACATTTATAATATACTTTTAAAAACGGTTTGTCAACCATTTTTTGATAAATCCGCTTAATTTCTGTCTGTACTTATATCAGAACAGCAGTTTTTAAACCCAAAACAGCCTTTTCTTTCAATACCATAGCTTAAATTACACATAGTCGTCACC
>JAJQFU010000151.1:0-21361 GCA_021200955.1 Clostridiales bacterium | reverse complement strand
AAATTACACATAGTCGTCACCTCATCTTCTATAAATTTTGTTATTGCAATATTAAAGTCATTCTTAATTATGTCTATTCTTTCACTGTGTGAAAAATCAACAGAGGTTATAGTGTCAAGAAGCTTTATTGCACCCTTATAGTTTTCGTCGTTTCTGTCGCCTAAGCAGACCATAACCACATCTAAAAGGTCATAATCGGAAAAATTATACTTAGCCTTACCTACAATGTTTTGCTCTCTCATCGAGAACCTTGTTATAGTGTTCTGCTTGTCTTTAGGAGCTTCGCTGCAAACCCAAATACTGGCAACTTTTTTTATGTTTCCGTATTTGGAATTAGAAAACTCTTTGTTATATTGGTTAGATATGAGCCTTGAACAGTAGTAAACAGCACGTTTCAGCAGAGGATAACCGGGATAATAATCCTGCTGAGCTTCAAGATTTATTATGAGCTTAACCGTTCCCGACAGAGTAGGAGCATAAACGTAAAACAGAATGTCATATCTGACAATTTCGTCCTCTCTGTCCATACCCTTAATTATTTCATTTTCATTTTGATGAGCAGCTTCAACTGAAATCTCGGGTTCACCCTCAATATATTTATCGGCTATATCATTAGGGTCGCAGTCTTTAAACTCTTCCAAACAGTCCTTAAGAATGTGTGCCAAGAAAATTTTGATAGCCAATGTTCTCTTAACTTGCTCGTCATATTTTCTGTTATCATTATCTGTATAAGCGTTTTTAGCCGCTTCGGTTAAAGCTTCCATAATCAACTGATTACCTTTCAAAACAATTTTCCAAAACATCTTTTCCTCACTTATATTTTATTACATTGAGAAAAAAGTGTCAAGAAAAATGAGCTTAGAAAATCAATAAATGCGGCTATTTACATACCTCTGCACACGTCAATGCACTTTTCCATAGCGTCCATTACCGCCCCTCTGAAGCCCTTTTCTTCAAGAGCCTTAACGGCGGCGATAGTCGTGCCTGCCGGTGAGCAAACCATATCCTTAAGCTCCGCCGGGTGCTTGCCTGTTTCTAAAACCATTTTTGCACTGCCGAAAACAGCCTGTGCGGCAAATTCATAGGCGGCGGCTCTCGCCATTCCTCCTGCTACGGCTCCGTCTGCCATAGCTTCTATAAGCATAAAAACATAAGCCGGCGAGCTGCCGCTGACGGCAACAACTGCGTCCATAACGCTTTCGCTGACAACCTCAGCCTTTCCGAAGCTTGAAAGTATTTTCAGAGCGTAGTCCATATCCTTGTCTGTTACATATTTATTTTTGCAGACACCTGTCATACCCTCGCCTACAAGAGCCGGTGTATTGGGCATTGTTCTGATTATTTTAACCCTTCTTTCAAATTTTTCTTCAAGCCAGTTTAAAGTCTTTCCCGGCGCTATGGTTATAACAAGCTTATCCTCGCTGACAAAATCTTTAATTTCATCAATAACCTCGCCGTAATACTGGGGCTTTACGGAAAGAACAATAACCTCCGAAAGCTTTACGCATTCTGTGTTGTCACCTGTTGCAAAAACCCCGTATTTTTCCTTTGCCTTTTTCAGGCTTCCTTCAACTGAGTCTGAGGCTATAATCTCCTCGGGCTTAAAAATTTCATTTTTTATAAGACCGCCCATAATTGCGCCTGCCATATTTCCGCAGCCGATAAAACCTATTTTCACAATAAATCACCTTAATCCTTTTATAAATCTGTCTCCCACCGAAATTTCGGCTTCGTTTACATTAATAAACTCTTCAAAGCTTTCGCTGTCCGTCCCCTTAACCCTTGCTTCGGCATAAGGCGTAACAAGAATGTTTCCCCTGTTTTTAAGCCTGAGACAAAGATCAGCCCCTGCACCAATAACCCCCATTCTTTCGTCAAAGCCCCCTACTGCCAAAAAGTCTCTTCGCTTAACCGCCAAAAAGCCGCCGCTTAAGCAGCTGACATTCGAGACTATTTTAAGCCGTCTCAAGTAGCCGACGCATTCCTTGGGAAGCCCCTTAAGATAAGGCTCAAGTCCCGCATCCGGGTCAAGCCTGTAGCCCATTGCCTTAACTCTTCCCATTGTGTCAAGGAGTTTTCCCCCGACACAGCCCACATCCTCAAAGGCACACAGAGAACCCATTTCTTCAATAAAGCCCGTCTCGGGCAAATAATTGCAGTCAAGAAAAATAATTATATCGCCTTCCGCTGCTCTTGCCCCTGTGTTTGCCGCTTCCGCAAAGCTGTATTCACCTTCGATGTCAATGTTTTTAACCCCGTCAAATATATTATATCCTCCGACGGATATAATTTCAATATTACTTTCTGACGAAAAATTCAAAATATAATTCAAATATTTTTCATATTTTTTCTCACTGCCGTAAAAACAAACAACAATGCTTATCTTCTTTTCCGAATCCCGTTCAAACTTAATTCTGTATGCGGATTCCGCCCCCTCAATATCAAAAATTCCGCACTTTACCCCCTTTTCCTCAATATGCTTTTTTATGGCATCCTTAGCCTTAACAAGGCAATAGTCCTTTGCTTCTATTCCCGAAGCTACCGACCCTTCGCAAATCCGCCAAAAATAAAGCACATAAGGAAGGTGACTTATCCGCTGAGCCCGTCCGCTGAGCCTTAAAACCAAATCATAATCCTGACTGCCGTCAAACTCAGACCTTAAACCGCCGACGGCATCAAAAAGCTGTCTTTTTACCACGCACATATGCCCGATATAATTTATTCCCAAAAGTGTAAAGGCGCTGAAATCGGGCTTAACTGTTACCGCCTTTATGTTGTTTCTGTCCTCAAAAAAATTAGCCTCGTCGGAGTATAAAAAGTCTGCACCGCTTTTCTCGATTTCCTCCGCAGCCCTGAAGAGAGCGTCCTCTCTTAAAAGGTCATCGTGATCCAAAAATACTATGTAATCTCCCCGTGAGGCTTTCACACCGTGGTTTGTGTTGCCCGAAATACCTAAATTAGCTCCCAAACGGCGATATTTTACCCTTTCGTCAGCCCTTGCATATTTCATTGCCGCTTCTTCCCCTTTCACATATGAAAGAGGACTTCCGTCAATAAGTAGAAGCTCCCACCTGCCGTAGGTCTGCCCAACAACAGATTTTATCATTTCTTCAAGATATTTTTCGTCTGAGTTATAAAGAGGAACAACCACGCTGAAAAGAATATTTTTAACAAACCTTGCTTGCCTTTGAAGGTCAAGCTCTTCCTCTGCAGGCAGATTTTCAAGGAAATATTCTTTGCCCCGCTTCTTATATATCTCATATTCATATACCTTGGCAAGGGTTTTCTTTATTCCGTTTTTCTTTAAATAATTTTTTGCTCTTTTAATTATCATAATATCGCCGTATGTACTTAAAAATTGTTTTCATCGTCCGCCCGAAAGTCTGTGCCTCAAAAGTGTCACAGTGCATTTTAAGCCAATGGCGGCGTGAAAAAACAAAGTACCTGCCCTTCCGTGTTTCTTGTTGTAATATTTGTCATAAACATATGTAATTCCGTCATAAAAGCTTTTTATGCTGTCGGTTTTCTTGGTGTAAAGACCGCTTCTGCCCTTAAGGTGTATCATATGAATATCGCCCTTATAGACAATTTTAAGCCCCAAAAGCTCTATTCTGCGGCACAGGTCTATATCCTCGCCATGCATAAAAATATTTTCGTCAAAGCCCCCTGTTTTTAAAAACACCTCCTTCGGCATAAGCATAAACGCCCCCGACACACATTCCACTTGGGCAGTTTCTTCCTCTGAAATATAGGTCATTCTGTAGCCGCCTATTTTTTTGCTTTTTGGAAAAAGCCTGTCAAGGTGTGAAAAGTAGCAGAATGCCCTAAAGGGAGTGGGAAAGCCCCTTTTACAGCCGTGGTCAAAGCTTCCGTCCTCTAACAGGGTTCTTATGCCCAAACACCCGATGTCGGGATGCTTCCGCACAAAATCAACAGCCTTAACTACAGCGTTGTCCTTTAAAATTGTGTCTGAATTGAGAAAAAGTATGAAGTCTCCCTCTGCCCGTCGTGCTCCGAAGTTTGAAGCCTCTCCGAAGCCCCTGTTGGGAAGTCCCTTAAATACCTTAACTCTTTCATCATCTAAAGAAAAAACCTCTTCCTTAACAGATGAATTGTCGCAGATAATAACCTCGCACTTAAGGTCTCCCGATGTTTCGAAAAATGCCTGTATGGTCTGAGTGCAAAGGTCTTTTGTGTTGAAATTTACTATTACTGCCGATAAATCCATAAAAACTCCATATCCGCAGGAAAGGCGAAGTCCCCTGCATTAAACATTTCTTTCGGAAAAGCCGAAGTCCTCCGATAATCTAATAATAGCCCCAAAGCCAATCTTTGTCAATGACCCCTTTGACGCAAATTTCACCAAAAATTTCAAAGAAAACCGAAAAGCTCCGGCAGCGTCAAAGCCTGAAGGAGCCAAAGAACCCAAAGAGAAAGACTGCAAGGGGTCCCGGGCTCGCGTGCCGCTCCGCGGCACCGCAGGTGGAGAGGGAACAGGGTGCCGAAGGCACCCTGTTCCCTCTCCACCTGTGCCCCGCCTTCGGCGGGGGCGAGCCCGGGTTCCCCATACCGGCATCGCCGAAATCTTGATATCCCCGCCCCCATTATGTCATTCGAAAAAACATTCACTTTTTCCAAAATTAATTTATTCTTGAAAACAAAGGCAAACAGGGTTATAATAGGCATAGAAAAAAGGAAGGCAGGAAAAAGTATGAAAAAACTGAGACTGATTTACAATCCATATTCGGGCAGCCGAACCTTCGGCGAAAATCTTGACCTTATAATAGGTCTTTTGCAAAATTCGGGATATGAGGTCTGTCCTTTTCGAATAGGCGGCAGTCTGCCCCTTTCTGAAGCCTTCGGCTCTGATTTTTCGGCTTTTGCCGCTGCCGGAGGAGACGGAACGATAAACATAGTTCTTAACCACATTATGAACAAGGGCTTAAACCATATTCCCTTAGCTGTTTTTCCTTCGGGAACTGCCAATGATTTTGCTTCTTTCTTAGACCTTCCTCAAAACCCCGAAGAAATCTGCAAGATAATAAGCGAAAACAAGACTGTTTCCTTAGACGTAGGCAAAGCCGGCACGAAATATTTCATAAACGTCTGCGCCGGAGGGCTTTTTTCAGACATAAGCTCAATTATTGACAACAATTTAAAAGCCAACATAGGCAGGCTTGCCTATTATATAGAGGCTGTTCGACAGATTACGGAATATACCCCTTTGGAGCTTAAAATCACTGCCTCAGAGGGAAAGGTTTTTCACGAAAAGGCGGTTTTGTTTTTGGCTCTAAACTCATCGGGTACGGGAGGAATTAAAAACCTGACCCCTGCCGCCGATATGCAGGACGGTCATTTGGACTTTTTGTTTTTCAGAGACTGCGACGTGCTTGAAGTGCCTAAGCTTCTTATACAATATTTCAAGGGGGAGCTTCCCAAAAACAAGAATATACTTCACTTTAAAGACAAAAGCGTTAAAATAGAATGCTTCGGAGGAAAACCAACAACCGACATTGACGGCGAGGTGGGAGACAACCTCCCCTTAACAATAGAAAACATTCCCAAAGCAATAAAACTCTTTTTATAAACTCAGGAGGAAACTAAAATGGATTTTAAACAAAAAATTGCGGAGCTTATAGCACAGGCGGCGGAACAGCCTGTTGAAACAATATTTTCGGGCATAGAAATTCCCAAAGCGGCCATGGGCGATTATGCCTACCCCTGTTTTAAGCTTTCAAAGGCTTTGAGAAAAGCTCCCCCTTTAATTGCGTCGGAAATTTCTTCAAAAATAGAAAAGCCCGATTTTATAGAAAAAATCGAAATTGTGGGGGGCTATCTTAACTTTTTCGTAAACAAGTCGGCTATAGGCTCGGCGGTTTTAGATAAAATTCTTTCAGAGGGAGAGGACTATATAAGGTCGGAAGAGGGCAGGGGCAAAACTGCCGTTGTTGACTATTCCTCACCTAATATAGCTAAGCCCTTTCATATAGGTCATCTTCGTTCTACCGTTATAGGAAACTCAATCTGCCGAATTTATGACACGCTGGGCTGGAAAACAGTGGGCATAAACCATTTGGGCGACTGGGGAACGCAGTTCGGCAAGCTTATTTCGGCTTATACACGCTGGGGCAAAAAAGAAGACGTTGAAGAAAAGGGCATAAGCGAGCTTAACCGCCTTTATGTTCTCTTCCACAGTGAAGCGGAGAAAAATCCCGAGCTTAATGACGAAGCAAGAGAAAATTTGGTTAAAATGCAGAACGGCGACGAAGAAGCTTTGTCTCTTTGGAAGTGGTTTGTAGATATTTCAATGCGTGAATTTCAGCGTGTTTACGATATGCTTGACATAACCTTTGACGCCTGTACGGGAGAAAGCTTTTATAACGACAAAATGCCTGCCGTAGTTGAAGAAATTAAGTCAAAGGGCATTTTGAAGGAAAGCGACGGGGCTATGATTGTTGACCTGTCGGATTATAAAATGCCCCCATGTCTTATTCTTCGCCGTGACGGCGGAACACTTTACCCCACAAGAGATATAACCGCAGCCCTTTACAGAAAAAAGACATATGACTTTTCAAAGTGCATTTATGTAACAGCCATTGACCAAAATCTTCACTTTGCACAGTGGTTTAAGGTTTTGGAGCTTATGGGCTATGACTGGGCAAAGGACGAGCTTGTTCACGTTCCCTTCGGCTTGGTAAGCTTAGGAAATGCCGGAAAGCTTTCCACAAGAACAGGCAACGTTGTGCTTATGGAAGACGTTCTTAAGGAAGCAATTTCAAAAACAAAGGCTATTATAGAAGAGAAAAACCCCGACCTTGAAAATAAGGATCAGGTTGCTTCGGAAGTAGGCATAGGAGCAGTTATTTTCGACAATATGTATAACGGCAGAATTAAGAATATTGCCTTTGATTGGAACAAGATTTTGAATTTTGAGGGCGAAACAGGGCCTTATGTTCAATATACCCACGCAAGAGCCTGTTCCCTTCTTAAAAAGGCAGGCTTTGAAAAGCCGACCGAAAAGGTTGACTACTCCGAAATTTCAGATCCATCGTCTCAGGCGCTTATAAAGGCTTTGGGAGACTTACCCTGTAAGATTTCGGAAGCTGCGGAAAAATATGAGCCCTATATAATTTCACGCCAGCTTATAGAAATTTGCCGTTCCTTCAACCGCTTCTACAGAGACAACTCAGTTTTGGGCAGTGAGGGTGCAGCAAGAAACGCCCGTCTCTCTTTGGTTTGGGCAGCAAAAACAGCTATCAAGTCAGGACTTTACCTCTTGGGAATCAAAGCACCCGAACAGATGTAAAAAATCTCATAAAAGAATGTATTTTAAGATTTAAGGAAAGTGATATTTATGTCTAAAAAAACAAAGGGTATAATTTTAATTATATGCTCGGCATTTTTCTTTGCCCTTATGAATATGTTTGTAAGGCTTTCGGGTGACTTGCCTTCAATTCAGAAAAGCTTTTTCAGAAATTTCGTTGCCCTGTTTTTCGCCTTGGCAGTGCTTTTGAAGAACAGAACAGATTTGTCACCTGTAAAGGGCAACGTAAAATTTCTTCTTATACGTTCCGTTTTCGGCACAATAGGCATTTTGGCAAACTTCTACGCTATTGACCATATGATTTTGACAGACGCTTCAATGCTTAATAAGCTTTCACCCTTTTTCGCAGTAATTTTTTCCGCCATATTCTTAATGGAAAGGGTTCGCCCATGGCAGCTTATTGCGGTAATAGGTGCTTTTATAGGCAGTCTCTTTATTATTAAGCCCAGCCTTGAAATTGAACAGGTTTTCCCTTATATTATAGGCTTTATAGGGGGTATGGGAGCAGGTGCGGCGTATACCGCAGTAAGGCATTTAGGCAGCAGGGGCGTACCCGGGGGAGTAATTGTCTTTGTGTTTTCGGCTTTCTCCTGTCTTTTCTGTCTGCCCTTTGCCTTAGCGTCTTACGTGCCTATGAGCCTTGCGCAGATAATTCTTCTGCTTTTCGCCGGACTTTCCGCCACAGGGGGACAGTTCTGCATAACCTACGCTTATACCTATGCTCCGGCAAGAGAAATTTCGGTTTATGACTACACGCAAATTATATTTTCAGCGGTTTTGGGCTATTTTGTTTTAAGCCAAACCCCCGATTTATACAGCTTTTTGGGCTATGTGATTATATGCTCAATGGGTATTCTGAACTTTCTCTTTAATAAGAAACACAGTAACCAAGCTGTAACACAAAAGTAATCTCTCAGCAACATAAACAATAAAAAAGTAATTTGACTTATAAGGATTATAGTTTATAATAATGGTAGAACAGTATAAAATCTTTTCGGGAAAGCGGCGTTAAGCATAAGCTTTCTTATCAGAGGTTATAAATAATGAAAAAACTTTTTTTATGCTTTGCTTTAATATTATCTCTGCTGTTTACGGGCTGTTCACTGTTTTCTTTTAACGACAGTGAAAGCTATGCTATGACAATTGACGGAGAAAAAATTTCCGTAGGAGAATTTTCCGTCTATCTTTATGAGCAAAAAGCCACCTTTGAACAGACAGGAGGCACCGATATTTGGGAAACTGACTTTAACGGAACCCCCGCCGCAGACGTAGCAAAGGAAAACGCCTATAATTCAATAATTTATGTTAAAACAGCCTGTAAAAACGCAAAGGGAATAGGTGTTTCTCTTACCGATGAGGATAAAGCCGAGGCAGAAAGCCTTGCGGAAGAAACCCTTGAAAAAATGAACGCAGAATATATTGCTTCTGTTGGCTTAAGCTCGGAGCAGACCGCCGAAATTATGGAGGAAATTATTCTTCATCAAAAGGTTATGGAGTCTGTCACAAAAACATTTCTCTTAAGCGAAGCAGACTACAGCGCATATATAGATGATTATCAGGCTGAAAACCCCGATGACGATACCCCAAGGGCTTATCTCGAAAGCTCAATGAGAGAAGCCTACATTAAAGGGAAAAAAGACGAGATTTATAAGGAACAGATTAAAAGCTGGGCTGAAGACACAGTTGTTGAAAAAAATGAAGCCGTTTGGGCTGAAATTGATATAACGGTGTTGTAAGAGTAAGCATAAAGGGGCTGTGAAAAAATTGAATTTTCACAGCCCCTTTTTTGAGTTCTTATTTTTTCAGCATAGCGTCCTTTTCAGTCAGTGTTCTTATAACCCGGCAGGGGCTGCCTGCGGCTAAACTGTTTGGGGGCACATCTCTTGTGATCACACTGCCTGCCCCTATAACCGACCCTTTGCCGATTTTAACCCCTGCGCAGATAATCACGTTTGAAGCTATCCAACAGTCGCTTTCTATAACAACGGGCTTTGCAAACTCAACAGCCTCTGCTCTTTCTTCCGCAAGGAAAGGATGAAGAGCAGTGGCAATCGTGCAGTTGGGCCCGAAAAGCACGTTATCCCCTATATTGACGGGGCAGCAGTCAAGAACGGTCAGGTTAAAGTTGGCATAACAGTTCTTTCCGAAGGTTGTGAAAACACCGTAGTCAAAGCTTATCGGTCCCTGAAGATAGGTTCCCTCCCCCATATTGGGCAAAAGCTCCTTTAAAATTTGCTCCCTTTTTCCATATTCGTCCTCATAGGTGTTGTTATAGTCATGAGAAAGCCTGTGAGCCTTTTCTCTTATTTTTGTAAGCTCCTCATCACCGGGATAATACATTTCACCGGTCAACATTTTTTCAAGCTCTGTTTTTGTCTTTATTTTTTCGTCCATTTCTTATAATCTCCCTTCATAGAAACACCCCCGAGGGTCGGTCGGGGGTGAATTTTTAATTGAAAATTGTTTTTATTGCAGCTGCGGTTTATTACGAATAATCGTAAGCAACATTGATAACCTTCTTAAGTATCTTAGCTGCGTCGCTTGCGTCGATAGTTCCGTTTCCGTCAACGTCTGCTGTGTCTGCGTCTACGTTCCACTGAGCGTTTGCGGAAGTATTTCCGGAAATTACATACTGAAGAAGTGCTGCTGCGTCGTTTGCAGTAAGCTTTCCGTTTCCGTCAATGTCGCCTGCGTCTGAAGAAGCAGGAGCCTCTGTTGTGGTTTCAACGGGAGTATCTGTATTTGTTGTAGTTTCGGTTGTTGCTTCGCTTGTAGCTTCAGAGCTTTCCTCTTCGCTTGTATAAACTGCAACAGCAGGTGTTGAAAGAGTTAAGTTTCTTGTGCCTGTAGCTGTTACAAACTTAATTGAAGAAGCCGATACAATACCTGCGTCAGCAAAGCTAACCTCGCCTGTTGATGAGCCGTCAACAATAAGCTCAACAGTCTGTGCGTCAAAGTCAATTATAAACTCATA
Organism: Clostridiales bacterium; assembly: GCA_021200955.1. Lineage (GTDB taxonomy): Bacteria > Bacillota > Clostridia > Lachnospirales > CAG-274 > JAJQCI01. Next base: position 11,063 of record JAJQFU010000151.1, on the reverse strand, counting down.
GCTTGCATCTGTATCTGCGGCGATTGAAGCAGTTGTAGCTGTTATGTCGCTGCCGCCGGCAATTCTTAAGCCGTAGGTTCCGCTGTTTGTTCTTATGCCGAATACCTCGCCTGTGGATTCAACGCCGTCAACTGTCTTTGTTCCGTGAACCTGAACAAGTGTCCAGCTGTTTGAAGCAACTGAAGGTAAAATCACTCCGCTGATGCTTACCTTACCCGATGAAATTGCGTCAAAGCTGAAATTCAGATAACCTGTTCTGTTTGTGTTCTGGTCATAGATAAGATAGGTTCCGTCGCCATTGTCTTTATAATAGATTTCGCCCTCGTCGGGGTTCTTGCTTGTGTCGCTGTTAAGAGTTGTTTCAAACTCTATTGTTGAAATCTCTACCTCTTCCTTAGGTGCTTCCGTTGTGGTTTCTGCAGGTGTTTCTGTTGTTGTTTCGCCGCCGCTGCTGCCTTCCAAGGCTACGCTTGTATAGTAGAGGTAGGTTGATGTTGTACCCTTTGTGATTGAGTGAGATCCTGCTGCAAGTTCTTTTTCAAGAACGTAAACACCCGAGCCTATTGACGAGTCTGCCGTCAATGAATATGTTTCGCCGTCAATCTTAACTGTGGGGCTGTCAGCTGTAGCATAGAATATCATTGTTATAGTTCCGGCTGAACCTGTTGTAAATGACATGCTTGTTTTGGATTCCATTTTAACAGCTGCAGTGAGAGTTTCACCGTTATATGTAACGGGGTTATTCTTTGCACTGCTCCACATACTGCCTGTTAATGATACGCCGAGAGTATTTTCTCCCGAAGTGGGATTATAAATAAGAGTACCCGCTGTAGGAGCTGATGTTGTAGTTTCGGTGTCATCTTCCTCTTCGGTGGTTGTTTCTGTGCTTTCTTCGGTTACTGTGGTTTCGTCTGCGTCGCCGTCATCTACGTCGTCATCGCCGCTGCTGCCGCTTGATGAAGTATAGCTTACACCTACGAATGTAACATATATATTGCTTCCCTTTGAATAAACATAATATGTTCCGGCTGAAAGCTCTTCGGTTGTGTCTGTTACTGAAGAACCTGATGCTATTTCAACAGGAAGAATCTCTGAACTTCCGTCTGAAACCACTAAAGTTCTTGTGTCAGAACCTGAATGTGTTGCTGAAACGGTGATTGTTCCCGGTTCTGAAAGTGTTACTGCAATAACTCTTGAAATGGGTGTGCCGTCGGTAATTGTTCCCGAGCCGCCCAGTCTTATTTCGCTGCCGCTTATTGTAACTGTTTTATCTGATGTGGCGTAAATTGTAAATGCTCCGTTTGTACCCAAGTTAGTAGTTGTTGAAGTGAGTGTTGAAGCTGAAACATCGCTGCCCGAAAGCTCTAAGTCGTAGCTTGTCTGACCGCCTGTTGAACCGGGGTTAGCCGAAGGCTCGTCTGATTCTGAGCTGAGAGAAGCTGCGTCTGCTGCGTTAGCTGTTACTCTGTCGGCATAAGCTGTGTTTCCGTCAACGCCTGTAGCTGAGCTTGCAGCTGCAGAGGGGTTAAGTGCGCTTGAATCAACTGTTCCGCCGATAACCTTAAGGCTTGTGGTGTAGTTTGTAACCATAGTCTTAAGAGCTGAAACAACAGAGTAGTTTGTGTCTTCTGTGCTGTCTGCGAATGTATAGAAAATGTCGCCGCCGTTGCATCTTCCGGCTTCTGCCATAACAATTGCGGGAACATCTGCCGCTGCGTCAACATCGCTTTCGTCAACGCCTAAATAATCGGCATATACTGTGTCGAAGTTGTTATAGCTGCCGCCAGCGGCTGTAATTGTTGAAGGAATTGTTTCGCTTCTTGAAGAAACGATATATCCGTCGAAATCATTGTTGTTTACGGAATAGTCTGTATATCCGTAAGAGCCTGTCATAATATTGCCGTACATCTTTATGGGCGTACCTAATTCGCCTGAAAGAATGGCGCTTGCTTCGTGACCCTGACCGCCTATAATAACAGGGTATTTACAGTTTCTGAAATAGTTCTGTTCTACAAAGAGACTTGAAGACATTGCGGAAGCTGAGCCGTATTTGGCGTTTCCGTCAAAGTAGTTGTTGTAAACATGAACAGACATAGATCTTACACGGGGATGTCTTGAGTCTGAGTGGTCGAACCAGTTGTGGTGGTATGTAATGTAGTTGTTTCCGCTTTCGGACTTCATACCGCAGAGAGATGACTTGCCTGAATCCCAGAAATGGTTATAGGAAACTGTGATATACTGTGAATCGTTTTTAATATCCACTGTTCCGTCGCCCTTAGCTTGGTCTGCGTCGCCGCCTGCCTGACCGTAGAAGAAATCCATATTATGAACCCAAACATTACAGTTGGCTGTGTCCATTGAAATTCCGTCGTCCATACAGTTAAGAATTGCGAAGTTTCTGAACTCTACGTTTCCGGCGTTTCTTACAAGGAAGCCGAAGCCGCTTACTGCTGCGTCGTTTCCTATACCCTCGAATGTCATAGGCATAAGAGAATAGTTGCTTTTGCCCTTAACCTGAATACCTTCTGCAGAGCTGTCGATTCTGTCTAAATCGTCATATGTAACAGTGCCTACAATACGAAAGTCGATAGGTGTTGTATCATAGCCCTTCTGATAATAGGTGATAATGTCCTGAATACCGGTAGCAGTGGTTGTTGCACCCTTGCTGCTTGTAATAACATCTGTTGTAATTGTGGCTGCGTTTTCGGCTGTTACATAGAAAACCTTTGCGCCGCTTTTCAATGTACCGTCATTCTTATAAGCGCCTATACCGCCTTCGCTGTAGTAGGTTGACGCTGTTGAGAAAGCAGAGCCGCTTCTGTCATAAGCCGTAACAGTAAGACCTGTTGCTTCGTCAGAGGCGATTTCGCTTCCGCCCTCTGAGTCATAAGCTACAATTTTCATATCATAGCTGCCTGCCGTTAAACCTACGGCATCGGCTCTCATATATGTGTCATACTGTCTTATAAGCTCGTCATCAAGAATTTCATATTCGGAATCGCTTGATTTTTTAACATAGGCTTCATAAAAGCCTGCACCCGAAACAGGTGTCCATTCAGCGTAAGCTGTTTCAAACCAGCCCGCCGCACTGACATTTAAGTCAGCTGCCGAAGCACTGATTTGGCTGAATGTAAAGCATGAGAACAGCATTATCAGAGATAAGACTGCTCCCAAAAATCTTTTGCCTTTGATTTTCATTAAGTTTCCTCCTTCATAGATAACCCGAGGAAATGCGTTATTGCATTTCCAAATTTAATTTCAAGAACTTCACGTTTGAAATATATACAATTATTATACAACGTTCCCAAATTAAAATCAATAAATAATTTTCTTTTAAGTCGTTTTTAAGCGATTTGTACATTTGAGAAAATATTTTTTGTTCACTTTTACAATAATCGAATAGTAGGGGCTGCAAAAGAATGAAAATTCAACTTTTTCACAGGTATTCGGAGAATTTTTCGGCTGCTTATGTGAAGATCTGATATTTTTCCAAATTGGGGCAATAAGCTTTTTGAGGTTATAAATTATCGAAACAAAACTTGTGTATTTTCTTTATAACAATTAATTTAAAATAAATTTGTGCAGAATGCATAAAAAATAATTGATTATTCGGCTAAAATGACAGTTGACTTTTGAAATAAAAGGTGGTACTATAATTTCAGAAGTTGTTGAAACAACAATCTGAAATTGTTATTCCAACAATAAAGCAAAGAGATGTAAAGGAGGGTATGTTTTATGATTTTTACTGTAACATTAAATCCGGCTCTTGACAAAACGGTCGAAATTCCTTCAATGACCTTAGACGTTATGAACCGAATTGCAGTTATGAGAACCGACCCCGGCGGAAAGGGCATAAACGTGTCAAAGGTTATTGACAAGCTGGGCAGCAAAAGCATCGCCGCAGGGATCTTAGGCGGCAACACGGGAAGGTCAATTCTTGAAGCCGTGGAAAAAATGGGTATCGAAACAGATTTTTTATTCGTTGAAGGTGAGACAAGAACGAATTTAAAGATTGTTGACCCGGTGCTTCACACAAACACAGACATTAACGAACCGGGAACAGAGGTTTCAAAAGAGGTTTTAGACGGGCTTCTTAACAGGGTTTCCTCGAAGGTCAAAAAAGGCGATATAGTTGTTCTTTCGGGAAGTATCCCCAAAGGCGCACCCAAAAGCATTTATGCAGAGTGGATAAAGGTCTGTAAGGATAAGGGTGCAAAGGTATTTTTAGACGCCGACGGAGAGCAGTTCGAGCTGGGGCTTAAGGCTTCGCCCTATCTTATTAAGCCCAACAACCACGAGCTTTCGGCGCTTTTGAAACAAAAGTTAGAAACGCCTGAAGAGCTTAAGGCGGCGGCTTTGGAGCTTATGAAGAAATATAATATTTCAACTGTTGTTGTTTCAATGGGCGGAAGCGGCGCACTTTATGTAACAGAAGGCAAGACAATCTACGCCGAAGGTCTTAAAGTTCCCGTTGGCAGTACAGTCGGAGCAGGAGACAGCGTTGTGGCGGCTTTGGCGGTTTCGGAAGAAAGAGGCTTAAGCCTTGAAGAGACAGCAGCCTTTTCAACAGCCACTGGTGCAGCCAACGTAATGTGCAGCGGAACACAGGCAGCGGAGTATGACGTAATAGAAGGTTTATTTTCAAAAGTTGTATATAAGGAAATTTAAACTTTTAAACTTTCGAAACAAAAATTATTGTTGCAGAGACAACAAAAAATATATATAATTAAGAAATGAGGTATGATTAATGAAAGCAAAAGGAGTAAGACTTCATGCGGCAAACGATTTAAGGCTTGAAGAATTTGAGCTTCCCGAAATTACGGACGATGAAATTTTGGTGAAGGTTGTTTCAGACAGTATTTGTATGTCAACCTATAAGTGTGCAATTTTAGGCACAGCCCACAAGCGTGTTCACGAGGACGTAGCCGAACACCCGGCTATTATGGGTCACGAATTTGCCGGAGACATCGTCAAGGTAGGCAAAAATCATCAGGATAAGTTTAAGCCCGGAATGAAATTCACCCTTCAGCCTGCTTTAAACTATAAGGGCACAATGTGGAGTCCCGGCTATTCTTATGAATTTTTCGGCGGAGACGCTACATACTGCATAATTCCCTCGGAGGTTATGGAGCTGGGCTGTCTGCTTAAATATGAAGGAAAGGCTTATTATGAGGCTTCTCTTGCGGAGCCTATGTCATGCAGTATAGGCGCTTTTAATGCGGCTTATCACACAAAAATGGGCGTTTATGAACACTTTATGGGTATTAAAGAGGGCGGAAAGCTTGCTATTTTAGCCGGTGCAGGCCCTATGGGCTTAGGCGCACTTACATATGCCCTTCACAGAGACGTTCGCCCCTCAATGGTGGTTGTTACGGATATTAATCAGGAAAGACTTGACAGAGCGGCTCATCTTTTCCCTCCTGCAGAAATTAAGGAACAGGAAGGAATTGATCTTCTCTTTGTAAACACAGGGGAATTTGAAAACGCAGCCGAAGAGCTTATTAAGATTTCAGGCGGAACAGGCTTTGACGATGTTCTGTGCTATGCCCCCGTAGCCTCTGTTGTTACGCTTTCAAGCGACATTTTAGGCAGAGACGGCTGTCTCAATTTCTTTGCCGGCCCTACCGACAACAAGTTCAGCGCACCTATGAATTTCTATGACGTACACTATAATTCTACCCACGTTATGGGAACAACCGGCGGCAACACAGACGATATGATTGAGTCTTTGGAGCTTACTGCCAGCGGAAGAATTAACCCAGCTGTTATGGTTACACACATCGGCGGTCTTGACGCAGCAGCCGAAACAACCTTAAATCTGCCCAAAATTCCCGGCGGAAAGAAGCTTATTTATACTCATCTCACAATGCCCCTTACGGCTCTTACAGACTTAAGAGCAAAGGGCGAAGCAGACAATGACAAAAGATTTATTGCCCTTGCAGATATAGTAGACGCAAACAAGGGACTTTGGTGCCCCGAAGCGGAGGAATATCTGCTGGCTAATTTTATAGAAGATTAATTAACTGTGATGTGCCTGTCTGCGCCGTCACAGTGCAGACAGGAGGAAACTATGATTGATTCAATGGAAGCAAGAAGAAACGCAATAGCTAATTTGGTAGACGAAAAAGGCTCTGTCAGCTTTTCAAAGCTTAAGGAGGAATTTCCCAACGTTTCGGAAATGACATTAAGAACCGATCTTAAAAGCCTTGATGAGGAAAAAAGGATTTTAAGGGTTCACGGCGGCGCAAAATCCGTTCAGTTTCTTGTGGGTACAGATGATTTTCTTTCGAGAAAGTCCTTCAGAAACGTAGCCGAAAAAAAGATAATCGCCGAAAAGGCTCTTAAGCTTATAAGAACAGGAAAGTCCCTGTTTTTGGACTCCGGCAGTACCACAACAATGCTTGCAAAGTATATGCCCGACCAGAACAATTTGATTTTCACATCTTCGCTAAGCTGTGCTGAGGAGCTTTCTAACCTTGACAAGCCCGAAATAATGATGCCCGGCGGAAGGCTTAACCGCTACAGTCAAAGCATCTGCGGAATTACCGCCGTAAGAGAAATCGAGCGTATGAACTTCGATATGGCGTTTTTGGGCGTAACGGGCTATTGCTCATCGGCAGGCTTTACCTGCGGAATAAATGACGAGGCTTTATTAAAGCAAACTGTTATACAGAGGTCTGAGCAGGTTATTATTCTTATGGACAGCTCAAAGCCCGATAAAAAATTCAGCTTCGGAATTTGCTCCCTTTCTGATATTGATATTATAGTTTCCGACGGAAAGCTTCCTCAGGATTTTATTGACGAATGTCTGAGGAATAATGTGACGGTACTTTAACCAATAGAGGAAGTCCCCCGCCCACCAACAAATCGTTTTAACAAATTTATCTTTTTGGAAAAAACGATTTGTCGGCAGGCGGTGGGTGCTTACTCTCCATTCAGTAGGGGTTTGAAACCCCTACTGAATGGGGCGTTGATAAACGCCATTGGTCATAAGCATATTTGCTGAAAGCAAATATGCGCATAGTCTTTGACAGTAATTGTCAGCCCGCAGTTCGGGCTATTTCCAAGGAGGTATTTTTATATGAAAAACGGCGTTCAGCGCTTCGGCAAGTTTTTATCATCAATGGTTATGCCGAATATCGGGGCTCTTATAGCCTTCGGTTTTTTGGCGGCTCTCTTTATAGACACAGGCTGGATACCCAATGAAGGCTTTAACAGTATGGTAAGCCCTATGCTTTCATACTTAATCCCTATTTTGATTGCTTCAACAGGGGGCAAGCTTATAGGCGGCGACAGAGGACGTGTAGTAGGCGCAATAGCAATTATAGGCCCCATAATGAGCAACACTGAAATAACAATGCTTATGGCAGCTATGATTATAGGCCCCTTAGGCGGCTGGTGTATTAAGAAATTCGATGAAGCTATGGAGGGTCATATGCCTGCCGGCTTCGAAATGCTCATAAACAATTTTTCAGTGGGCATAATAGGTATGATTTTAGCAATGGTGGGCTATGTTGTTATAGGCCCCGTAATGAGTATAATTCTTGCGATTTTAACTGCCGGAGTAAATATTCTCGTTCAGCACAGTCTCCTTCCTCTTATTGCAATATTCATTGAGCCCGCAAAGGTTCTCTTCCTGAATAACGCAATCAACCACGGTATTTTTACCCCCATAGCAACGGAACAGGCAGCGGAGCTTGGCAAGTCAATTATGTATATGCTTGAAACAAACCCCGGTCCCGGCTTAGGCGTGCTTCTTGCTTATATGTTCTTCTGTAAGGACAAAACAACAAAGGATTCCGCTCCCGGTGCAGTAATTATTCACCTTTTCGGAGGTATTCACGAGATTTACTTCCCCTATGTTCTTATGAACCCCATAATTATAATTGCTCCCATTTTAGGCAATATGTGTGCAATTTTCTGGTTTAATCTTACAGGCTGCGGTCTTGTTGGCCCGGCTTCACCCGGTTCTATTATAGCCTTCTTAATGATGAGCCCCGGCGCCGATATGATTAAGATTATTATAGGCGTAGTTATTGCCGCAGCAGTATCATTCTTGGTAGCTTCACCAATAGTTAAAATGGCAGGCAGCAAGAGCCTTGAAGAGGCTCAAAACGAAATGGCTTCTATGAAAGCTCAGTCTAAGGGGCTTGCGGCTCCCGTTGAAACAGTTAAAATCCCCGGTCAGGTTAAAAAGATTATATTTGCCTGTGACGCCGGTATGGGTTCCTCCGCAATGGGTGCAACAAAATTCAGAAACAGAATTAAGGCAAGCCGCCCCGACATTTATGTTTCAAACACATCTGTAGACAACATTCCTTCAGACTGCGACATAGCCATTGTTCAGACAACTCTCGCCGAAAGAGCCGCAAAGTCAGCTCCGCAGGCTCAGCTTATAACAATAGGCAACTTCCTTGCAGACCCTGCTCTTGACTCTCTCTATCTTCAGCTTACAACAGGGGACACGCCTGAAATTATTGAAGCAGCTTCGGCAGAAGAAACAGCTGCACCGGAAGAAGCCGAAAAGAAAGAGGTTATCATTAAAGACGGCATTAAGTTAGGTCAAAAGCCCGTCACAAAGGAAGAGGCTATCAGAGCAGCCGGAGACCTTCTTAAAAAGTTAGGCTATGTAGATCAGGAATATGTTGACTCAATGCAGGAAAGAGAAAAGCTTGTAAGTACATATATGGGTATGGGTGTAGCCATTCCCCACGGCACAGCCGAAGCAAAGCACGGCGTAAAGAAAACAGGCATAGTATTTTTACAGTATCCGGAAGGCGTTGACTTCGGCGACGAAAAGGCTCAGCTTGTATTCGGCATAGCCGGCATAGGAACAGAGCATATGGATCTTTTATCCAAAATATGCACAATACTTGAGGACGAGGATGTTTTGGAAAAATTCAAGACAACAGGCGACATTGACTGGGTATTAAGCCAATTATCATAAACAGAAAATAAAAAATCAACTTACATATTGTTCCTTTTATATGGCTCCGAATTTTTCGGGATTCGGAGCTTCGCTCAAAAAACTATTTTAACAAATATATATTTTTTTACAGGAGGTAAACACAATGACAAGCTTTAATTATGTAATCACAGACGAAGTAGGTATCCACGCAAGACCCGCAGGCTTGCTTGTAAAGGCGGCAAAGGCTGTTTCTTCAAAGGTAGTTGTAAAGTCAGGCGCAAGATCCGCCGACGCAACAAAGCTTATGGCTATTATGGGCTTAGGCGTAAAGAAGGGCACAGAGGTTACTGTTGAAATAACAGGCGAAAACGAGACTGCCGACGCAGCGGTTATTGAAACATTCTTTAAGGAAAACTTATAATCAACGGGCTTCAGAGAAAGAAGGGATTTTATGGAGAAATTTTTTGGGAAATCCATATATCAGGCTGTTGCCATAGGCAAAATTGCTTTCAGCTCAAAGGAAAAGCAGCAGGTCAGACGAACAAAGGTGGAAGACACAGCGGCTGAAATCGAGAGATTTGAAAACGCCAAAGCCGAAGCCTTAAGCCAGTTAGGCGCACTTTATGAAAAAGCCTTAAAAGAGGTGGGGGAGGATAATGCGGCGATTTTCGAGGTTCATCAGATGATGCTTGAGGACGATGATTTTAACGACGGAATTAAAAGCAAAATCGAAACCCAGCAGGTTAATTCGGAATATGCCGTTGCCTTAACAGGCGACACTATGGCTGAAATGTTTGAAAATATGGAGGACGAATATTTTAAGGCAAGAGCCGCCGACATTAAAGACATTTCGGAAAGGCTTATAAATGTTCTGACGGGAAACGGCGGTCTTGACAGCTTAACGGAGCCTTCGATTATTGTGGCTGAGGACTTAGCCCCCAGCGAAACAATTCAGCTTGACAAGAGCAAGCTTTTAGCCTTTGTAACAGAGTTAGGCTCGTCAAATTCACACACTGCCATTCTTGCCAGAACAATGAACCTTCCTGCCCTCATCGGCGTAAAAATCGACAGGGAGTGGAACGGCAAAACAGCCATTGTAGACGGCTATAAGGGGCTTGTTATAATCGACCCCGACGAAGAAACCCTTGAGGAATACAGGGCTATTCAAAAAAGCGATGCCGAAAAGAAGGAGCTTCTTAAAACTCTCAGAGGAAAGGAAACTGTTTCAAAAAGCGGCAAAAAAATAAACCTCTATGCCAATATAGGCAAGCCGGCGGATTTGGCTTCCGTTATTGAAAACGACGCAGAGGGAATAGGTCTTTTCAGAAGCGAATTTCTCTACTTGGGCTCAAACGACTTTCCAACGGAAGAGGAGCAGTTTGCGGCATATAAAAAAGTGGCTGAAATAATGGGCAGAAGAAGAGTTATTATAAGAACCCTTGACTTAGGGGCTGACAAACAGGTTGACTATTTCAATTTAGGTCACGAGGACAATCCGGCTATGGGCTACAGGGCAATCAGAATTTGTCTCGACAGGACAGACATTTTCAAAACACAGCTTCGTGCAATTTTAAGAGCAAGTGCTTTCGGAAATATTTCAATTATGTATCCTATGATTATTTCTGTTGACGAGGTCAAAAAAATCAAGGAAATAGTTGAAGGCGTAAAGGCGGAGCTTCGGGCTGAAAACGTGAAATTTAACGAAAACATAGAACAGGGCATTATGATTGAAACCCCGGCTTCAGTCATTATGAGCGACGAGTTAGCCGAAAATGTTGACTTCTTCAGCATAGGCACAAACGACTTAACACAGTATACACTGGCTATAGACAGGCAGAACTCAAAGCTTGACGGCATAAACGATTCTCACCACCCCGCCGTTCTCCGTTCTATCAAAAAGGTTATAGAAAACGCCCATAAAGCCGGTATTTGGGCAGGTATCTGCGGCGAATTAGGTGCAGACACAACCCTTACCCAAACATTTTTAGACTACGGCATAGACGAGCTTTCAGTTTCGCCCTCATTCGTTCTTCCCGTAAGAAGAGCCGTAATAAACGCAGATTAAATAAACTTTGTACTATAAAAAGACTATGCTCAGATCGGGTGATATAATCCCCTTAGAGTAGACACTTGAAATAACAAAAATATTTCAAAA
>JAJQFU010000124.1 GCA_021200955.1 Clostridiales bacterium | reverse complement strand
GCCAAAGCAGAGGACAAGAGTTATAATCTGCAAATAGAAGCCTCTAAACAAAGCCGTATAGCTGCCAAGGAAAATGAAAAGGCAAGTGACGCTATAATTAAAAAAGGTACTGCCGAACGCAAACAGTGGGAAGCTGAAAAGAATGAGCGTGAAACAAAAAGCCGCTACAGAGCAGGTTTCGTCGGCATAGAAATCTTTACAACTGCCATTGCCTTTATGGAACTTATAAAGCACGCCGCAGTCCTCAAAGAGTGCGGCAAATGGTTTCTGAACAGAATAAACAACCTAATATGGATTGTTATATTCTTGAAAAACATTTTCTTTAAACTTGAAAATCTTATAGCTGTAAAATTCAGCATTAATACGATTGCAAGTTATGTCATCGCAGCAATCATTTATTTAGCGGTCGGAACGGCATTAATTTTCTTGTCGGTCTACCTATTGTCTAAAGCTGAGAAAATCATATACAACATACAAACAGCCTATAAAATTTATCCCAATGACGAGCTGAAATTCTTTTCAAGTGTAGCTACGGCAGCGGCATTATTCTACGGCTGTATATTCTTCTATGAGCCTATAACAAGGCTGATACCCCTAAATATACTGTCAATATGGCTTATAGCAACTATACTTGAGATGACAGCCTTTAATTATACCGTTATTTCATTGGGCTTGTCTTATTCGATGAACTAAAAATCAATCTATAAAACAGTTATTGCCGAAGAAATTTTTTAGACAATAACTGTTTTTCAATTAAATATTGTTTGCTGATGATTTTACATTGTACAAGGAGATATTGTATAGTTTTTTGTCTTGATAACCCAAAAAACTATACAAATAAGCATTGAAGAAATTGTCGCAGATGCACATCCGAGACCGAACTGGATAAGCGTCGCATTCTTATAGTTTTGTAAATACAGAATAAGCGGAATTTTGACTATAAAAGACCCTACAAGCCCTTCATTAAAAAAATTAGAATGATTGCTGCCCGTTAAAATATCCGAGAAGCGTCAGCATATACCTGCTAAATACCAATGCAGAACACAAACCGTAAACAAGTCAAGAGCGATATTGACAATATAGGCAATTCCCACAAAAAGCAGCGGCAGTTTAGAATTGCCTATGTTATAAGCTGATGCACAAAAAATTTTATGCTTGACTTTTGTTTATTTTAAGGATATATTCTTTATAAGAAATGTTTTTTCAGGTATATTTTGTATAGCCCAAGTGCTTGGGGAAAACAAAAATATATATAAAACTATTGAAAATATCCTGCAAAGAGGTACTGTGCTTACTTAGCATATGCCTCTTTTTTTTATTTGAAGTGAGGGTGATTAAATGAAAGATTTATTTACAATAGGCGAAATTTCAAGGCTTTACGGAATTAACTACAGAACTCTGAGATATTATGACGAAGTGGGTCTTTTAAAGCCTGAATGTATTAACCCCGAAAATAATTACAGATATTACACGACGAAGCAGTTTGAAAGGCTCAACACTATTTTATATCTGCGTGAACTTGACATACCTGTTTCAAAAATAAAGGAATTTTTGGATAACAAGGATATTGACTGTATGGTAAAAATGCTTGCGGAGCAGAAGGAAGAAGTTCAAAATAAGAAAAGGCGGCTGGAGCTTATTGAAAATAAAATCCAAAACAGGCTTAACAATATAGACGATGCGATAAATTCAGATTTGGAAGTCATAAGAGAAAAGACATTTGAAAAAAGAAAAATCGCTGTGCTTAAAAAGAGCATAAGTCTCTCGGAGGACATAGAATACCCACTGAGAGAGGTAGGGGGCAAAAATCCCAAAAACTTTGTTATATTTTTGGGCAAGGTCGGGGTTTCCGTAAGCCTGAAGGATTTGAAAAAAGAAAACTACGGCGTATATTCGGGAATATTCATTTTTCTTGAAAACGAAGATAAATATGAGGGAAATATTGAAGTGCTGCCCGAAAGCAAATATCTCACTTTGCGTTTTAGAGGAACACACAACGATACGCCGGAGTATTACAGAAAAATGTTTAAATATATGAAAGAGAAAGGCTTCGAGCCAAACGGAGACGCTCTCGAAATATCATTAATGGACTATTGTTTAACCAACGATTTATCAAAATATGTTATAGAGTTACAAATTCCTTACAAAAAAAGATGAAAAATTGTGCAAAAGTTATACTTGACCCGCCTCCTACAGGCGGGTTTATTATATATGTGTAAACGGCAAAGAGGTCAATCAGTTGACACAGCAGAGGCCTCCTTGTTAATACCGATTGACCTCCCAATCGGTATTAAGGTTTATAAAAAAGGAGGTATCTCTATGAAAGGCAAAAGAGATAGATTCAGCAGTTTAGGTTATGTATTGGCGGCAGCCGGAAGCGCCGTAGGTTTAGGAAATATTTGGAAGTTTCCCACTCTTGCAGGGCAAAACGGCGGCGGTGTATTTTTGATTTTTTATTTGATTTTCGTTTTGGTTTTGGGTATTCCCCTTCTGCTGGGTGAAGCCACTATAGGCAGATATGCCCAGGTCGGTCCCACAGATGCTTATAAAAATATAGCGGTTGAATGCGGTCAGAGCAAGGCAAAAACAAAGTTTTGGACGTTTTTGGGCTTCTTGGGCGCATTTGCGAATTTATTAATATTGTGCTATTATAGTGTAATAGCCGGTTGGATTTTACAATATTGTATCAAGGTTTTCTTTGTTCCCATAGAAAGTATGGATATGGATCTTTTCGGAAAGTCAATATCCTCATATTTTACTCCAATAGGCTGTGCTTTGGTGTTTATTATTGCCACAGTTGCCATAGATGTTAAGGGTATATCATCAGGGCTTGAAAAGGCGGCAAAATTCTTAATGCCCCTGCTTGTTGTTCTGCTTATTGTCTGCGCTGTTTGCAGCCTGTCTCTTAAAGGCTCAAGCGAAGGCGTAAAATATCTTTTAATACCTAATATGGAAAATGTGTCAAATGCCGGCGGCTTAGGTCACGTTGCCCTTGCTGCCTTGGGTCAGTGCTTCTTTTCATTAAGTCTCGGCACAGGTCAGATGATTACATTCGGTTCATATCTCAAAAAGGATTCGAACCTTTTGACAGAAACTTACGGTATTCCCATAATCGACACAGGTGTGGCTCTTCTTGCAGGCTTTGTAACTCTTCCCGCTGTGTTTGCGGTTTCCGCCGTAACAATGATTGACCCCACCTCACAAACAGGCCCCGGAATGCTTATGTATGCACTGCCTCAGTCATTAAGCGCAGCCTTCGGCAGTACAATGGGCACTGTGCTGGCGTTCATAATGTTCCTTTTGGTTGTTTTTGCGGCTTTGACCTCTACTACGGCAATGCTTACGGTTACAACAAGCTATGTAAACGAGTTTAAAAAGTGCGACAGAACAAAGTCTATGATAGGAATAGGGGTTGTTGTTGCCATAGGGGCTGTAATCTGCTCACTGTCAAACGGCGATATTTTAGGCGGAATTACATTCGGCGGTATGAACATTCAGGACACTTTGGACTGGATTGTTTCCAACTTGATTATGCCCTTCGGTGCATTCTTTATGTGTATTTTTATTGGCTATGTTTGGAAAACAGAAAACGCCGTTAAAGAAATTACAAATGACGGAAAAATTAAATTTAGCTGGGCAAAGGCATTTAAGTGGACAATGCTTATAATAGATCCTCTTATTATACTTTTTGTATTTTTAAGCGGTATAGGAATCATCAATATTTAATCGGTATAGTTGGGATATGCCGGGGCATTCTCTCTTATCCGGGAGAATACCCGGCTTTAAGCAAGGCTTAGACCTTGAAATAAAAACAATAAATTTTATAAGGAGCTGAAGCATATTATGAAACTTTTGCACATAGGCAAAAAAGGAAATGTAGAAAGGTACACCGTTAAAAGCGATTTTACGGAAAATATGGAAATTATCGAAGCAGACGGACATCTTCCCGAAGATGAAATAATAAAAGTCGGAAAAGACGCCGACTATATAATTGCAGATGCTATGTCGGCAGTTTCGGAAAAGCTAATTAACAGTATGCCAAATCTTAAATTAATTCATTCCGAGGGCGTGGGCTATAACTTTTTTGACTTAAAGGCGGCAGGTGAAAGAAATATTTATGTCTGCAACTGCAAGGGTATAAACGCTTCGGCTGTGGCAGAACAGGCTGTGCTTCTTATGTTGGGAATGTTAAGAGATATTAAAAACTGCGACACAGCTGTCAGAGAGGGCAGACAAATAACAGTTAAAGAAAATTATATGAAGGATGGCAATCTCAGCGAACTTCCGGATTATACCGTTGGCTTGGTGGGCTTCGGAGATATTGCCAAATGTGTGGCTTCTCTTATGACAGCCTTCGGCGTAAAAACATATTATTATGATATTTTCAGAGCCGACAGCGAAACCGAAAAGAAATATAATACGGAATATCTTCCCTTAGACGAGCTTTTGGGAAAATGCGGAATTATAAGCCTTCACGTTCCCGTTACACCTGAAACAAAAAATATGGCAAACGACGATTTCTTTAATAAAATGCAGAATGGCTCATATATCGTAAACACTGCAAGAGGCGAGCTTTTGGACAGTGAAGCCCTTGTAAGAGCCCTCAAAAGCGGCAAAATAGCTATGGCGGCACTTGACACCGTTGCAGGTGAACCTGTTCAAAAGGATAATGTCTTGCTGACGCAAAAGCCCGAAATAGAAAACAGAATTTTGTTCAGTCCCCATATTGGGGGAATAACATCCTCAAGCTTTAAAAGAGGATATGCAAGGGCTTGGAACAATATAGAAAAGGTTTCTAAAGGAGAAGAACCGGTCAACATAGTAAACAGAAAGTATTTGAGGAGTGATAAAAAATGATTAATGAAGGCTATAAGGCATTATTAAAGGGAAAATCCATAATAAGGGAATTAAGCGAATATGCAACGGAAAGAGGAAAGGAAATAGGCTATGAAAACGTATTTGACTACAGCTTGGGAAATCCCAGTGTACCCTGTGCACCTGAATTTACAGATGAGCTTGTAAAGCTTCTTAAGGAGGAAGACCCTGTTTATGTACACGGCTACAGCCCTTCTTTGGGCATAACCTCCGTTCGTGAAAGAGTAGCAGAAAGCCTTAACAAAAGATTTAATATGAACTATAAAACAGAGCATATTTTTATGACCTCGGGAGCTGCCGGAGCTTTGGCTCATGCACTTCGCTGTGTAACTAAGCCCGGAGATGAGGTTTTGACCTTTGCCCCATTCTTTCCCGAATATTATCAGTATGTAAACCAAACAGGAGCAAATTTAAAGATTGTTTCCGCAAGCACAAAGGATTTTCAAATTAATTTTGACGCCTTTGAAGAAAAATTAAGTGAGAATGTGGCGGCAGTGCTTATTAACACTCCGAACAATCCTTCCGGAGCTGTTTATTCCACAGAAACAATAAAAACTCTTGCTGATATTTTGTATAAGAAACAAAAGGAATACGGTCACGACATTTTTATAATAAGCGACGAGCCTTACAGAGAAATCTTGTTTGACGGGGTTGACGCACCTTATGTAAGTGCTTATTATGACAATTCTCTTTCCTGCTATTCATTTTCAAAAAGCTTAAGTCTGCCCGGAGAGCGTATAGGCTACATTGCCGTAAACCCCAAATGCCGAGACGCAGAAATTCTTTCCGTTATGTTCGGACAAATCAGCAGAGGCATTGGTCATAACTGCCCGGCTTCAAGCATTCAGCTTGCAGTTTCAAAGGTTTTGGATAAAACAAGCGACCTGTCTGTATACGAAACAAATATGAATATTATTTATGACGAGCTTGTTAAGCTGAATTTCGAGGTTGTAAAGCCCGGAGGAACGTTCTATATCTTCCCCAAAGCTTTGGAGGACGACGCAAACGCCTTTTGTATGAAAGCCAAAAAATATGACTTGATTTTAGTGCCAAGCGATAATTTCGGCTGTCCCGGTTATTTCAGAATGGCTTACTGCATAGACACGGAAAAGGTTTTAAGAAGCCTTCCTGTTTTGGAGAAATTTGTTAAAGAAGAATATGGCGTAACGCCTTAAAGAGGTTGTTTTATGGACACAGGTGTTTTAATAAAGGTAATGGTTAAGCTGTTTTCACTTATGCTTTTGGGCTTCGCAGTCAACAAAGCCGGCATTTTGGATAACCATTCAAATCAAAAGCTGTCTGCGCTGATTGTCAATGTAACAATGCCCCTTTTGATAATTTCCTCTGTTCTGAAAGCCGACAGCGAAAACAGATTTTCCGTTCTTCTGCTGATTGCGGCAGGGGTGGGTATGTATGTCTTATTCATTGTTTTTGCAAAAGCTCTTGTCAGAATATTGAGACTGCCAAAGGGTGACAGACGAGCTTATGAATGTATGATGGTTTTTGCAAACAGTGCTCTTATGGGATATCCCGTTGTGCAGTCAGCCTTAGGTGACGAAGCTGTTTTCTATACATCTATGATACATTTTGCCTACAATATATTTATTTATACCTTCGGCATAAACAGCTTTAGACCCAAAACCTCGGAAAAAGAAAAATTCAGCCTAAGAAAAATCATAAACCCCGGCTTTGTGCTTTGTATTTTGGCTCTTGTTATTTACATTTCAGGCATAAGAAGCGATGGTATTGTTTATGAAACAATCTATATGGCAGGCAACGTAACCTCGCCCCTGTCTATGATTGTTTTGGGTTCTATTCTTGCACTGTACCCCATTAAACAATCTCTTACGGACTTGCGGTGTTACGGCTTTTCGCTGATTAGGCTTATTGTAATTCCCGTAATTACATTTGCAATATGCCGAATTTTAAACATAAGCAATTATTATACAAGCATTATAACAATCACAAACGCAATGCCCGTAGGCTCAATGGTGCTTATGCTGGCAGCTCAGTATAACTCCGAAAGCAAAGAGCTTATTTCAAGAAATATTTTAGTAACTACACTTCTTGCAAACATAACAATCCCCCTTTTAGGTATGATTTTGTTTTAAACAGCAAAAAGGACTGCAAAAATGAATTTTGAACCCACCCCTGTCAAGTAGACAGAGCAAATAACAAAAGAATTATGTAT
>JAJQFU010000138.1 GCA_021200955.1 Clostridiales bacterium | reverse complement strand
GAGCTTGTAGACCTTATGGGAACAACCCAAAGCGCATTGACATTTTCTTCAAAACGCCCTACTGTTTATTTGCTTGCCGGGCTTCAGGGCGCTGGCAAAACCACAGCGGCGGGAAAGCTTGCGGTTCAGCTTAAAAAGAAGGGGAAGAACCCCTTGCTTGTAGCCTGCGACGTTTACAGACCTGCGGCAATAAAACAGCTTCAGGTAGTAGGCAGCGGCTGCGGAGTTCCCGTATTCGAACAGGGTCAGATAAACCCCGTTGAAATAGCCAAAAACGGCGTTGCCTTCGCAAAGGAAAAGGGCAACGACATTGTTATTATAGATACCGCCGGCAGACTTCACATAAACGAGGAGCTTATGGACGAGCTTGCGGAGATTAAGCGTGAGGTCAGACCTCAGGAAATTTTGCTTGTTATAGACGCTATGACAGGTCAGGACGCTGTTAATGTGGCTAAGACCTTCGACGAAAAGCTGGGCATTGACGGAACAATCCTCACAAAGCTTGACGGCGACACAAGAGGCGGCGCAGCCCTTTCCGTAAGAAGCGTAACGGGAAAGCCCATTAAATACGTGGGCATGGGTGAAAAAACCGAGGATTTGGAGCCCTTTTATCCCGACAGAATGGCTTCCAGAATTTTGGGAATGGGCGATGTCTTGACCCTTATAGACAAAGCCGAAAGCGCCTTTGACGAAAAACAGGCGGCGGAGCTTGAACGTAAAATGCGTTCAAACGATTTTAACCTTGAGGACTTTTTAAGCCAAATGCAGCAGGTCAAAAAAATGGGACCTATTAAAGACCTTTTGGGAATGCTGCCGGGTATGAACAAAATAAATTTAAACGATGTTGAAATTGACGAAAAGGCTATGCTTCACGTTGAAGCAATTATTCAGTCAATGACTGTTAAGGAAAGACGCAACCCCGATATTTTAAACGGCTCCCGAAAGAGAAGAATTGCCAAAGGCAGCGGAAGATCCATTCAGGAAATCAATAAGCTCCTTAAGCAGTTTGAACAGATGAAGGGTATGATGAAAATGATGGGGGATATGAAGAAAGGCAAAAAGTTGGGATTTAAACTCCCCTTTATGCAGTAATAAGCCAAGCAGCCGATGATTTTTCAGCGGTTTCTTATATAAAATCATATAAACTTTTTCGGGAGGTGAAAAAAAATGGTAAAAATCAGACTTAAGAGAATGGGAGCTAAGAAAACTCCTTTTTATAGAATAGTTGTTGCTGATTCAAGAGTACCCAGAGGGGGCAAGGCTATCGCCGAGTTAGGTTATTATGATCCTACTAAAGAACCTTCAGTTCTCAAGGTTGACGCAGAAGCAGCTAAGGAATGGTTAAGCAAAGGCGCACAGCCTACCGACACTGTCAGGGCGCTTCTTAAAAAAGCCGGAGCTTTGTAATTTTGTTGGGAGGTAACGCCTTATGAAAGAATTGCTCACAGTGATTGCAAAGGCTCTTGTGGATAACCCCGACGGAGTTTTTGTAAAAGATTATACTGATGACGACGCCCTTATTTTGGAGTTGCATGTCAGCGAGGACGATATGGGTAAGGTTATCGGAAAGCAGGGCAGAATTGCTAAGGCTATCCGCACTGTGGTTAAAGCAGCGGCAATCTATGAAGATAAAAAGGTTGTTGTTAAAATAATGCAGTAAGATTTCATTTCTGCTTATAATAATATTAAAGCGTGTCAGGGAAAGCCCCAACACGCTTCTTTTATTGCTGCAAATTTTTAATTCTTTCCAGCCAGTGTTCCGCAAGTATTCTATGCCCCTTTTCCGTTAAGTGTATACCGTCGGGACTTAAATCAGACGGCTCATTACGGTTTAACTCTTCTTTAAAAATTTTGTCCATAGGCAGATATTCCGCACCGTATTTTTCGCAGAGCCTTTTTATTTCCCTGCGCATAGGGTCAAGAAATCTTTCCCAGTTTATAAGCTCAGCAGGGGAGGGAAAAACAAAGGGTGCGATTATAAGACAGGGCTTCTTTGAAATTTTCACAACAATTTCTTCATAGACTTCCGTAAAATGCTTAAAGCTTTTGGGGGAAGCCATTATTGAGGGAATATCGTTTACACCAACAAGAAGGCTTATAAAATCGGGGTTTGACTGCAAAAATATGTTAATCCGCCGTTTTATATCCGCCGCCATAAAGCCGTTTGTGCCTGTGTTTATAAGCTTATAGGGCAGCTTCTCCGACAGCATTTTCACATAGCCGTCACCGAGCCCGTCACGGCTGTAAAGGTGTTCGCAGTCAGTAATACTGTCGCCCAAAAACAAAATTTTCTTCATATTCAATCACCTAAATCAACCTTTGCGTCAATAATTGCCTGAACTGCGGCAAACTCCGTCTCTAAAGCATCATATTCTTTTTTTAATTCGCAATCCTTTAACTGTTCCTTCAGAAAATCGTTAAAGTTTGTCATTCATATCATCTCCGCTTTACAATACAAAATGCCTTCATAATTTCATTAATACATATGGTTAATCTATTCCGTTATAAACATAGCGTCGCCGAAGGAAAAAAATCTATAACGCTCCTTTATTGCCTCGGCGTAGGCGTTCATAATATTTTCTTTCCCTGCCAGAGCGGAAACAAGCATAAGCAGTGTGGATTCGGGCAGATGAAAATTCGTAATAAGATTATTCACTATTTTAAATTTATAGCCGGGATATATAAATATGTCGGTTTCTCCTGATTTTGGTGTCAAAAAGCCCTTTTCGTCGGCTATGGATTCAAGAGTACGTGTGGTTGTAGTGCCTACGGCAACAATTTTACCGCCGTTCTGCCTTGTTTCGTTAATTATATCCGCCTGATCTTTTTTGAGGGTATAAAACTCGGAATGCATTTTATGGTTTGAAACATCGTCAACCTTTACGGGGCGGAATGTCCCCAAACCTACGTGAAGGGTAAGAGAGGCAATTTTAACCCCCATATCCTGAATTTCCTTCATTAATTCCTTTGTAAAGTGAAGCCCTGCGGTGGGGGCTGCTGCGGAACCGTCGTTTTTGGCATAAACCGTCTGATAGCGGTTTTTATCCTCAAGCTTTTCGGTGATATAAGGGGGCAAAGGCATTTGACCCAGCCTGTCAAGAATTTCTTCAAAAATGCCCTCGTAGCTGAAGCGGACTATTCTGTTTCCGCCGTCCGCTTCGGAAACTATTTCAGCCTCCAAAAGACCTCCGCCGAAAATAACCTTTGCTCCCGGCTTAAGCCTTTTCCCGGGATAAACCAATGTCTCCCATGTGTTTGCGTCAATTCTTTTAAGCAGCAAAACATCAACCCTTGCTCCCGTTGTCTTTTCGCCTATAAGCCTTGCGGGAATTACCTTTGTGTCGTTTATAACAAGGCAGTCACCGGGGTTTAAATAAGACTTTATGTCCCGAAAGGTTTTATGTTCAATATCTCCCGTATTTTTATGAAGAACCATAAGCCGTGAAGAGGCTCTGTCCTTAAGAGGTGTCTGGGCTATAAGCTCCTTCGGCAAATCATAATAAAAATCAGATGTTTTCATTTCTATCTATCTCCGTTGTTTTTATTCTTTTCTTAATTATACAATACGCCCCAAAAAAGTCAAGACCGTAAAGCATTAAGACTTTAAGAGAAATATTTAATCTTTTTTCTGTATGCAAAAACCTCCGCAAAGTCGCTGCGGAGGTTTTTTATCGTTTACGAAATTATAAACTTAAATTAATTTAAGTTGGCTTACGGTTTCCTCAATCAGCTGTTCTGACCGCCGATTTTAGCCTGGTTAACCTTTACGCCGGGGCCCATAGTAGCTGTAAGAACAACTGACTTAAGATACTGTCCTTTAGCTGCTGAGGGTCTTGCCTTTATAATTGCGCCCATAAGGGTATTGAAGTTTTCAAGAAGCTTGTCAGCCTCGAAAGAAGCCTTGCCAACGGGAACGTGGATAATGTTTGTTTTGTCAAGACGATATTCAATCTTACCTGCTTTAATTTCCTTAACAGCACTTGCAATATCCATAGTTACTGTTCCTGCCTTGGGGTTGGGCATAAGTCCCTTAGGACCTAAGATACGGCCGATACGACCTAACTGACCCATCATATTGGGTGTAGCAACGATAACGTCGAAGTCGAACCAGTTTTCGCCCTGAATTTTGGCGATCATATCTTCTGCACCTACATAGTCTGCCCCTGCTGCTTCAGCCTCGTCGGCTTTGTCACCTTTGGCAATAACCAATACACGAACTACCTTACCTGTACCATTTGGAAGTACAACAGCACCTCTGACCTGCTGGTCTGCGTGCCTTGAGTCTACACCTAAACGAATGTGTGCTTCTATAGTTTCATCAAATTTAGCTGAAGCTGTCTTTTTAACAAGCTCAACTGCCTCATTCGGGTCATAAAGCTTTGCCTTTTGAATAAGCTTAGCGCTTTCCTGATATTTTTTGCCTCGTTTCAAATTAAGTTCCTCCTTATGTGGTAATATCGGGAAGATACCTACCCTCCCACTGAAATAAATGCTTAAGGAAATGATGTAAATATTTACTGTTCCTTAACAACGATACCCATGCTTCTTGCCGTACCCTTAATCATGCTTATAGCTGCGTCAAGATTTGCAGCTGTTAAGTCGGGCATTTTTGTTTCGGCAATTTTCTTAACGTCCTCATAAGATACGGTAGCAACCTTCTCTTTATTGGGCTTGCCTGAACCTGACTGAATGTTGGCTGCCTTTTTAAGCAGAACAGCAGCAGGGGGAGTCTTTGTAATGAATGTGAAAGACTTATCCTGATATACGGTAATAACTACGGGAATTATAAGACCCATATCCTTCTTTGTTCTTTCGTTAAATTCCTTACAAAAGCCCATAATGTTTACACCCTGCTGACCTAAAGCGGGGCCAACGGGGGGAGCAGGGTTAGCCTTGCCTGCGGGAATTTGTAATTTTACATAGCCTTGAATTTTTTTTGCCATTATCGGCACCTCCTATAAATGTGGTAATTGCGGGATTTTCCCTCCCACTGCGGACAGCGCCCGTCCGCATTATCTCTGACAAAATACTAAGGTCAGTCAATTCGGCTGATCTGACCGAAGTCAAGCTCAACGGGGGTCTCTCTGCCAAATATGGAAATCATAACAACAACGGTCTTTTTGTTAAGATTAATTTCTTTAATGGTTCCGGCGGAGTCTTTAAAAGGCCCGTCATTTATAAGAACCGAATCGCCCACCTTGTGGTCAAACTTAACAACAACGGCTTTTTCAAGCCCGTTAAAGCGAACCTCTGCGTCCGAAAGGGGCTGAGGCTTTGAATAGTCTGTGCCTACAAAGCTGGTTACACCTCTTGTGTTTCTTACAAGATACCATGTTTCGTCGGTTAAAATCATTTTAACGAAAACATAGCAGGGATACCTCTTGCGAAGCCCCGTCTTTTTTGTGCCGTCGCTTTTAATTTCGGTATATTCCTCCTCGGGGATATGCAACTCGCAGATCATATCCTGAATGCCTCGGTTTTTAACGGTTTTTTCAATATCTGTCATAACCTTGTTTTCATATCCCGAATATGTGTGAATAACATACCACCTGGGTTCCTGTTTTTCCATTTTACTTAACCCCCATAAAACTTATTTCACTAAGCTTACAAGCGCACGGTAGAGATGTTCGAAAATTTCGTCATATCCCCAAATAATTGCGCCTACAATAAGTGAAAGGCAAATAACTGTTATGGTCTGCTTAATAAGCTCTTCTCTTGAGGGCCAGATAATCTTTCTGTATTCGCCCATATGTCTGTTTAAGAACTGCTTAGCAGCGCCTTTTTCTTTTACTGTTACGTTTTTGGTGTTTTTTTCTTCCATTAAATAGATACCCCTTTCTGTAAAAAGGTCATCTCAGAGAAAGCCTTATTATTTGGTTTCCCTGTGAGTAGTGTGCTTATTGCAGAACTTGCAATATTTCTTGGTTTCCATTCTTTCGGGATGTACTCTCTTGTCTTTCATAGTGTTGTAATTACGCTGTTTACATTCAGTACATGCCAAGGTAATTCTTGTCCTCAAAACCCTTCACCTGCCTTTTTCAAAAATAATAATGTCAGTTTCGTTCAGCCGCAAAAAAATGCGGCACAAAAAAAGACGTTCTGCGTCTTTAAAATATATTAACACAAAGGCTGAATTCTGTCAAGAAAAATTTAAAAAAACTTAAAAAATTCGCAGATTAATCAGTTCTCACAGCTTTGATGCTTAAATTTTTACAATAAAAAAGGCTTCGCCCGCAGCGGAGACCGAAAACAAAAAATATGTATATGTATGATAGGCGAAAACCGCCTAATCATCTGAAAGAGCTTTTTTTAGCTTCGACAGGGCTTTTTTCTCGATACGGCTGACATAGCTTCGGCTTATGCCGAAAATCTCGGCAATTTCCCTTTGGGTCAGCTCCTCATTTTCCGAAAGGGCATATCTTAAGGCTATAATCTGCCGCTCCCTTTCCGTCAGGCTTTCGTTTATACAGCTTAAAAGGCTCTCTGTTTGAAGCTTTAGCTCCACCTCCTCAGCTATGGGCAGCCTGTCGTCGGCTATCCTGTCCTGAAGGGCGACCTCGCTGCCGTCCTTGTCAAAGCCTACTGTATCTTGCAGAGAACAATCTTTTCGTCTTCTTTTGTTCCGGCGTATATACATCAGAATTTCATTTTCGATGCACCTTGCGGCGTAGGTTGCCAGCCTAACCTTCTTTTGGGAGTTGTAGGTGTTTACGGCTTTTATTAAGCCTATTGAGCCTATGGAGAGAAGGTCTTGAAAGTCGCTTTGATAGTTTATATATTTTTTGACTATGTGGGCAACAAGGCGGAGGTTGTGTTCGATGAGGGTGTTTTTGGCTTGGGGGTCGCCGTTTTCTGCCTTTTGTATATACTCCTGTTCCTCTTCGGGGGTGAGAATTTGGGGAAAAGAGGTTTGAAGGTCGGAATATAAGGACAACTTTCTCACATCCTTAAAGGCGTATTTTACATTATATTCTTTAAGGGTGAGGTCTGTGCCTGTCAAAAATAAAATGAAACGGTCTTTGACAAATATTCAATTTTTTGTTGATATTCAAAGTGTTTTATATTATAATAAAAGTGTAAAAGAAAGAAGGTTGGGAGTATGGAGTTAAAAGAAGCTGCGGGTTTCGG
>JAJQFU010000157.1 GCA_021200955.1 Clostridiales bacterium | reverse complement strand
TAGTTTTGAAATATTTTTGTTATTTCAAGTGTCTACTCTAAGGGGATTATATCACAGCCAAAGCCTTTTTAGGTGGATAATATTAATGGTATTCTATACTTTGTTTATGATATTACATAGGCGTTGTCTTTATAATCGACTGTAGCCGCTGAGTTTTCTTTAACAGAGCCTTCAAGAATTTTATCCGCCAAAAGATCCTCAATGTCAGACTGAATTGTACGCCTTAAGGGTCTTGCGCCGTAAACCTTGTCATAGCCCGTTTCCGCAATCTTGTCAAGGGCTGCGTCTGTCAGTGTCAGGTCAATGCCCATATTTGTTTTAACCCTTGTCTTAACCTCGTTAATCATAAGAGTGGCAATCTGCTTAATTTCGTCCTTAGTGAGCATTTGGAAAACGATAATATCGTCAATTCTGTTTATAAACTCGGGACGGAATATCTTCTTAACCTCTCCCATAACAAGAGATTTCATTTTTTCATAGTCCGCCGAATTATCGCCGTCGGCTGAACCTGCGGTAAAGCCTAAGCTCTTGGGAGCGGTAATATTCTTTGCTCCGGCATTAGATGTCATAATGATAACGGTGTTCTTAAAGTCGATTTTTCTGCCCTGACTGTCGGTTATATGACCGTCGTCGAGAACCTGAAGAAGAATGTTGAAAACATCGGGGTGAGCCTTTTCGATTTCATCAAAAAGAATAACCGAATAGGGATTTCTTCTGACCTTTTCGGAAAGCTGACCGCCCTCTTCATAGCCTACATATCCCGGAGGTGAGCCTATAAGCTTTGAGACTGTGTGCTTCTCCATGTATTCACTCATATCAAGACGGATAACAGCGTTTTCATCCCCGAAAAGAACCTCTGCAAGAGCCTTTGAAAGCTCCGTCTTGCCTACGCCGGTAGGTCCTAAGAAAAGGAATGAGCCTATGGGACGCTTGGGGTCTGAAAGCCCTACTCTGCTTCTTCTTATAGCCTTTGAAATTGCAGTAACGGCTTCATTCTGACCGATTACTCTGCTGTGGAGAATCTGCTCCATATTGCGGAGACGCTCGCCTTCCTCCTGACGGAGCTTGCTTACGGGGATTCCCGTCCAGCCGCCTATAATATCGGCTACCGTGTCGGGGGTTACCTCCATAACCTTTTCGCTGTTTTCAGCCTTCCACTTATCTTCAAGAGCAGTGAGTTTTTCCTTAAGCTCGTCCTGTTCCTTCTTAATCTGACCCGCCTTTTCATAGGCTTCGCTTTTAACGGCTGCTTCCTTTTCTTTTGAAAGAATTTCAAGCCTGTCCTTAAGCTCCTTAACCTCGGGAGGCGCGGTGTATGTCAAAAGCCTTACCTTAGAAGCGGCTTCATCGATAACGTCTATTGCCTTGTCGGGAAGAAAACGGTCTGTAATATAACGTGACGAAAGCTTAACAGCGGCTTCGATTGCGTCATCTGTAATTTTTACATTATGGTGGGCTTCATATTTATCTCTTAGCCCGAAAAGCATTTTAATAGCTTCGTCCTGTGAGGGTTCATCTACCGTAACGGGCTGAAAACGTCTTTCAAGGGCTGCGTCCTTCTCAATATATTTTCTGTATTCGTTAAGGGTTGTTGCACCTATTACCTGCATTTCTCCCCTTGCAAGAGAAGGCTTCAAAATGTTTGAAGCGTCCATAGAGCCTTCCGCTCCGCCTGCACCGATTATTGTATGAAGCTCGTCAATAAAGAGAATGACGTTTCCGGCTTTAATTACCTCGTCAATTGTCTTTTTAATTCTCTCTTCAAACTCACCTCTGAACTTCGTGCCGGCTACCATAGAAGCCAAATCCATAGCCACTACTCTCTTATCCTTCAAAACCTCCGGAACATTGCCGGAAGCTATGTCCTGAGCAAGCCCCTCCGCAATGGCTGTTTTGCCTACGCCGGGGTCGCCTATAAGACAGGGGTTGTTTTTGGTTCTTCTGCTCAAAATCTGAATAACTCTGGCAACCTCTTTTTCTCTGCCTACAATAGGGTCGAACTTGTTGTCAGCTGCCATAGCGGTTAAGTCTCTACCGAATTTATCCAGTGTAGGGGTGTTTGACTTGCCTTTAGAAGCCTTTCCGCCGCCTGCGGGGCTGCCCCCTTCATACTCCCCTTCCTGATCAAAGCCCAGCTCTGAAAGCAAATCGTTTAAAAGCCTTTCGGGGCTTACGCCCAAAGCCTCCAAAACACGGTAAGCCACGCTTTGGTCATAGCTTTGACCGCTGTCTTTAATAAGAGCCAAAAGAAGATGTTCTGTTCCTACGATCTGCTGTCCCGAATAGACAGCCTCCTGTCCGGAAAGCTGAAGAACTCTCTTTGCTCTGGGTGTAAACTCGTTTATTGTGTTGCTGCGTGACAGGGGTTCTCCTCTGCCTGTAAGCTCCTCTATTTTATTTTCAATATCTTCGGGGGTTATACCCTGAGCTGAAATAGCTTCCTCCGCTGTGGAATCCTGAACATCTGCGAGAGCGAAAAGAATATGCTCTGTTCCCACATAGTTGTGACCCATTTCAGCGGAAATCTCCATAGCTCTGTTTATAACCTCTGTTGATTTCTGTGAAAGTCTAACCTGCATGGTATGTAACCTCCTTTACAGTGTTTTATTCAGATATTCGGCACGCTTCTTACAAATTTCCGCGTTGCTCAGGGCTTGACCCTCTTTCTTTTTAATTACCGACGGCTGAATATCTGTCATTATATTATAAATATTATCCTCTTTGTCTTTTATTATACCGCTTTCTATGCCCATTTTTACGTTTGAAAGATGTTCCATAGCTTCCTTTGCGGATATTGTCTTGCAGTATTTTAATATGCCCAGACTTCTGAAAATCACATCTTCAAAGGCTGCGTCGCCTTTAACCTTTTCTCTTAAGGCTGCTTCCTTTGCGGTAATCTGCTTCATAATGTTGTTTAAATCGTTTATTATTTCTCTTTCGGACTTGCCTAAGGTCACCTGGTTTGAAAGCTGATAGAGACTGCCTACGGCTTCACTGCCCTCGCCGTGTGAACCTCTTATAACCATTCCGAAACGGCCTATTTCGCCCTCAAGAGCCTTAATCTGCTTTGTTTTTTCAAGCATAGGCAGATGAAGCATATAAGAAGCCCTCATTCCGGTGCCTGTGTTTGTAAGGCAAGCCGTTAAATATCCGTATTTATCGCTGAAGGCAAAGCTTAAGCTTTCGTCAAGGAGATCGTCAAGCCTGTTTACAAGCTCAAAAGCCGCATCTATGTTGTCGTCTCTGCGAAGAGTCTGAATACGGACGTGATCCTCTTCGTTAACGGTTATTTCAGCTCCGCCGTCCTTCTTGATAAAAACTCTGCAAAGCCTGTTGTTTGCTGCGTCGGGGCTGATTGTTCCGTTTTCTGCAAGCATCTGCTTTGTTACGTTATCCACATCGGACATTTTAACAAGTGTAAAATCCTTTATAATAGGTGCAAGAGCATTTTGAACCCTTGAGGTTATTTCCTCAGCGTCCTTGTGGTTAAGCTTGTGAGGGAAGCTGAAGCCCTTTAGGTTTCGTGCAAGCCTTATTCGTGTTGAAATTACCATATTGTTCATTTTATTGCTCCAGCTCCTTAATTTTATCTCTCAGCTCGGCTGCTTTTTCATAGTTTTCTGCCTTAACGGCTTCTTTAAGCTCTGCTCTGAGCCTCTCGACCTCTGTCATAGGCTTGCCGCTGTCAGCTGCTCCTGTGTTTTCCTCTGTTTTTGAGTGCCCGCCCAAACGGTTGGGTCTCTTGCCTGTGTGACGGATACCCTTCTGACATCTGCCCAGTGTATTTTCGATAAGGCTTTCAAAAGCACTGTAGCAGTCGGGACAGCCCAAAAAGCTTGAGTTGTTAAGCTCACCTAAGCTTGTGTTGCAGCCTGTGCAGCTTGTGGAAGCGATTTGGGAAGGAGTATCGAAAAAGCTTGAAATAGAAGGCATTTCTCCGAAAAGCGAACCGAAGCCGTCTAAAAGACTTGAAAAGCCTGTTGAAAACTGAGGCATACCTATATTCATTTCTTTGGCACATTCGGGGCAAAGGTCAAGCTTTGTTACCTTTCCGTTTATATTCTGCTCATAGTGAACTGTTGCATTGTTGTGATTACATTTCTGACATAACATATTTATCACTCCTTTAAAATTTATCAGCACTCTTGCTTTGTGAGTGCTAAATATCTTTCAAATTAAAACCTCAGTTAAGAGGTTCTAATTTATATTTTTTCTTTTTTTCTTTTTTCAAATATATATACGCCTTTATAAACGCAAAGTCTGAAAAATTTTAAAAGAGTTTTTAAAAAAATTTCTGCCTCCCCCCCTGCCTCCCCTTGAGGGTGTTCAGAACTTTTCCTACGGAAAAGCCGTCTGCCGTGATTTTTTTCTTCGAAAAAATTCACGGTGCACGTCCCGAACTCTTTCGGGTTCCGGCTGTCAGCGAAGCTGTCGGAGAGGTGGAGCTGTTTCCATTTAGTCAGACTGCTTTTTACAGAAATTTGAATTATGCTTAATAATGCTCACCCAAAAGCTCCGTAATAACTACGTTCTGCTCCTTAATATTCTCGGCATACTTATAAACCTTTTCAAGCTGTCTTGAAGCTATGCGGATATTCTTAAGTGTAATATCGTGAATAGGTCTTTCCTTAAGTCCGACGATAGAAATAGGCGTTACGCAGTGAGTACAGGTAATGTTTTCAACAATAACGTTTCTGAACTCGGGAATTTCCTCCTCGGAAACCTCCTGACCCTCGTGAGAGTCGATGTCATAGCCTGTAGTAAACACAATTGCCTCTTTGGGAAGGTGCATCATATTAATTCCGTGAATGTAAATATTTTCTATAACGCCCCCTCTGCCTACGCAGCTCTTAAGCTTAACGCCGCAGTCGGTGGTGATAAAAGTACATTCCGAAATTTCAATATTATGAAGTCCGCCGCTCATCTCACTGCCCAAAACAAAGCCGCCGTGACCGTGGAAAACGGTGCAGTTGTTTATGTAAACATTAAATGTAGGTATACCTCTTGCTCTGCCCTCTTCGTTTTTGCCTGACTTCATACAAATTCCGTCGTCGCCTACGTCAAAGGTTGAATCCAAAATTTTAACGTTATGACAGCAGTCAATGTCGATACCGTCGGAGTTTTGTGCTGTGTCAAGATTGCTGACAATAATATCCTTAACGGTTATATTGTCACAGAGGAAGGGGTGAATACTCCAAGCCGGCGAGTTTTTAAATGTAACATTCTTAATGAGAATGTTGTGACAGTCCTCCAAATAAACAAGACAGGGTCTTAAGAAGTCTCTGCACTCATAGCAGGTGTCATAGTCCTTAAGATTAGGGCCGTATGCGCTCAAAAGGTCGTGACCTATTCTTGCTCTTTCCGTAGGCCACCATGTTTCCTCACCGCCGTTAAGAACGTTTATAGCGCCGCCGGACGAAATAAGCTTGCGCCAGCGTCTGTCGGGAACCTTGAATTTTTTAACGGGTCTCCAGGGGTCGCCTGAGCCGTTTATAACTCCCTTGCCCGTTATGGCAATGTTGGTTGCGCCCTTTGCGTTAATGGGGGAAGTACAGCGGTAAGCCTGAGAACCCTCATAGTTCACCATAACAAGGGGATAGTCGTCTACATTTGAAGAAAACAGCAAAACAGCACCTGCCTGAAGGTGAAGGTTTACATCGTTTTTAAGAGTAATAGGCCCCGTAAAGAAAATTCCTCTGGGAACGGTTACAACGCCGCCGCCGTTTTCGGAGGCGTGAGTTATGGCGTTATTAATTGCTTCGGTGTTGTTTGTAAAGCCGTCGCCTTTTGCCCCAAATTCCCTTACGGAATATATTGTGTCTTTAAATTCCGGCTCTGTGACGGAAAAATTCAGATATTTCATATTTAGCCCTCCGTTTGTCAACTCGTTTTGTTTAATTGTTTTAATTCTTTAAACAGTTATATATATTGTAATACAAAAATGAAATTATGACAACACTTTTTTTGCTTTTATGCTGAAAAATTTTTCTTAAAAGACTTGATATTTTATTGTGTTGGGTGTATAATATAAATAAAGAAAGGTGAGTACGCTAATACTCACCCATCTCCGCCGTAAGGCTAAGCGATAACCACTTAAAAGGTGGTCAGTCGGCGGCAGATATTATAGTTACTATAAGAAAAGCCGCCGTTTATTTGCGATAGGGACGGCTTTTCTTATGTCTGTTTTTTATTGTCGACACAATTATGTATTTTGTGAAGTAATAAAGCTGCAATACAGAATAGTACGCAAAAATAACCTCAAACATAGTCATAGGCTTCACCTCCTCTACAGAAGGCTCGACCTAACCTACCCTTTAGCAAATTGCCTACAGATATTATATCAGAAAAACCTCGATTAGTAAAGTATTTTTAAAATAAATCGAAAAAAATGTTGCTTTGATTAATATTCAAAATTAACCCTGATTTTTTATAAAAGACTTGAAATTTCATTGCAGCAGGTGTATAATATAAATAAAGAAAGGCAAGTACGTCAATACTTGCCTGTTCTCCGCCAAAATAGCTGTTGTCTATAATGGCTAAGCAACCACTTCAAAGGTGGTTAGGCGTCAATAGGTTATTATAGTAACAATAAGATAAAGTCGCCGTTATTTGCTGATGGGGCGGCTTTTCTTATGTCTGATTTTTATTGTCGGCACAATTATGTACTTTGCATAGTAATATATCTGCACAGCAACATAATAGGCTTGAATAATATCATACATCGTCACAGGCTATCCCTCCTTTATAACAAAAGTCCAACGGGTACTTAAAATTATAATAGAAGTTCGCCTAACCAACCCTTTAGCAAATTGCCTATATGCATTATATCAGAAAAATCTCGATAAGTAAAGAATTTTTAATCAAAATCGAAAAAAATGTTGGTTAGATTTAATTTCAAAGTAAGTATGCTTCGGGATTTAACTCTGTATTTTTTACGAAATTTTTAAAAAGTATGTTTTTTGGCTATTGACATCGGGGTTAAAATCTGTTAAAATATCTCTTGTTGAGTTGTTTTGCCGACATGGCGGAATTGGCAGACGCGACAGACTCAAAATCTGTTATCTTAATCGGTGTGTGGGTTCGAGTCCCACTGTCGGCAGCTCAAAAGAGCCTTAAATTTATTAGGCTCTTTTTCTTTGCCGTTTAAGCCTTTTAGACTTTTAACAGGACAAACGCATGAAACATTTTCAAATAATGTAATATAACTGAAACACAACAC
>JAJQFU010000078.1 GCA_021200955.1 Clostridiales bacterium | reverse complement strand
CCCCCACGCCCATCCTTTTTTACGGGACAGGTTATAAAATTAAGCAAAGCTTAATTTTATAACCTGTGCAATTCCATAATTTATATACCAAATCATTTGGTTTTTTTCAAATAAAAGAAAAGTCTCTCATAAAACAGCCCTGCACAAAACCACAAAGGTGCATAAGCCGGAAGAACAAGACCGTTTATATTATGACTTAAGTCAGAATAATCCCACGGGCATATATTAAGTGACTTCAAAATATGTCCGCTTAAATATTCCGCCGAAAATATTACAAGCATATATATTATTCCCCTGATATAAAATGGCTTCGGCTTAAAAACCTTAAAAACAGGCTCATTAAACACCATTAGCCCATATATTACAATCATCCACAAGGACGTATGTGTCATAAGGCTCATATTCCCATAAACCAGCGAATTAAGCCCTGTCCAAAGCGTCTCCATAATTATTCCCGTAAGTCCGTAAATTAAAAATCTCTTTTTCATATAATTAATATTGACCGAAATGGTTTTATTATACTATAAAAACAGCCGCAAAAGCCAAATGCTCCTGCGGCTTAAAATTACTAACAGTTCAGCCGTGTCTTTTATTTTTAGATTTTTGCATATTTATATGCATAAAAACTAAAAATGAGACACGAGCGGAGCGCCAAATAATGAGCAAAACAGAGCAGCATAGCTGCGAAGGATGCGAAGCAGACGTTTTGCGAATTAGTTGGCTGAACTTTTACCTTTTTTCTTTTTAGTTGTTCTTATACATATCACCACGAAAATCACTATACTGACGACACTTACTCCAAGCCCGGGGAAGAACCCTCTTGGAGTATACTTAAAATAAATCTCATGAGTTCCCTCTGCCAACTCAACGCCTATAAGTCCGCCGTCACCAATAGGAATATATTCCCTTTCCTCTCCGTCAACGGTCAGGCTCCAGCCCTTATCATAGGGAATAGACGTAAACAAAACTCCGTCCTCAGCCGCCGTTACAGTTCCTTCGATTACAGTGTCGTTCTCGGGAATAGGCACATCCATGGGGTTCTGCGATAACTCCTCAAAAGCCGCCTTAAAAACGTCATCATTGTATGTTGCCACAAATATTTTTATGTCACCTGATGTTCTGTAGGTCTTTTCAAACTCACCTCTGTTAGTAAGCTCAAAGGAAATATTCAGGGTGTCTCCGGCTTTCACCTGACCTACGTCGAAAAGGCTTCGTCCCGTTGAAAGCTCTCTGTCATTTTTTCCGCTGCCGTTTATGTCATAAATTACACGCTTAGCGTTTCCTGCGTCAACATAGAAATAAACATAGCTTGCCTCGTCAAACTTAACGTTTGCGCTTACCTTGGGAATTGCGTTCAAATCCGCCGCATTTGTAAGCTCATACTTAAGATCAACCTTTTCGCTGTCTCCTAACTTATATGCCGCTTCGTCGTCCTCTATCTTCTCATATTCTCCCTCAGCACCCATATATTTGGTTATTTTTATATTCTCATAATTAAATTCATCAAGCTCAGCCTCAGTGAACATATCATCCGTTACATCTGTTGCCTTATGAATAAAGTCATTCTGCACTGCGAAAGGCTCCGAATCCTCAGCAGACCACTCCTCTATATCCGAATTTACCATAAAGCCCAAAGGCAGGCAGTAATTATTCTCATACAATGAAACAGAAGCGGTGGTTCCGTCATCATAGTTTGTTTCCCACTTATCAATAAATGTATATCTGTCGTTATTTATGTCTCCGTCCTTATTCATAACATATTTAAGGTCAAACATAGCGTCAATAAGAGCAGTGGGGTCATAATAACGCTGTGAGTTAGAGGTTGCGGCAATACCTAAATTTTGAATTAATGCCGTAGCATCTCCCGGCGCCATTGAAGAAAACTGTGAAAAACCGGGGTAGTGATAAAGCGCCGCATCATTTATTGCGGTAAACCTTCTGTATTCCGTTCTATAGAACTTGTCCGAATGCTCCTCTTCATATGCTACTGCTTCGGCACCCGCATCCAAATATTTTACATAAGCCATTCTGTCGGTGGTTCTGTCAAGCCCTGTATAAGAGCCGAAAAGCATTTCAATAAATATGCACACAAGCAAAACGCAGTAAACAGGCGTAACGGAGCTTTTCTTTGACCCCTTATAAAAATATAAAATTGCTGTATAAATTATCATAGCAATAATATTTATTGCAATATCGCTTATTTCAATACCGTTTTCTCCGTAGGTATGAACAGCAAGAGTTCTTTCCAGCTCCTCGGCAACGGATGCAAAGCCCAGCTCTGTTATAAGCATCCACGCAATATAAATTCCGCAGATTACAAAAAGATACCAAAACTTCAGCTTTTTCTCTTCTTTAAATCTTAAGAACGCCTTATAGCCCATAGTAAGAATTATGAAGCTGTAAATAAAGGTAAAACGGTGAGGCAGGTTTGAAGGGAAGTGCATACCGTGAATCATAAAGTCCAAAGGCTTTATACAGCAGCACAGAAGCATAAATATCAAAAGCACAGACCGCAGAACCTTTTCTCTGACAGGTGTTTTCTTGTCAAGATAATAATAGGGCAGAAGCATTACCGTAAGAAGCCCGGTGTAAATATTGGGCAAGTCCTCATTTCGTCCCAAAACTACAGGTCTTGCGCCTATAAAGTGGTTTGTCAAAAGCTGGAAAACATTCTGATAAATTTCAAATTTAGGAAAGGCTGTGTCGCTGGTGGCAGTTTCCGAAAGGGCAATTGCCGTAGGCAGCATAAGCACCATGGCCATTCCGCCGGCAAGCAGAGACATTACGGCAAAAATTATAACTCTGTTTATAATAATCTTGCTGTTTCTTTTAAAGCTGTATTGTGAAAAAAGAACAACGAGAAAATAAAGCGCCGCAAAAACGCAGACCATAAAGGCTATATAGAAGTTTACGAAAATAATTACAGCAAGAGATATAGCGTAGGTCTTAAATTTGCCTTCCTTAACAAGAGACTCTATGCCCAAAGCCACAATTGGGAACAGTGCAACAGCGTCAAGCCACATTACATTCCAATAGAAGCCTGTCATAAATGACATAAAGGCATACATAAGAGAAAAGAAAACTATGCTTAAATCATTTTTATTATACACCTTTTTAAGATAAATTCCGCAGAAAAGCGCCGAAAAGGCTATTTTAAGCAATATGAATAGCGCCATAGCCTCGGGCATATTTCCATGGGGAAACAAAAGCATAAGCAGGCTTATAGGGCTTGCAGTATAATAAGCTGCCTGTGAAACAAAGTTCTTTCCCAAGCCGCCTTCCCAGCTGTAGAAAAGACTTTTACCGCTTAAAATTCTGGAGCGGAACTCCTCATGATAGGGTCCGTACTGGTGATAAAGGTCAACCTTAAGAATTGTGTTTGCCCCGTAGGGGTAAACCCCTCTCATCATATAAACAAGGTTCATAATAAGCGCCGCAAGCAAAAACGCAAGAATTATATAGCGCCACTCATAAAATGCCGATTTTAAGGCAGAATTTTTTGACTGATTTTTCATTTACTTTTTCTCCTTTTTATCCTTTTTAAAAATAAACAGCTTGCTGAATATATAATTTAATATTACCACAAAAACCTGCCCCGAAACCTTGGCGATTTTATCGTTTACCCCAAGATACGTCAGCACGAAAAGCCATAAGGCTTCAACCCCCAGTGAAAAAAGCCTTGCCGCCGCAAATGAAGCCGCTTCTCTTTTTATAACCTCGGGCTTAAATGACTTAGACTCGAAAACAAAAAGCTTGTTTGTTATATATGCAAAAGTCACTGCCAAAATCCATGAAAATACGTTTGCAAGCTGAACCCCCAAAGGTGAAATTTTTCCCTCTGCAGAAAGTGCGTTTGAGAAAATTGCATAGCTTCCTATACTGACTATTGTTGTTAAACCGCCGAAAAACAAATATCTGAATATTTCGGACTTTATTATTTTTAAAATTTTATCCTTCATCTTTATTATCCTCATTTGAAGAGTTTAGGCTTGTATTTCCTACCAAATATATGGGGCGGCGTTTAACCTCCATATAAATTTTTGCAATATATTCGCCCAATATACCGCAGGTTAAAATAATTATTCCCCCTATAAAGAGAATAAGGGTTACTACAGAAGCATATCCGGGGAAGTCCTTGCCCACTATAATTGTTTTTAAAATTATATAAATAAGGTATATAAAAGCCGAAGCGGAAATTATGCTGCCCAAAACAGAAGCCAAACGCAGAGGTGCAGTGGAAAAAGCCGTTATGCCGTCTACAGCATAGAGAAAAAGCTTCCAAAAGTTCCATTTTGTTTCACCGGCGGCTCTTTCCACATCATCAAAGGCTATCCACTTTGTTTTAAAGCCTACCCAGCTGAATATTCCCTTTGAAAAACGCTGAACCTCACTCATAGCCAAAACGGCGTTTATCATCTTTCGGTTCATCATTCTGAATTCCCCTGCTCCGTTAGGCATATCCACCTCTGAAATTTTGTTTACAAGCTTGTAAAATCTGTTTGTCAAAGCAACTCTCAGCTTAGAGTCCCCGTCTCTTGTGGCTCTGCAGGCTGCTGTGCAGTCATAGCCCTCTTCTATTCCCTCAATCATTTGGGGAATAAGCTCAGGGGGATGCTGAAGATCGGCATCCATAATAACTGCCATATCACCTGTGGAGTTTTGAAGCCCGGCATACATAGCCGCTTCCTTTCCGAAATTTCTTGAAAATGATATATAGTCAACGTTGTCGTCAGCTGCAGACAGTATCAGAAGCTTGTTTAAAGTATTATCCGTTGAGCCGTCATCTATAAAAATATAATGTATTTCATAATCCGTTATTTTATCGGTAACATTTTTAGCCGCACAATAAAACAGATTTACAACTTCGCCTTCATTATAGCATGGTACTATTATATCTATTTTTTTCATATATTGCTTCCT
Source organism: Clostridiales bacterium (assembly GCA_021200955.1). Lineage (GTDB taxonomy): Bacteria > Bacillota > Clostridia > Lachnospirales > CAG-274 > JAJQCI01. The sequence goes on along the minus strand of JAJQFU010000078.1, from coordinate 2,645 downwards.
TTAAGAAATTTTAAATTTAAGGGGTTCATCTCAGTATATTTTACATAAAACAACCGGCTTTTTCAAGAGCAATTTTATAAAAACGCCGGTTATTAAGATTAAAAATTTTATGGTGCTAAATACCCTTTCTCAACCGAGATTTTTATTATATTCAAATAATAATCCTTTATGGGCTTCGGGGCTTTGCCTATTTTTTCCCTGCCCTTCTCCAAAACCTGACGGGAATTTACGTTATGCTCCTTCCAAGCCTTTCCCTCAGAAAGATAGTTTAAAATTACAGGCTGAAAGCGATCCATAGCGTTGGCAAAAAGAGCCTCTTGTGTTTCGTTTTTTTCAAATTCAAGCCAAAGCCCTTTAAGCTCCTCTCCCTGTTCTCCCAAGGGCGAAAACAGCTTATCAGCGGCTTCAAGTTCTCTCTTTTCCCTGTCTGTGTTGGCGGCTTCGTCATAGAGATAGGTGTCTCCGGCATAAATCTCCACCATATCGTGAAGCAGAAGCATTTTAAGGCACTTCAATAAATCAGTGCCTTCCGGAGCATATTCGCTTAAAACCGTGGCATAAAGACATAACGACCAGGAATGCTCGGCGTCGTTTTCCTTTCTGCCGAAGGGCAGGGGCGACTGTCTCATTATGTTTTTAAGCTTTTCCGCTTCAATAAGAAATTCCATTTGCTTATTTATATTCACAGCTTAATTCTCCTTTCGTCGCAGCAACCTCCGCACGTTTGCTTCCGCAGCTCTGCTTCGAAAGCAAGACTTCGCTGCGGTGCTGCTCTTCTTTCCCCAAAAGTCTGACAACTTTTGGGGAGCGGCTTCGCCGCCAAATACCGCATATTACAAATCGCATACTCTCTTTTTCAAAATCGGATGAACAAAATCCGGTGCTATTTCGCAAAGGGGAATTTTCACGAAATCCCTCAAGTGCATTTCTCTATGAGGTATGGTAAGCTTCTCGCTGTCCATAACAACATCGTCATAAAAAATTATGTCCAAATCTATTATTCGAGGTCCCCAGCGGAAGGTTTTCTCTCTGCCGCAGTCCTCCTCAACCTCCTTCAAGAGCCTTAAAAGCTCCATAGGCTCAAGGGTTGTTTCCGCTTCAAATGCTCCGTTTAAGAATACGGGCTGAACCTCATATCCATAAGGCGGTGTTTCAATAAGCTCAGACACCTTTTTAATTCTAATGCTTTGCTCCGCTGAAAGAAGCTTAAGAGCCTTGTTTATATTTTCTTCCTTATTTCCCAAATTCGAACCAACTGCAATGAAAACTCTGTGCCATTTTCGGGTTGTGCATACGGAAACGCATTCAAATTCAAGCTGAATAGGCGCATCGGGCTTTTTTATTTCAACAAAAACCTCTCTTATTAATGGAAAGCTTATAAGAATTTCCTCCGCAAGGCTGTCTGCGGCGGTTTCTATAAGCTTAAATGTGTTTTTTGTCAAATGCTCATAGGCGAAATTGCACACTGCGCCGTAGTCGGCGGTTTTGGTTAAGTCGTCTGTTTCATCCGCCGCCTTAAAATCCAAATAAAGCCTTAAGTCCGCATAAAAATATTGTCCCTGCTCCTGTTCCTGCTTAAAAACGCCGTGGTTTGCAAAAAACCTGAGATTGTCTATTTTAATTAAGTCCATTTTTAATAATTGCCTCCGTCATTAAAAGAGCCTGTTTGTTTTCCGCCACGTCGTGAACCCTGAAAATCGAAGCCCCCTTCATTCTGCCCAAAACCGTTGTGGCAACTGTGGCTGAGGTTCTCTCGTCTGTGGGTATGTTAAGGGTTAAGCCTATAACGGATTTTTTCGATGTCCCCAAAAGTATAGGCAGGTCGAAAATCTTAAGGACATCTAACTCTCTTATTATTGTCAAGTTGTGTTCATAGGTTTTTCCGAAGCCCACACCGGGGTCGATTATGATTTTGTCTTTATCTATTCCGGCAGATTCGGCTATCATAAGACTTTCGTTTATATCGGAAACAACATCAGCCAAAAAGCTTTTATAGTCGGAGCTTCTGCGGTTATGCATAAGAACACAGGGAACATCGGCTTCCTTTATAACCCTCGCTATTTCACGGTCATATTTTAAGCCCCAAATGTCGTTAATAAGGTCAGCCCCCTCAGAAACAGCCGCCTTAGCCACCGCCGACTTATATGTGTCAACGGAAACGGGAATATCAAAATTCCTCTTGATCTCTCTTATTACGGGAACAAGCCTTTCGATTTCCTCCTGGTCGGAAATTTGAATATGCCCCGGTCTTGTGGACTCAGCGCCTATGTCGAATATATCCGCTCCCTCAAGAGCCATTTGCTCGCAGTGCTTAAGAGCATTGTCTAAGGTGTTATATCTTCCTCCGTCCGAAAAGGAGTCCGGGGTCAGGTTAAGAATGCCCATAATATATGCGTTGTTTTTAAAGTCAAAGCTTTTTCTGCCTATTTTCATAAGTTAATTGTCTCCTGTGTGTTTTTTTAATGCGCAAGCATTTTTTTAAATCCTTAAAGATAAATTCTTCTTGTCGTCGTCCCAGTAGCAAAACGCAGCCGCCTTACAGCCGTAACAGCTTCTTGAAAGCTTATCCGCCCGATAAAACAGCCCTCTGAAGCTTTTTTCCTCCGCTACGCCGCTGTTTCCGTGGTTTTCGATAACATCTTCAA
>JAJQFU010000119.1 GCA_021200955.1 Clostridiales bacterium | reverse complement strand
GTCCTATTTTATGTCGAAGCCTGCGAGACATAAAACAGGGCTAAGGCTCATAATTTAAGTATATCGAAAACCTACGGGGGTTATAGTTTGTTGAAAAATGCTGCTTTAATTTTGGCTGCGGCTGTTTTACTGGCTGGCTTTGCTTTAGGCATACGGTTTTATATTACAGAGGAAGCATTTGAGGAAACTGAAGAAGGCGTTCCCGTTCCAATTCTTATGTATCACAACATTACCGACAAAACCACAGGTGACAAATACACAGTCACTGCAGCTGAGCTTGAAAGCGACCTAAAATACATATGCGAGAACGGCTACACCGCCGTAGGGCTTAACGACCTGATTGCCTACACAGAGGGCAAAGGCTCCTTCCCGAAAAGCCCATTGTTTTAACCTTTGACGACGGCTACGAAAGCGTATACGCCATAGGCTTACCATTATTTGAAAAATACAACTGCAAGGCGGTTATAGGTGTAATAGGCGAACTTACGGAACTTTTCACCCGGGAAGAGGATCACAATATTGCCTACTCACACCTAAACTGGGAGGAAATCAACGAAATGTCAAAAACAGGATTTTTCGAGTTTCAAAACCACACCTATGCCCTTCACGAAATAAAAAACGGCAGAAAGGGTGCAGCCCAAAAGTCCGGAGAAAGCTATGAAGCCTATAAAAAAATACTTGCGGAAGATGTTGAAAGGCTTAACAATGACATTTTAAGCTACACAGGCGTTATGCCCACTTCTTTTATATATCCTTACGGTAATTTTAACGAAAATACAGAGGCTATTATAAAGGAAACGGGCTTTAAGTCAATTCTCAACTGCTACGAAAAGGTAAACTATATAGACAGCCCCGATGATTTGTTCAGTCTTTGCAGATTTTTAAGACCCTCAGGGGAAACAAGTGCAGAGATTTTTTCAAAATTTCAATAAAAAATAAAACTTTTAGTTGTATATACGTATATATTTGTGGTAAAATAAAATACTGAGAATTAACTTGAACATTAATATAGGAGATTTTATATATGAATATAATTGAAAAAATTTTCGGAACATACAGCGACAAGGAGCTTAAGCGAATTAAGCCCGTTGTTGCTAAAATAAATGCTTTGGAGCCTGAAATGGAAAAGCTTTCGGACGATGAGCTTAAAGCAAAAACACCTTATTTTAAGGAGCTTCTTTCACAGGGCAAAACCCTTGACGACATTCTGCCCGAGGCTTTTGCCGTTGTCAGAGAAGCTTCCAAAAGAGTTTTGAATATGCGTCATTTTGACGTTCAGCTTATTGGCGGAATTGTTTTGCACCAGGGCAGAATTTCCGAAATGAAAACAGGTGAAGGAAAAACCCTTGTGGGTACCCTTCCGGCGTACCTTAACGCCCTTGAGGGAAAAGGCGTTCATATCGTAACCGTAAACGAATACCTTGCAAAGCGTGACGCCGAGTGGATGGGTCAAATACACGAATTTTTGGGTTTGACAGTAGGCGTTAACCTTCATGATATGTCAAAGCCCGATAAACAGGAGGCTTATAACTGCGACATTACTTATTCAACCAATAACGAGCTGGGCTTCGACTACCTGAGAGACAATATGGTTGTCTATGAAAAGGATATGGTTCAGAGAGGGCTTCACTATGCCATAGTGGACGAGGTCGACTCCGTTCTTATAGACGAAGCCAGAACACCTCTTATTATTTCAGGCGCAGCGGGCAAGTCAACAAAGCTTTACGAGCTTGCCAATGCTTTTGCAAGAACCCTTACAAAGGGACGAATTTTAAACGAGCAGGAAGCCCTTAATCCCCTTATCAGAGAGGAAATGCAGGAGGAAGGCGACTTTGTTGTTGACGAAAAGGGCAAGACTGTTTCCCTTACACAGGAGGGTGTTGTTAAGGCTGAAAGATATTTTGCAATCAAAAACCTTTCCGACCCCGAAAATATGGAGCTTCAGCACTATATCAACAATGCCCTTAAGGCAAACTACAATATGACCCTCGATCAGGACTATGTTGTTAAAGACGGCGAAATCGTTATCGTAGACGAGTTTACGGGACGTATGATGCCCGGCAGACGTTATTCAGACGGACTTCACCAGGCAATAGAAGCAAAGGAAGGGGTAGAGGTTAAGCGTGAAAGCAAGACCCTTGCCACAATTACATTCCAAAACTTCTTCAATAAGTATGACAAAAAAGCTGGTATGACAGGTACCGCACAGACTGAAGAAGGCGAGTTCAGACAGATTTACGGTATGGACGTTGTTTGTATTCCCACAAATATGCCCGTAATAAGAAAGGACTTAGGGGATCAGGTTTATCAGACAGAAGCCGGAAAGCTTCGTGCCGTTGTTTCCGCAATTAAAGAAGCCCACGAGAAAAATCAGCCTGTTCTTGTAGGTACTGTTACAATCGACAAGTCAGAGCTTATTTCCTCTATGCTTAAAAGAGAAAGAATACCTCATCAGGTTTTGAACGCCAAATATCACGAAAAGGAAGCAGAGATTGTTGCTCTTGCCGGTGAACCGGGGGCAGTTACCATAGCTACCAATATGGCAGGACGTGGTACTGATATTAAGTTAGGCGAAGGCGTTGCGGAATTAGGCGGTCTTAAAATAATAGGTACTGAGAGACACGAGTCAAGACGTATCGACAATCAGTTAAGAGGCCGTTCCGGCAGACAGGGCGACCCCGGCGAATCAAGATTTTATATTTCCCTTGAAGATGATCTTATGCGTCTTTTCGGATCTGAAAAGGTGGCTAAGGCTATTGAAGCTATGGGACTTCCCGAGGACGAACCCATTGAAGCAAAAATGCTTACAAAGGCAATTGAAAATGCTCAGAAAAAGGTTGAGTCAAACAACTTTGCCACAAGAAAGCATCTTCTTGAATATGACCAGGTTATGAACGAACAGAGAGAAATCATATACGCCGAAAGACGTGAGGTTCTCTCGGGAGGCAGCCTTAAGGATAAAATCCTCAATATGATAGATGCTGTTATTAACAGAGAAATCACAGCCCACGCTCCGGCTGATTCAAACCCCGACGAGTGGGATATGGCTGCACTTAAAGACAGAATGACCAAAATATTTATGCTTACTCCCACAATTTTAACAGAGGAGGAGCTTAAGGGCGAAACCTTTAAGAGCCAGGATCTTGAGGAAAGACTTGTAACCGCCGCTAAGGCAGCCTATGAAGAAAAGGAAGCCGAGTTCGGCGAGGAAATGATGAGAGAGGTTGAAAGGGTTATTACTCTTAAGGTTGTTGACCAAAAGTGGATGAGCCATATTGACGATATGGATCAAATGCGTCAGGGCGTCAGCCTTCACTCACTTGCCCAAAGAGACCCCTTGGTTGAATATAAGTTTTTAAGCTATGATATGTTTGACGAGCTGAGCCAAAATATTCAAAATGATGTCGTAACAGGGCTTTTCCACGTAAGACCCGCCGCACCTGTTGAAAGAGAACAGGTTGCAGAGCCTGTGGCCACAAATAAGGACGACACCTCTGTCAGCGGCCCCAAGGTAAGAAAGGACAAGAAAATCGGCAGAAACGACCCCTGTCCCTGCGGCAGCGGAAAGAAATATAAGCACTGCTGCGGCAGAAATGCGTAAAGAAAAGTATAGAGTTAATTTGAAAGGTGTGTTTAAATATGCTTGCGCTTGACCAAATAAAACAGGAGCTTTCAAAGTATGATGAAAAGCTCCGGGAGCTGGGTGACAGCTTAAATATAGAAGAAGCCAAAAGCAAGATAGAAGAGCTTGAAGAAACTGCCGGAGACCCGGATTTTTGGAACGATATGGATTCTGCTCAAAAAATATTGCAGCAGACTAAGCATTTAAAGGATAAAGTAGAGGGCTTTAACTCCCTTAAGGATGCTTATGAGGAAATTTTGCTCCTTGTGGAAATGGGCAACGAGGAAAACGACGAAAGCTATGTTCCCGAAGCTAAGGATATGAAGGACAAGTTTTTGCAGAGGTTCGAGGAGCTTCGAATTTCAACTCTTCTGACAGGAGAATATGACAACAGCAACTGTATCGTTACTCTCCACTCAGGAGCAGGGGGAACAGAGGCCTGCGACTGGACAAGTATGCTCTACCGTATGTACGGAAAGTGGTGCGACTCTCACGGCTTTACAGCTGAAGAGCTTGACTTTTTAGCAGGCGATGAAGCAGGTATTAAGTCGGTAACATTCAGAGTTGAGGGCGAAAACGCCTACGGACTTTTGAAAAGCGAAAAGGGCATTCACCGCCTTGTAAGAATTTCTCCCTTTGACGCAGCCAAAAAGCGTCATACCTCCTTTGCCTCCTGTGATGTTATGCCTGAAATCGATGACGACATCGACTTCGAAATCAACCCCGATGATATTGAAATGCAGGTGTTCCGTTCAAGCGGCGCAGGCGGTCAGCATATCAACAAGACTTCATCTGCTGTAAGACTTATTCATAAGCCCACAGGGGTTGTTGTCAGCTGTCAGACCCAAAGAAGCCAGCTTCAAAACAGAGAAACCTGTATGAAAATGCTTAAGTCTAAGCTCTACGAAATGGAAAGAGAAAAGCAAATGGAGAAGCTTGCGGATATAAGAGGCGAGGTTAAAAAAATAGAGTGGGGCAGCCAAATCCGCTCATATGTTTTCCAGCCCTACACTATGGTTAAAGACATAAGAACCGAAGAGGAAACAGGGAACATAAGCGCCGTTATGGACGGAAAAATCGACAACTTTATAAACGCTTATCTCAAATGGATAAATTCGTGAGGACGCTATGAAGGAAGTTTATGTAAAAGCGGAGTTTGAAGGCTCACGCCTTGACAAGCTTTTGTTTAAGCACTTAAATAATGCCCCGAAATCCCTTGTTTTTAAGCTTTTGCGGAAAAAGACAATAAAGCTTAACGGAAAGCGGGCAGCGGGCAGAGAAATTCTTAAAGAAGGGGATATTATATCCCTTTTTTTAAGTGATGAAACCTACAACAGCCTTAAAAAGGAAATCGAAATCAAGAAATCCAACATTAATTTTGATATTGTCTATGAGGATCATAATATTTTAATTGCGGATAAGCCCTTCGGAATGCTGACGCAGGCGGACAGGGCAGGGGCTGACTGTTTAAACCAAAGGCTTTTGTCATACGTTTATGAAAAAGGAGAGCTTAAAGAGGGCTTTGTTCCCTCTGTATGCAACAGGCTCGACAGAAACACAGGGGGGCTTGTAGCTTTCGGAAAAACCTATATTGGAGCAAGAGAGCTGAGCTTGGGTTTTAAAGAGCATTTTATAGAAAAATATTATTTTGCGGTGGTTAAAGGCGTTTTTAAAGAGCCTAAAACAGTTAAGCTGTGGCATATAAAGACGGCAGACAACAGGGCGGAAATTTCAGCCCAAAGAAAAGAAGGGGCTAAAGAAACCGTTACGGAAATTTATCCTGTAAAAAATAACGGAAATTACACTCTTCTTAAAATTAAGCTTATAACAGGCAAAACCCACCAAATAAGGGCGGTTCTTTCATATTTGGGTTACCCAATAATAGGGGACTTAAAATACGGCGACAAAAAAACAAATCTTTATTTTAAAGAAAAATATGGTCTTAACTGCCAGTTTTTATACTGCGGAGAGATGATTTTTAACGTTGAGGGCAGAAATTTATCTGCTTTAAAGCCTATGAAAATTAAGGGCAAGCTTAAAAATAACAAAAAAAATATAATTTGGACAGAATTTGGGCTTGATTTATAACAAAATTAATGGTAGAATAAAAAAGCTATGGAAGAACAGAATATTTGACAAACAATGATTAAAGAAACAATGAGTCTATATTGTTCAGAGTTTCTTTAAAACAGATTTATGTTCGGAGGAATTATTATGAAAGCGATTATTTTGGCGGCAGGTTATGCAACAAGGCTTTACCCCGTTACCAAACATTATCCCAAGCCCCTTTTGAAAATCGGCGGCGAAACAATGATGGATTTTATTACCGACGAGATTAACACAATTCCCGAGGTTGATAAAATTTATGTTGTTACAAATAACAGATTTTACAGCTATTTCGAAAATTGGCACAACACCTTAAATGATAATAATAAGAAAAAGGTTGTTGTTCTCAACGACGGAACAGACGCAAACGGAGTAAGGCTCGGCGCAATCGGCGACATACTTTTTACAATAAATCAGTGCAAAATAGACGACGACCTTGTTATTATAGCAGGGGACAACTATTTTACATACCCCTTGAAGGAATATTATGACTTCTTTAAGGAAAAGAACAGCGACTGCTGCTGCGCTATGGAAATTGACGACATTAACAGACTGCGTCAGTTAGGAATTGCGGAGCTTGACGAAAACAACAAGCTTTTGGGTATGGAAGAAAAGCCCGAAAACCCCAAGAGCAACAAGGGCGTTTATGCCACATATTTCTACACAAAGGATACAGTTAAGCTTTTTGACAAATATATTTCAGAGGGCAATCCTCCCGACGCACCGGGCAACTTCTTAAGCTGGCTTTATAAGGTTAAGGACGTTTATACCTGGATAATGACAGGCGACTGCTATGACATAGGCACTTGCAGCGAATATCTTAAAATAAGAAAGCAGTTTATGAAATAATAAAAATAGATTTTTCATATATACCCCGAACGACGATTAAGTTCGGGGCTGTTTTTTTGAAAATTTTAAAGGCGATATTGAAATAATTTCCGAGATATAGTATAATAGTTTTTAATATATAAAAAAATCTTAGGAGCAATTATGAAAAAGGTTGATATTTACACTGACGGAGCTTGTTCGGGAAACCCGGGCAAGGGCGGAGCAGGGGCTGTTCTTATGTATGGAGAACACAAAAAGGAAATGGCTGAGGGCTTTTTAAAAACCACCAACAACAGAATGGAAATTTATGCCGTAATAATGGCTCTTTCAGTCTTAAAAGTGCCCTGCGAGGTTATGCTTTACAGCGACTCACGTTATGTTGTTGACGCAATAAACAAGGGCTGGGTTAAAAAATGGAAAGCTAACGGCTGGATGAGAACAAAAACAGACAAGGCTCTTAACATTGACCTGTGGGAAAGGCTTTTGGAGCTTTTAGATACACACAAGGTCACGTTTAACTGGGTTAAGGGTCACGCTTCAAACCCCTACAATAACCGCTGCGACGAGTTAGCCACAGGGGCAATTAAGGGCGAAAATTTAAAAGAGGACGTAAACTATAAATGAGAAAAACAGTTGTTATAGGAGGCGGAGCTTCCGGTATGACTGCGGCAATAGCTGCTGCGGAAAAGGGCTCGGAGGTTGTTCTTCTTGAAAAAAACGAAAAATTAGGCAAAAAGCTTTTCATAACAGGTAAAGGCAGATGCAACCTGACCAATTTCTGCGATGAGGAAACCTTCATTAAAAATGTAATTTCAAACCCTTATTTTTTATATTCGGCTATTTATACCTACGGCTGTAGGGACGTTATGGCTATGGTTGAGGGTGAGGGGGTTAAGCTTAAGGTTGAAAGAGGAAACAGGGTCTTTCCCGTTTCGGATAAGTCATATGATATTATAGACGCATTTAAAAGGCGGCTTAAATCGGCTAAGGTTAAGGTTGTTTTAAACTGCAATGTTAAGGAGCTTAAGCAAGAGAACGGACTTGTTGTTTCCGCTGTCACTTCAAAAGGCGAGTTTAAAGCCGACAGCTTTATCGTAGCCACCGGGGGCGTTTCCTACCCCTCCACAGGCTCAACAGGGGACGGATATAAATTTGCGGAAAAGGCAGGGCATACCGTTACGGAAAGGTTTCCCTCACTTGTGGGGCTTAAAGCCGATAATTTCTGCAAGTCTCTTGAAGGCTTAAGCCTTAAAAATGTGGCAATAACCGCCCTCGTGGAAGGAAAAACTGTCTATAAGGACTTCGGCGAAATGCTTTTTACAGGGGGAGGGGTCAGCGGCCCTGTTATACTTTCCGCCAGCAGCTATGTGACACAGCATATAGGCAAGGACGTTCAGATATTAATCGACTTTAAGCCTGCATTGACATTTGAAGCCCTTGACAAAAGGGTTTTGAGAGATTTTGAGGAATTTAAAAATAAAGAGTTTAAAAATGCACTTTTTAAGCTTTTGCCGAGTGCAATAATTCCAATAATAATTAAAGCTGCCGATATTTCAGAGGACAAACAGGTGAATTCAATAACTAAGGAAGAACGTCACAGGCTTGTTAAGACTCTGAAGGGCTTCAGGCTGAATATTACAGGAACAGAGGGCTTCGAAAGGGCTGTCATAACAAAGGGCGGCGTAAATGTGAAGGAAGTCGACCCCTCGACAATGGCTTCAAAGCTTATTCCAAACCTTTTCTTTTCGGGAGAGGTTTTGGACTGCGACGCCTTAACAGGGGGCTTTAATTTACAAATTGCCTTTTCAACAGGTCGGCTTGCAGGATTAAATTCGTAATGAAATAAAGAAAGATAAAAAAGATATAAAGGGAGGAATTTTTATGGCAACAAGGGCAATTAGAGGCGCTACTACCGTAAGAACCAACACAAGAGAAGAAATTATTTCCGAAACAGGGGTTATGCTTTTGGAAATGCTTGAAAGAAATTCAATTAAAAAAGAGGACGTTATAAGCGTAATTTTCACTGTTACAAGCGACTTAAACGCAGCCTTTCCGGCGACAGCCGCAAGAAGTATTGGCTTGACGAGAGCCGGTCTTTTGGACTTTCCCGAGCTTAATGTTACGGGAAGCCTTAAAATGTGCATCAGGGCTTTAATGTTTATAGACGGTATAATGCCCCAAAGCGAAATTAACCACGTTTATTTGAATAACGCAATAGTTTTGAGAACCGACCTTTTGAAGAAGGAACACAGGGTTGCGGTGGCGCTTGACGGCCCTGCGGGATCGGGAAAAAGCACTATAGCCAAAATGGCGGCTAAGGAGCTGGGCTTTATCTACATCGACACAGGGGCTATGTACAGAAGTGTTGCCCTTTACTGCATTGATAAGGACATCGACTATAATAATGAGGTTCAGGTTTTAAGAAAGCTTGACAACATAAACATAACCATTGAAAACGCCAACAGAGAGCAGAGATATATTTTAAACGGAAACGATGTTACCGACCTTATAAGATCTCCGGAGGTTTCAGACGGAGCTTCTAAGGTGGCTGCCTATAAGGCGGTCAGAGAAAAGCTTGTTGCTATTCAGAGAGAGCTTGCTTCAAAGCAAAGCGTTATTATGGACGGCAGAGACATAGGCACGAATGTTTTGCCCAAAGCAGAGGTCAAAGTCTTTATGACAGGAGAGGTTGAAGAAAGGGCGAGACGGAGGTATGAAGAGCTTCACCTTAAGGGAATGGCGGTTACCTTTGAAGAAATTTTAGAGGACATTAAAAAGCGTGACTATAACGACAGCCACAGAGAATACAACCCCTTGAGACAGGCTGACGATGCGGTTCTTTTGGATACAACCCATATGTCCGTGGAAGAGGTGAAGGATTACATCGTTGCGGAAGTTAAGAAATACATTAAAGAGGTATAAAATGGAAGTTATGTTAGCAAAAACCGCAGGTTTCTGCCCCGGGGTTAAAAGAGCCGTTGAGACGGTCTACAGAGATATAGGCAAAACAAAAATGTATACCTACGGGCCTATTATTCATAACAGAATAGTGACCGACGACTTGGAGAAAAAAGGAGTTTTCGCCATTGACAGCCTTGACGAAGCAGAGCAAGGCTCAACAATCGTCATTCGCTCCCACGGTGTTCCCCCCGAGGTTTATGACGAAATCGAAGAAAAGGGCTTTGAGTATGTAGATTTAACCTGTCCCTATGTTAAAAAAATTCACAACATAGTCAGAGAAAATTATCTTGAAGGACGGAAAATCATTATTGTGGGAAACCCTTCACACCCTGAGGTTAAAGGCATAAACGGATATTCCGACAATACGGCGGTTATAATAGAAGAAAAGGACGCTCTTAAGGATATTAACCTTAATGAAAAATACTCTCTTGTGGTTCAGACCACATTTAACACAGCGGTTTTTGAAGAAATTAAAAAAAGTATTCCCCCCGAAGCGGACGTAAGAGTTTTTAACACAATCTGCAGTGCAACCTCTGCGAGACAGTCGGAAGCCGTTGAAATAGCAAAACAGGTTGATATAATGATAGTTTTGGGGGATAAAAACAGCTCAAATACCCAAAAACTTTATAACATGAGCAAAAAGTTCTGCGAAAATACATTTTTGTTTGAAAAAATTTGCATAAAACAGTTGAAATGTTTCAAAAAAAATGTTAGAATAGGAATAACAGCCGGAGCGAGTACACCGCCCGGTATAATCGAGGAGGCAATAAAGACCATGAGTGATGAAAACAAAACATTTGAAGAAATGCTTAACGCTAACGACAATTTCAGCTTAAGAAGCGGCAGAGTTGTTAAGGGAACTGTTATCAGCGTTAACGACAAGGGCGAGGTATTCGTTAATTTGGATTTCAAATACGAAGGTATTATCGAAAGAAACGAATTTTCAGACGATGCCGATGTAAATCCTGCAGACGTTGTTAAGCCCGGCGACGAAATCGACGTTTATATCAAGAGAGTAAACGATAACGAGGGCGTTGTTGAACTTTCAAAGAAGTACTGCGACAAGTCCAAAAACTTCGAAGCACTTCAGGAAGCTTTTGAAAACAACACAGTTGTTACAGGTAAGGTTAAGAACGTTGTTAAAGGCGGTCTTATCGTTAATATTATGGGCGAGAGAGTTTTCGTACCCTCTTCTCAGGTTTCAAACAGATTCGTTGAAGATCTTAACAAGTTTGTAGGCGAAGAACTTGACTTCAATATTATCGAATGCACAGACAAGCCCAAGAGACGTATAGTAGCCGGCAGACGCGCACTTGTTGAAAAGCAGATTGAGGAAAGAAAGCAGCAGCTTTTCGAGTCTCTTGAAATTGGTTCAAGAGTAGAAGGTACTGTAAGCCGTATCGTTGAGTTCGGCGCATTCGTTGACTTAGGCGGCGTTGACGGACTTATCCACATCTCAGAAATGAGCTGGGGCAGAGTTAAAAAGGTTTCCGATATTCTTTCAAGAGGCGACAAGGTTGTTGTTACTATTCTTGACATTAACAAAGAAAAGGGCAAGATCTCACTTTCTCTTAAAGACATTAACGCTAACCCCTGGAACACAGCCGCTGAAAAATATGCAGTTGGCAACATTGTAACAGGCAAGGTTGTAAGAATGGTTTCTTTCGGCGCTTTTGTTGAGCTTGAAGAAGGTATCGACGGTCTTGTTCACATTTCTCAGATTGCTTTTAAGCACGTTGAGAAGCCCGAGGATGAGCTTTCAATCGGTCAGGAAATTACAGCTAAGGTTACTGAGCTTGATCTTGAAAATAAGAAGATCAGCTTGAGCATTAAGGCTGCTGCCGATAAGAACGCAAAGGCTGAAGAAGCTGCCGAAGAAGCTCCTGTTGAGGAATAATCTTCAAGGTTGAATTTTGAATAATTTCAATTAATAAAAACAGCGTTTTCGTTTTGAAGACTCTGTTTGCCGTTTTGGCTCCCCTTAATTCCGTTTCAAGTGAGGTTTTATTATGATTACTGCCGTTAATGCCGCTTATATTTACAACTCAAACACCGACAGCCCCAACAAAGCCTTAGAGGGCGTAAGCTTTAAGGCAAAAGAGGGTCAGGCAGTCTGTATTTTAGGCTCTAACGGTTCGGGAAAGTCTACCTTAGCCAAGCTTTTAAACGGACTTTACACCCCTTCAGAGGGTGAGGTTTGGGTTTTCGGCAAAAACACCGCCGAGGACGACCTTTGGGAAATAAGGCAGACCTGCGGAATGGTTTTTCAAAACCCCGACAATCAAATCGTAGCAAGCATTGTTGACGAGGACATTGCCTTCGGACTTGAAAATTTGGGGGTTGACCCCTCGGAAATGGAAGGCAGAATTAAATCAGCCTTAAGGGTTGTGGGTATGACGGAGTTTTTGAAGCACTCAACCCAAAACCTTTCGGGAGGGCAGAAGCAGAAAATAGCTATTGCCGGAATTTTCGCAATGAAGCCCAAATGTATAATTTTGGACGAAGCCACCTCAATGCTTGACCCGTCAGGGCGAAAGGCAGTTCTTGACGCTGTGTTTAAGCTTAAGCGTGACTACGGCATAACCGTTATTATGATTACCCATTTTATAGAAGAAGCAGCCCTTTGCGACTATGTTTATATAATTTCCGAGGGCAAAAATGCGGCTCAGGGAGAAGCAAAAGAGGTTTTGAAGCAAGGAGAGCTTCTTAAAAGCTGCGGACTTGAAGAGCCTTTGTCTGTCTATATGGAAAGACTTTTGGGCTTAAAAAGTGAGGTCATATCGGAAAAGGAGCTTGCAAGGCGTATTTTCGAAAAATACGGAAGCCTTCATATTAATGAAGAAACTGAAAAAACAATAAACGAAAAAGAGGCTGTTATCGAGGTAAAGGATCTTTCCTATAAATATGAAGGAACAGAGGAAAACGCCCTGACATCCGTCAGCTTCGGCGTCTCCAAAGGCAGCTTTACCTCTGTAATAGGTCATACGGGTTCGGGAAAAAGCACTCTTCTCCGCTGTCTAAACGGACTTTATAAGCCAAAAAAGGGTGAAATCCTATATAAGGGCAAGAATATTTCACAGGTTAAGGATATTCGCTTTAAGGTGGGCGTGGTTTTTCAAAACCCCGACTATCAGCTTTTTGAGGAAACTGTCTTAAAAGACGTTATGTTCGGCGCACTGAATATGGGACTTTCTGAGGAAGAAGCCAAAAACAGGGCTCTTAAGGCTCTTTCACTTGCGGCGTTTCCCCTTGACAAAGCCGATAAACCGCCCTTTGAGCTTTCGGGCGGAGAAAAAAAGAGAGCTGCCCTTGCCGGAATTTTGGTTATGGAGCCTGAGGTGCTGGTTCTCGATGAGCCTGCTGCCGGGCTTGACCCCAAGGGTAGACGTGAAATTTTAAAAACAGTTAAAAACATACAAAAAACAGGTGTAACCGTCATTATGGTGAGCCACAGTATGGAGGACGCAGCGGAGCTTTCGGACTATGCGGTTATACTTAAGGACGGGGCGGTTCTTAAAAAGGGGCTTCCCTCTGAAATCTTTAACGACGGTGAAAGTCTGCGTTCGGCAGGACTTGACAGACCCAAAATCAGCCTTTTAAAGGACGAACTCGAAAAGCCGGGAATAACTCTTCCCAAAGGCTGTTTTTCACCCAAACAGGCGGCAAAATTAATTCTTGAAAATATTTAACAGGCGGCAGAAATTATGTATATAACTATAGGTCAATATTATCCCTCAAGGTCATTTGTTCACAGTCTTGACCCAAGAGGAAAGGTTATATTTTTGTTTTTATATGTAATAGGACTTTTTATGTGCCGTTCACCCTTAAACTGGTGTTTGGCGGTGTCGGTTCTCGCCCTTGCCCTTAAGCTTTCAAAAGTGCCCTTTAGGCTGCTTTTAAAAGGGCTTAGGGGAGTTATGTTTTTGATAATTTTCACTGTTGTTATAAATCTTTTTTTCACCAAAGACGGATCAGTGCTTTTAAAATTCGGCTTTATAACAATAACCGACGAGGGCTTAATTACCGCACTGCGAACCTTTCTTCGTCTCTGCATACTTATAATAATGTCGTCGGTTTTAACTCTGACAACAACCTATCTTGCTTTGGCTGAAGCTATTGAAAGCTTTCTTAAGCCCTTTAAAAGGGTGGGGCTTCCGGCACACGAAATAGCTATGATGATAACTATTGCTTTAAGGTTTATTCCTACGATTTTTGACGAGCTTGAAAAAATAAAGCTTGCTCAAATGTCGAGAGGGGCGAGCTTTGACGAGGGCAGCTTTATGGATAAGGCTAAGGCTATGATTCCTCTTTTGATACCTCTTTTTGTTTCGGCTTTCAGAACCGCTGACAATTTGGCAGTGGCTATGGAAGCAAGGTGCTACAGAGGGGACATTGGCAGAACCCGCTACAGAAAACTTGTTTTTGAAAGAAAAGATTATTCAGTTATGTGCTTGGGAGCTGTGTTTGCCTTAATTATTGCTGTTTTAAGATTTTTCGGGATGTGATTATATGAAGAGAATGCTTTTAAAAATTGCCTATGACGGAACGGATTATTTCGGCTGGCAAAGGCAGAACAATTTTATAACCGTTCAGCAGAGAGTTGAAGAGGGGCTTTCCGAGCTTCTGAAAACCGATATAACCGTCAGAGGCTCTTCAAGGACTGACACAGGGGTTCACGCAATGGCTCAGGGGGTTTTGTTTCAGGGGGACTTTACAATCCCCGAGGAAAATTTTCCTTTTGCCTTAAATTCGTTTCTGCCCGATGACATAGTCTGCCGTGGGGCTTATATTGTGGACGAGGATTTTCACCCCCAGTACAGCGTTATTCAAAAGACCTACCGTTACAGAATTTACAACGGCAGATTTAAAGACCCTCTTATGTCACGTTACTCAGAGTTTGTACCGAAAAAGCTTGATTTTGAAAAAATGAAGCAAGCCTGCCCCTTTTTCGTGGGAAAACACGATTTTAAAGCCTTTTGCGCCAGCGGTTCTACGGCAAAAACCACAAAAAGAGAAATTTTTGCCTTGACGGCGGTAAAAAATCAAAATATAATAGATATAGAGGTTACGGGAAACGGCTTTTTATATAATATGGTAAGAATTTTGTCGGGAACCCTTGTGGACATCGGCTTGGGCAAAATCGACCCCTTAAGCGTACCCGAAATTATATTAAGCCGAGACAGAACCAAAGCGGGCAAAACCCTTTCGCCGAAGGGGCTGGTGCTTAAGGAGATAGTATATAAGGGAATTGATTTTTAAGATTTACGGAGGTCACTATGGAAAATAATTCTGCCCCCCAAAGGCTTGACAGAGCGGAAAGAGCTAAAAGAAGAGAAGAAAAGCGTGCAGCGGAAGCAAAAAAAAGAACTTTGAGATTTTTTAAATTAGGCTGTTCCGGCATATTTTTGATTGTTTTTATTGTAATTGTTATTTTTGCACTGAGAACATATTCTCTTTTTTTACACGCAAGAGACGGCCTTTTGAACACCGACGAAATAAAGGGAAAGGACGAAATCGTTGCGGAAATCGTTATTCCCGAAGGTTCAACCTTAAGGGATATTTCACTGCTTTTATATGATGAGGGAATTATAGAGTCTCCCTTCTTTTTCAGGTGGAAATGCAATGTTGAGGACTATGCTTACAGCTTTAATTACGGAACGTTTACGGTTTCAAGCTATATGAGCTTTATAGAATTGGCAGAGTGTCTTTCGGGAGCAGGGGACGACGAGGGCTATTTTAAGCTTACTGTAATAGAAGGGGAAAGTGTTTTCGACATAGCCGAAAAGCTTGAAGAAGCAGGCATTTGCTCACAGGACGAGTTTTACGAGGTTTGCGAAACAGGGGACTTTGACTATGAATTTATAAATGAAATTCCCGACAGAGAAAACAGACTTGAGGGCTATCTTTTCCCCGATACATATTTTGTTGAATATGATATGACCCCCTGGCAGGTTGTGAATATGATGTTAAGCAACTTTAATACAAAGGTCTATGAAGGGGTTTATACGAACGCAGTTAAGGGCGAATATTCACTTGACGATATTGTTATAATAGCGTCAATAATAGAAAAGGAAATTAAGTACGACGAGGAAAGGTCGATTGCGGCTTCCGTAATTTACAACCGCCTTAATATAGGAATGAAGCTTCAAATGGACGCAACTGTTCTCTATGCTTCGGGAGAAAATAAAAGCCGAGTTTGGGAAGCGGACACCGAAATCGAGTCGGAATATAACACTTACTACGTAGACGGTCTGCCCATAGGGCCTATCGGCAACGCAGGCTTAAGCTCCTTTGAGGGTGCGCTTAACCCGGCGGATACAGACTATATTTATTATGTTTTGGAAAATTCCGAAACGGGACAGCATTATTTTACTGCAGATTATGACGATTTTTTGAGAGCCAAAGAGCAGTATATTTCGGGGCTTTAAGCTATGGTTATAAAAGACGAGAATTTACTTAATTATATAAATGAGGTTCTGCCCCTGAGAAAGGGGGCTTTGGGAGAGGTTCAGAAGTACGGCTATGACAATGACTACCCCATAATTCCCAAAGACAGTGTTGCCTTGATGTCTGTTGTTTTGTCGTTGGTTTCTCCGAAGGAAATTTTGGAGCTGGGCACTGCAATAGGCTTTTCAGCCTGTTTTATGTCTGACTTTCTCCAAAAAGGGGGAAAGGTTACAACGGTTGACAGATATCCCCAGATGATTGAGGAAGCAAAGGAAAATATTAAACGGCTCAATAAAACCGACTGCATAAGAATGATTGAGGGGGATATAAACGAGGTTGTTTCCTCTTTGACAGGTCAGTTTGACGTGATTTTTATGGACGGCGGAAAGGGGCAGTATATTAACATTCTGCCAGACTGCTTAAGGCTTTTGAGAACAGGGGGAATATTAATAGCCGACGATATTCTTCTTGACGGAGAAATAGGCAGTGACAGACTGTTAGTTAAACGGCGCAACAGAACCACCTGGACAAGGCTAAGGGAATTTATAGACGCCTTGGTCAATAACGAAAGCCTTGAAACAAGTATTTTGACCGTCGGCGGAGGTATGGCTCTCTGCCGAAAGGTGAAGTAGAATGGTGATACTAATATGAAAAAACCTGAAATTTTAGCCCCGGCGGGGGATTTGGAAAAGCTTAAAATCGCCGTAAACTACGGTGCAGACGCAGTATATATGGGAGGAGAAAGCTATAGTCTCAGGGCTAAGGCTAAGAACTTTTCTTATGAGGATATGGCGGAAGGCATACGCTATGCCCACGAAAGAGGGGTTAAGTGTTATATAACCGCAAACATTTTTGCCAGAAATGCCGATGTGGACGCAATGGGCGAATATTTCAAGACAGTTGAAGCTATGGGGGCTGACGCCGTTTTGGTTTCAGACCCCGGTGTATTCTCCGTCGCAAGAGCCGCAGCACCTTCTTTGGAGATTCACATAAGCACTCAGGCAAACAATACCAACTATATGACTGCTGAATTTTGGAAGAGCTTAGGCGCAAGCCGAATTGTTCTTGCAAGAGAGCTGTCATTAAAAGAGATAAAGGATGTCTGTGAAAAAACGGATATTGAAACGGAAATTTTCGTACATGGGGCAATGTGTATTTCGTATTCGGGCAGATGTCTCCTTTCAGCCTATTTTACGGGCAGAGACGGAAACAGAGGGGCATGCACACACCCATGCCGTTGGAAATATTATATAACCGAAGCCACAAGAGAAGGGGAGTATCTTCCCGTAGAAGAGGACAGCAGAGGAACATATATTTTTAACTCAAAGGATTTATGTATGATTGAGCATATTCCGGAACTGGTTGAAAGCGGCGTTTCAAGCCTTAAAATCGAGGGCAGAATTAAGACAGCCTATTATGCGGCTGTTACTGTGAAAGCCTATCGTGAAGCCTTGGACGATTATTTCAAAGACCCAAAGTTTTATGAAAGCAAGAAAGAATATTATTTGAGCGAGCTTAAAAAGGCAAGCTACCGAGGTTTTACAACAGGCTTCTTTTTCGGAAACCCCACAGCAGAGTCACAGGTCTACACAGATTCCGCATACATTAAAACCTATGATTTTGTGGGGCTTGTTAAGGAATATGACCCCAAAACGGGCTTTGCCCTTATTGAGCAGAGAAACAGATTTTTCAAGGGAGACATAATAGAGTTTTTAAGAGCAGGGGAAGAAAATTTCTCTCAGACCTTAGACGAAATTTATGACCTTGAGGGAAACAGCCGGGAAAGTGCACCTCATGCTCAGGAGCTTTTAAAGATAAAGGTTGAAAAACCTCTTAAGCCTATGGATATTTTAAGAAAAGCGAAATAAAGTTTGTTAATAAAGCCCACAGGGCAGAGTATCTTAGGTTATAATTTTGAATAAATTTTTTAAAAATATGCGGCAAAAATTTCGTTAAATAGTCCGTTGACATTTTTTAATTTTAATGATATTATTTATATCATTATTAAAAATATTTATAGAACATTAACGACACATGTGGCGCTTTGCGTGTAAATCTGATTACGGCACAAAGCTTACATATAGGTGTCGTTTTTTTGTTCTCAAAAAACAGGAGGATTATTTATGCAGGAAAACAATTATTTGGGAACGGAGCGTCTGGGGACTCTTTTAAGAAAGTTTGCCGTACCATGTATCTGTTCCCTCATTATTTCGTGTCTTTACAATATTGTTGACCAAATTTTCGTAGGCAACGGCGTAGGCTATTTGGGCAACGCCGCCACAGGTGTTATTTTCCCCATTACAGTTATAGGCTGGGGCGCTTCACTGCTTTTCGGCGACGGAGCTGCCGCTGCTTTAAGCGTGTCTTTGGGCAGAAACAACACAGAGGACATTCATAAAACCGTAGGAAACGCCGTCTTAGGCTCGTTTCTTTCCGGTATTGTTATAATTGCCATTTGCTATATTTTAGGTGACAGACTTCTTATGACAATCGGCGCAACAGAGGCAAACTTTACTCTTGCCAGAGATTACGGCTATATTGTCTTTGCAATGATGCCCTTTGCACTTGTTCAGAATACATTGGCTTCTATTATTCGTGCCGACGGAAGCCCCAAATATGCTATGGGTGCTATGATTGTTGGCGCACTTCTTAATATCGTAGGCGACCCTCTTGCAATCTTCGTTTTGGATATGGGTATCAAGGGTGCAGCTTATGCCACAATCGTAGGTCAGTTTGTAAGCTTCTTAATCTGTGCAGCATATCTTTTGAGAAGCAAAACCTTCAAGTTTTCCCTTAAAAGCCTTGTTCCCGATGGATCTCAGCTTAAGAGAATTTCGTCCTTGGGTGTTTCAAGCTTTTTAACACAGTTTTCAATAGTTGTTATTACTGTAGTAAATAACGTCTTGCTTGTAAGCTACGGTGCAAAATCCATTTACGGAGCCGACATACCTCTTGCGGCATTCGTAGTTATAATGAAGCTTTTCCAAATCGTTCTTAACATTGCCATAGGTATTGCCGCAGGAGCTCAGCCTATTGCGGGCTATAACTACGGCGCTGAAAACTATCAGCGTGTCAGAGAGCTTTTGAAGCTTATAATTAAGTGGACAGCCATCGTTTGTATTGTCTGTACGGTTCTCTTTGAAGCTGTTCCCGGCATATTTATCCGTATGTTCGGTGCAGACAGCGAGCTTTATACACAGTTTGCTATTTTGTGTATGCGTATATACCTTTCCCTTATTGTTTTCACCTGTCTCCAAAAGGTATGCGCTATATTCTTACAGTCAATAGGTCATGCCAAAGCTGCTGCACCTCTTTCAATACTCCGTGACGCACTTTTGGTAGTATTTTCACTTATTCTGCCTATTGCCTTAGGCGTAACAGGCATTTTTTTGGCAGAGCCTCTTGCAGACTTAATTGCCATAGTTATTACAACAGGGGTTATGGTTCGCCTTTGGAAGCAGCTTAAACAGCAGGAGAAGGGAGAAACAGAGGAAAGCGTTCTTTACCCCTCAAAGGAAGGCGTTATTGTTACTATTTCAAGAGAGCATGGCTCAGGAGGAAAGCGTATCGGTCAGCTTGTGGCTGAAAAGCTGGGAGTACACTGCTATTATAAGGAAATGGTTGCCCTTGCGGCTAAGGAAAGCGGTCTTTCCAAAGAATTTATTTCCGGCATTAACTCAAACGAAAATGCGGTAATGAAGGAGCTTTACTTAAGCACAAACGCAGTTCAGAGAGCAGTTTCCGCACAGGATAAGGCAATCCGTCTTATTGCGGATAAGGGTTCATGTGTAATCGTAGGCAGAGCCGCCGACTATGTTTTGAGAAAATATAAGAACGTAATTCGTGTGTTTATTTATGCTCCTGAGGAATATAAAATTAACAAGGTTATGGAAATTTACGGAGACACTAAGGAACAGGGAAAGCAGAATGTCCGCCGTTCCGACTCCGCAAGATCAGCCTATTATAAGAGCATTTCCGGCAGAAGCTGGGGTTCACCTCATGATTATGAGCTTTGTATAGACAGCTCAATAGGCTCGGAAGCCGCAGCAGATGTAATTTTAAGCTACATCAAAAATATTTCTGTTTCTAAGTAAGTATAAGCCTTAGATATGTTGAAATATTACAAAAATTAGGTTATTTTGAAGGAAAAATTTTATTAATTGGGTCTTGTAATTTTTGAAACAGTGTGGTATCATAATATAAATATTTGTTAGATTATTTTTATCGGCTGTGAACGGGAGAAGTAACGCAGGGAAACCTTTCAGGGAGCTTAAAACAGAGACTGAAATTTTAAGCATTGACACAATTGCGTGAATAACACCCGGGAGCTTGTACCCCAAAGAGAAATGAAATTTTCTCCGGTAGGCTTACACGGCTTGCTCACGTTAAGAGCATTAAGTGGCAGAAGGAGCTGCCGATTTAGGTGGTACCACGGTGGTATTATGTATATTGTCGTCCTAAGACGCTGTTTGGCGTTTTAGGACGTTTTTAATTTAAGGAGATGATTTTATGAAAACCGTTGACGGGAAGAACATTAAGCGGGATTTATGCCTTTTTGACATTCTTAAGCTTAAAGAGGGTGAACGTGAGGGAATTTATACCCACGGCACAGTCTACAGCATAAGAGATATAGGCGGAATTACATTTATTATATTGAGAAAAATAAACGGTCTTATTCAGTGTGTTTATGACAAAAAGGGCACTGAAGAGGAAAAGAAGATTTTAAGAGTTGAAAACTCCGTCAGAGTTAAGGGAAATTTGGTTGAAAACGAAAAAGCACCTCACGGACTTGAAATTTTGGTTGAGGACATAGAGCTTATTTCCGTTCCGGAAAAGGAGTTGCCTATTAAGGTAAACGATTATAAGCTTGACATAGCCCTTGAAAATGAAATTGCGGTTCGACCCATAATTTTGAGAAACGAAAGAAGAAGAAGCACATTCAAGATTGAAGAGGGCTTAGTCAGGGGCTTCAGAAAATATCTTGAAGCAAATGACTTTACCGAGATTTTCTCACCTAAAATCGTAGCTGCCGGGGCTGAAGGCGGCTCAAATATATTTAAGCTTGAGTATTTCGGAAAAAAGGCTTATCTTGCCCAAAGTCCTCAGTTTTATAAGCAGACCCTTATTCCCGTTTATGAGAGAGTTTTTGAAATTGCCCCCGTTTTCAGAGCCGAAAAGCACAACACAATGAGACACTTAAACGAATATATAAGTGTTGACTTTGAAATGGGCTTTATAAAGGATTTCTATGACGTAATCAATATGGAAACGGGTATGATAAAATATGCTTTAAGCTATCTTAAGGAAAACTATAAGGACTATTTGGATATTGTCAAGGCGGATGTTCCCGAGTTTGAAACTATCCCCTGTGTTACATTTAAAGAGGCTAAGGAAATGGCTTCCGCAAAGTACAACAGACCTATTCGTGACCCATATGACCTTGAGCCGGAAGAGGAAAGGCTTATCGGTCAGCTTTTCAAAGAGGACTATAACAGCGATTTTGTTTTCGTGACACACTATCCTGTTAAAAAGCGTCCCTTCTACGCTATGGACGACCCCGAAAACCCCAAATATACATTAAGCTTTGACCTTTTGTTCAGAGGTATGGAGGTTACAACAGGGGGTCAGAGAATACACAACTATAAGGATCAGGTTGAAAAAATGAAGAGCAAGGGCCTTGACCCGGCTGATTTCGAAAGCTATCTTATGCTTCATAAATACGGCTGTCCTCCTCACGGCGGTTTGGGTATGGGTCTTGAAAGATTTACTATGCAGCTTATAGGTCTTAAAAACATAAGACAGACATCAATGTTCCCAAGAGACACACTGAGACTTGTTCCTTAAAATTCAGAAAGGTTAGATTAATATGATAATAGACGATAAACTTATAGCTTATTTGGAAGAGCTTTCAAGACTTCATTTAAGCGACGACGAAAAAGAAAGGGCAAAGGAAGACCTGTCGAAAATCATAAGCTACGTAAACAAATTAAGCGAGCTTGATACAGAGGGTCTTGAAGCTATGAGCCACCCCTTTGACTACACAAACAATTTCAGAACCGACGAGGCTAAGCCCTCTTTCGACAGAGAGCTTATATTGAAAAATGCACCTAAGAGCAAGGACGGCTGCTTCTTAGTGCCTAAAACAGTTGAATAAAGGAGGGGCTTATAGTGGATTTTTATGATAAAACAGCCCTTGAAACAGGTGCTTTAATAAAATCGGGGAAAATAAGCTCACCCGAAGTCACAAAGGCATATATAGAAAAAATAAAGTCGGCTGACAAAGAAATAAACAGCTTTGTAACCGTTCTTGAAGAGGAAGCCTTAAAACAGGCTGAAGAGGTTCAGGCGAAAATCGACAAAGGCGAGCTTAATTCGCCCTTAGCCGGTGTTCCCGTTGCCATAAAGGACAACATCTGCACAAAGGACATTCTCACAACCTGTTCTTCAAAAATGCTTTACAACTTTAAGCCCCCTTACAATGCCTGTGTTGTTGAAAAGCTTAAGGCTCAGGGAGCGGTTATTGTAGGCAAGACGAATTTGGACGAGTTCGCTATGGGCGGCTCAACTGAGACTTCATATTACGGAGTTACCAAAAACCCCTTTAACACAAACAGAGTATCAGGCGGTTCTTCCGGCGGTTCGGCGGCGGCTGTTGCCGCAGGGCTTGTTCCCTATGCATTAGGCTCAGATACCGGCGGCTCAATCCGTCAGCCCTGTTCCTTCTGCGGCGTCAGCGGAATTAAGCCTACCTACGGCGGTGTGTCACGTTACGGTCTTGTGGCTTTCGCTTCATCTCTTGACCAGATAGGACCTATCGGCAAGGACATTAAGGACTGTGCCGAAATTTTAAAGGCTGTTTCGGGCCACGATGAAAGAGATTCAACCTCAATAAAAGGCTTTGCCTATGACTTTTCGGATAGCTTCGGCGGCGATCTTAAGGGAATGAAAATAGGCGTTCCCACAAACTATTTCGGAGAGGGTCTTGACAGCCAGGTCAGAGCAGCTGTTCTTTCTGCCTGTGTTAAGCTTAAGGAATTAGGGGCTGAAGTCATTGAATTTGAAATGCCTATCGTTGACTACGCAATCCCCGCATACTATATTATAGCCTGTGCGGAGGCAAGCTCAAATTTAAGCCGTTATGACGGAATTAAATACGGCTACCGCAGCGAAAAGGGCGAGAGTCTTTTAGACGTTTTTTTTAACTCCAGAAGCGAGGGCTTCGGAATGGAGGTTAAACGCCGTATAATGCTTGGTTCATTCGTGTTGAGCTCAGGCTATTTCGACGCATATTATAAAAAGGGCTTACAGGTCAGAGGTCTTATTAAAAAGAGCTTTAACGAAGCCTTTGAAAAATGCGATATGATACTTTCGCCTGTTGCGCCTACAACGGCTTACAGAATAGGCGAAAACGTTTCAGACCCCTTAAAGATGTATTTGGGCGATATTTACACTGTTTCCGTAAACCTTGCGGGTATACCCGCCGTTTCTCTGCCCTGCGGCTTTGACAGTGACGGTCTGCCTATAGGAATGCAGCTTATAGGTCAGAGCTTTTCTGAGGCAAAGCTTGTAAAAGCAGGCTATGCCTATCAGCAGGCTACGGAATATCACAAAAAAACATTTGAAGCTATGAAAGGAGGAAGATTTTAATGGCTTGGGAAACTGTTATAGGTCTTGAGGTTCACGTTGAACTCAGCACAAAGTCAAAAATTTTCTGCTCCTGTACTACGGAGTTCGGCGGCGAGCCAAACACTCACGTCTGCCCCGTCTGCAGCGGTCTGCCCGGGGTTCTGCCCACTCTCAACAAAAGTGTTGTAGAATTTGCGGTGAAAACAGGGCTTGCTGCCAACTGTGAGATTACAAGATATAATAAATTCGACAGAAAAAACTATTTTTACCCCGACTTGCCTAAGGCTTATCAGGTGAGCCAGCTTTATCTGCCTATTTGCCGAAACGGCCATATAGACATTGAGGTAAACGGCGTTAAAAAGGCAATCGGCATACACGAAATTCATATGGAGGAGGATGCAGGAAAGCTTGTTCACGACCCATGGTCAGACTCTACACTTGTGGATTATAACCGCTGCGGTGTTCCTCTTTTGGAGATTGTTTCAGAGCCGGATTTCAGAAACGGCGACGAGGTTATTGCTTATCTTGAAAAGCTCAGAGACACACTTATTTATTTGGGCGTTTCCGACTGTAAAATGCAGGAGGGCTCAATGAGAGCCGACGTAAACCTTTCCGTCCGTCCCGTCGGTCAGACCGAAATGGGCACAAGAACGGAAATGAAAAACATAAACTCATTTAAGGCTATAAGCCGTGCAATTGTCTATGAGTCAAAGAGACAGATTGAACAAATAGAAATGGGCAAGCGTGTTATTCAGGAGACACGCCGCTGGGATGAAAACAAGGACGCAACCTACGCAATGCGTTCAAAGGAAAACGCCCAGGACTACCGCTACTTCCCTGAGCCGGATCTTCTGCCTATAGAGATTTCGGAGGAATGGATTGAAAAGGCTAAGGCTGAAATGCCGGAGCTTGCAGATGCTAAGAGAGTTCGCTATGTAGAAGAATTGGGTCTTTCGGAGTATGACGCAAAGGTTTTGACGGCGGAACACGATTTGGCAATTCTCTTTGAAGAGGCTTCCGCTATCTGCAATGAGCCTAAAGAGGTCTGCAACCTTATAATAGGTGAGCTTATGAGACTTATAACGGAGGCTCAGACAAGCGCAGACAAAATCTCTGTTTCCCCTGAAAAAACCGCAAGAATTATAACCCTTACGGTAGAGGGCAAGATTAACCGAAACGCGGAAAAAGAGGTTTTCGAAGCCGTCTTTAAACAGGACGTTGACCCCGACGAATATATTAAGGAAAAGGGGCTTATGATGCTTAATGACGACAGCCTTGTTTCAGACACAATTGACGAGGTTATTAAAAACAACCCAAAATCAATCGAGGACTATAAGGGCGGAAAGCAGAAGGCTTTCGGCTTCCTTGTGGGTCAGACTATGAGAGCCCTTAAGGGCAAGGCAAACCCCCAAAGCGTAAATAAAATTCTAAAAGAGAAACTGGAAAAATTATAATTTTTTTATCGGGTATGGTTTTCATACCCGATTATTTTTTATATGTTGTACCTAAAAATCCTTTGCATTTAGTAAAAAATCTCATTGCATTTCCCAAATAAAGGGTTTTTTAAGAAAAAAGCTTGACATTAATGCAGTTTGGTTATATACTTTGAATATCAAATATTTTGATTTTCAAAGGAAATGCCGCGGGTTGTGATATTGCGGTGTTTTTTGGGAGGTGAAGGTTATTGAAAAAGTCTCTTATCGATGTTAATACTCTGTTTTTCGGGCTGTATAACGATATTCAGAGGGCTGAAGACGAAGCTCAGAAGAAGGGCGTCTTTAAAGACCTGTCTTTAGCCGAAATACATACCATTGAAGCCATAGGTATGTACGGCGAAAAGTCTATGAGCGAGGTTGCCAAAAAGCTCGATGTTACAACAGGTACTTTAACTGTGAGCATTAAAAACCTTGTGTCTAAGGGCTACGTTGACAGAAAGCGGTCTGAAACAGACAGACGGCACGTTCTTGTTTCACTGACGAATACAGGCCGCCTTATGTACAGAGTACATCAGAAGTTTCATCTTGAAATGATTAAGGCTGCCGTTGTGGGCTTAAGCGAATATGAGGCGGAGGTCGCCAAAAATGTGCTTGAGCGGATAAACGGCTTTATTAATGAAAGATACAGAAATAAAATACAAGGAGAAGTATTATGACAAGGTCAAAAATTGTAGGCGTTGAGAGAGAGCTTCCCGAGTTTACGGCGGACAACTTCGATTTGTCAAAGATAGTTGATACCTCTGACGAGTGGATAACCTCCAGAACGGGCATAAGCCGCAGGCATATATCAACGGAGCAGAACACCTCCGATTTGTGTATTGCCGCTGCGGAAAGGCTTCTCAAAAAAGCAGGCTGGGAGCCCGAAACCGTAGACTTGGTTATCGTGGGGACGGTTACCCCCGATTATCAAACCCCCAGCACAGCCTGTCTTGTTCAGGCGGCTTTAAATCTTGAAAACGCCTTTTGCTTCGACTTATCCGCTGCCTGTTCGGGCTTTATTTATTCCCTTTCGGCTGCCGATAAGTTTATAAAAGCCGGAGGGGTTAAAAGAGCCATTGTTTTGGGCGGAGAAACTCTTTCCAAAATAACCGACTGGAGCGACCGTTCCACCTGCGTTCTTTTCGGCGACGGAGCAGGAGGAGTTCTGCTTGAAGCGACGGAAGAGGACTGCGGTATTCTTTTTGAGGATATACACTCCGACGGAAAAAAGGGAGAAGCCCTTACGGCAGGCTACCGTGAAAACCGTAACCCTTATTTTAAAGGCGAGCCCCACGGCGGCGAATTTATAGAAATGAACGGCAGAGAGGTTTTCACCTTTGCCACAAGAAAGGTTCCGGAAAGCATTAAACATGTGCTTGAAGCAACAAACACGTCTCCCGATGATATTAAATATGTGGTTCTTCATCAGGCAAACACCAGAATAAACGAGGTTATAGCGAGAAAGCTTAAAATGCCCCACGAAAAGTTCTATTCAAATATAGAAAGAACGGGCAACACCTCCGGCGGTTCTGTGCCCATAGCTTTGGCGGATATGGAAAGCGAAGGGATTCTTGAAAAGGGAGACAAAATTATTATTTCGGGCTTCGGCGGAGGGCTTACATGGGCTACAATGCTTATAGAGCTTTAAGGAGTAATTTATATGATTTTTGAAAAAATCAGAACCATAATAGCTGATGTTTTGGAGGTCGACCCCGAAACAATTACGCTTGAAACAAGAATAAACGACGACCTTAAGGCAGATTCCTTAGATCTTTTTAAAATTGTCAACGAAATCGAGGACACTTTTAATATAAAGATAGAATATGCCGAGGTTATAGAAACCGTAGAAGATGCAGTAAAATTTGTAGAAGAACAAACTAAATAAAGGGGAAAATATGAAATCGAAAATATGTGACATTTTAGGAATTAAATACCCTGTGTTTCAGGGAGCAATGGCTTGGATTGCAGACGCTTCTCTTGCAAGCGCTGTTTCCAACGCCGGAGGCTTAGGCATAATCGCAGCGGGCAATGCACCGGCTGATTTTGTCAGAGGTGAAATCAGAAAAGCAAAGGAGCTTACAGACAAGCCCTTCGGCGTTAACGTTATGCTTCAGTCGCCTTTTGCAGATGAGGTTGTTGACGCTATTTGTGAAGAAAAGGTAAAGGTTGTTACTACAGGCGCAGGAAACCCGGGCAAGTATTTGGCTAAGCTTGAGGAAAACGGAGTAACGGTTATTCCCGTTGTGGCAAGTGTTGCTCTTGCAAAGAGAATGGAAAAAATGGGCGTAAACGCCGTTATTGCCGAGGGTATGGAAAGCGGCGGTCATATAGGAAAGCTGACCACAATGGCTCTTGTACCCCAGGTTGTTGATGCTGTGAACATTCCCGTTCTTGCAGCAGGGGGTATTGCCGACAGCAGAGGCGTAAACGCAGCCTTTATGTTAGGGGCAGACGGCGTTCAGGTAGGCACAAGATTTTTGTCGGCATATGAATGTACCGTTCATCAAAACTATAAGGCTAAAATTCTTAAGGCTAAGGATATTGACACAGTTATTACAGGGGCAATTACAGGCCACCCTGTGAGAGTTCTTAAAAACAAGCTTACAAACGCTTATTTGGCTATCGAAAAGGAAGAAACAGGTAAGGCAAACCCCGATTTGGAGAAGCTCGAAACTTTGGGTGCAGGGGCTTTGAGAAAAGCGGTTGTTGAAGGCGACGTTGACAACGGCTCGGTAATGAGCGGTCAGATTGCAGGTCTTGTTAAAAAAGAGGAAAGCTGCAGCGACATCATTCTCGACCTTGTTAAGGACTTAGATAAAATATACGAAATTATTAAATAATTGTTGGGAGATTGACTTATGGCTAAAGCATTTATTTTCAGCGGACAGGGTGCTCAAAGCCCGGGAATGGGCAAGGAGCTTTATGATAATTTTGCTGTCTGCAAAGAGGTTTTCGACAAAGCCGATGAGGCTTTGGGCTTTAAAATTTCCGATATTTGCTTCGGAGAGGATAACAGACTTAACGAAACAGAATTTACTCAGCCCGCAATTCTCACTATGAGTGTGGCTGTTTTGAGACTTATGGAAGAGAAGGGCTTTATAAGCGACTACTGCGCAGGCTTAAGCTTAGGCGAATATTCGGCTCTTGTGGCTGCCGGGGTTCTTGATTTTGAAGAAGCCGTTAAGCTTGTTAAAAAGAGAGGCCGTTTTATGACAGAAGCCGTTCCCGTAGGGGTAGGGGCTATGAGCGCGGTAATCAACCTTGAAGCTGATAAAATTCAGGAGGTTTTAAACTCCGTTGACCCTGAGAGAGTGTTTATTGCAAACTACAACTGCCCCGGTCAGATTGCCGTTGCAGGCTACGCAGACGCAGTTGAAAAGGCTGAACCCCTTCTTTCCGAAGCAGGGGCAAAGAGAGTTGTAAGACTCAATGTTTCAGGGCCTTTCCACACACCTCTTTTAAAACCGGCCTCAGACAAGCTTTTCGAAGAGCTTAAAAACGTAATTATAAACGATTTTGATGTTCCCGTTGTTTCAAACCTTACGGCTCAGTGCTACGGCGGAATAGAGGACGTTATTCCCACACTTACAAAACAGGTTATGAGCCCCGTAAAGTGGGAGCAGACAGTTAAAATGCTTATAGAAAACGGCGTTGACACATTTATTGAAATGGGCCCCGGAAAGACTTTAACATCTTTCGTTAAAAAGGTTTCGAGAACCGTTAAAGCGGTTAATGTTGAAGATTTAAAAACCTTGGATAAGGCTCTGGGAGGACTTTAATTATGGATTTAAAAGGAAAAACAGTTGTTGTTACAGGCTCTTCAAGAGGTATAGGCTTTGCTATTGCAAAGGCTTTCGCTGCTAAGGGAGCAAACATTGTTATAAACGATATTTTAGTGCCCGATGAAGCTATTAATGAGATTAAGGCTATGGGCGTAGGCTGTATAGGCGTTGTGGCAGACGTTTCCGACTTTGTTCAGTCCGAAGAAATTATCAAGAAGGCTAAGGAAGAATTCGGTTCAGTAGACGTTCTTGTAAACAACGCGGGAATTACCCGTGACTGTCTGCTTTTGAGAATGAAGGAAAGGGACTTTGACGATGTTATAAGAATTAACCTTAAGGGTACTTTCAATATGACAAAGCATGCTTCAAAGGTTATGCTTAAGCAGAGAAGAGGAGCTATCATTAACTTAAGCTCCGTTGTAGGTCTTATGGGCAACGTAGGTCAGCTTAATTATTCAGCCAGCAAAGCCGGTGTTTTGGGTATTACAAAATCAGCCGCAAGAGAATTAGGCGGAAGAGGTATCACATGCAACGCAATTGCCCCCGGTTTTATTAAAACCCCTATGACAGATGTTCTTTCAGACGATGTTAAATCGGCTATGCTTGCTCAGATACCTTTGGGCAGACAGGGACTTCCCGAAGATGTGGCTAAGGTTGCTTTATTCTTTGCCGAAAACGATTATATAACAGGTCAGGTTGTCAATTGTGACGGCGGAATGGTTATGCAGTAATAAGGAGGACACTATGACAAAGAGAGTTGTTGTTACGGGGCTTGGCTGCGTTACGCCCCTGGGAAATTCCGTCGCTGAATTTTGGGACGGTCTTAAAAACGGAAAATGCGGCATAAGTCTTATAGATAAATTCGACACATCAGAGGTAAAGGCAAAGGTTGCCGGACAGGTTAAAAACTTCAATGCAGACGATGTAATCGGCAAGAAAGAGCAAAAGAGACTTGACGCCTACTGTCAGTATGCTATGGTAGCTGCCGATGAGTGTATGAAGGACTCAGGCTATAAAACCACCGAGGAGGAAGCCACACGTTTCGGCGTTATTGTAGGCTCAGGTATCGGCGGTATCGCCACAATCGAAGAACAGGTTATAAAAATGCATGAAAGCGGCCCCCGTAAGGTCAGCCCCTTCTTTATTCCTATGGCTATAACAAATATGGCAGCCGGAAACGTTGCCATTCAGGTAGGAGCAAAGGGCATTTGCACCTGTATAGTTACCGCTTGCGCTTCATCAACCCATTGTATAGGCGAAGCATACAGAAATATTAAACACGGCTATTCAGACGTTATTTTAGCCGGAGGTGCTGAAGCGCCTATTACAAAAATCGGCGTTGCTGGCTTCTGTTCCGCAAGAACATTAAAACCTTCAGAAGACCCCTTAAAGGCTTCCACACCCTTTGACAAAAACAGAGCAGGCTTTGTTATGGGTGAGGGCGCAGGCATAGTTATGCTTGAAGAGCTTGAACACGCAAAGGCAAGAGGCGCTAAGATTTATGCCGAAATAGTTGGCTACGGCGCAACAGACGACGCCCACCATATTACAGCCCCCAGAGAGGACGGCGAAGGCGCAAGAAACGCTATGCTTGCAGCCTGTCAGGAAGCGGGAATTGACGCCCCGGACTATATCAATGCCCACGGTACGTCAACCCACCTTAACGATGCTATGGAAACAAGAGCTATTAAAGACAGCTTCGGCGACAAGGCTTATGACATTTCCATAAGCTCCACTAAGTCTATGACTGGTCACCTTTTGGGTGCAACAGGGGCAGTTGAAGCAATTGCCACAGTTTTGGCAGTTAAAAACGGATTTATTCCCCCTACAATAGGCTTTGAAACTCCCGACGAAGAGCTTGACCTTGACTATACATTCAACAAGGGCAAGGAAAGAGATATTAAATATGCAATTTCAAATACTTTGGGCTTCGGTGGTCACAACGGCGTAATCTGCGTTAAAAAGTGGGAGGAATAAGACTATGATGGATATTAAAGAAATTATGGCGACCCTTCCCCACAGATACCCAATGCTTCTTGTAGACAGAATTTTGGAAATAGAAGAGGGCAAAAAGGTTGTTGCCATAAAGAATGTAACTATGAACGAGGCTTTCTTTCAGGGTCACTTTCCCGGTGAGCCTGTTATGCCCGGTGTTCTTATTATGGAGGCCTTGGCTCAGGCAGGAGCGGTTGCCATTCTTTCAATGGACGAATATAAGGGCAAAATTCCTCTTTTCGGAGCAATCGACAAGTGTAAGTTCAGAGGAAAGGTTGTCCCCGGGGATCAGTTAAGGCTTGAAATGGAAATTGTTAAGCTTAAAAAGGTAGCAGGTGTAGGCAAGGCGACAGCTTATGTTGGGGATAAGAAGGTTGCGGAAGGCGAATTAACTTTTATCATCGCTTAAACCTGTGTGAAATATATTATTATAAGGAGAGAATGAAGTGGCTTTGTTTGGAAAATCCAAATACACCCCTTTGGGGTTAAAGATCTTTAAGAAAAAAGACGATATTATAATTAAAGAAGCCGTTCAGTCGGCACAGTCGGAAAATGAGACCGACGTTAAAGAAAAGAGCGATAAGGCTGTTAAGGTCAGTGTTAAGTGCAAGGGCTGCGGAGCTGAAATCAGCAAAAAAGAGGCAGGGAAGTATAAAATCTGTCCCAAATGCGGAAGATATTTCCGTTTGAGCGCTAAGGAAAGAGTTTTCTTAACCGCCGATAAGGGCAGCTTCATAGAGTTTGACGCAGATATGACAGCGGCTAACCCCTTGAACTTCCCGGATTATGAAGAAAAAATTGCGGAAATGCAGCAGAAAACAGGTCTTAAGGACGCTGTTGTAACAGGCAGATGTAAAATCGGCGGTTCGGACTGCGTTATAGGAGCAATGGATTCTTCCTTTATTATGGCTTCAATGGGTTCGGTAGTAGGGGAAAAGCTTGCCAGAGCCTTTGAGTATGCGGCTGAAAACAAAATGCCCATAGTTTTGTTTGCGGCTTCCGGCGGAGCAAGAATGCAGGAGGGTATAATTTCTCTTATGCAAATGGCTAAAACCTCAGCTGCGGCGGCTAAATGCTCCGAAGCGGGTCAGCTTTACATTTCGGTTTTGACCGACCCCACTACCGGCGGCGTTACGGCGTCCTTCGCTATGCTGGGCGACATTATTATTTCAGAGCCCAAAGCCTTGGTCGGCTTTGCGGGCAGACGTGTTATCGAGGGAACTATTAAACAGAAGCTTCCCGATAACTTCCAGACTGCCGAATTTCAGCAGGAACACGGCTTTATAGACCTTATTGTCAGCCGTGAGGAAATGCCTAAAATGATCTCTGAGCTTATAAAACTTCATTATGACAAAGGGGGCGTTCAGCAATGAAAGTATATGATCAAGTAAAAATCGCAAGAGACAAAGACAGACCTACGGCTCTTGACTATATAAACCACTGCTTTACTGATTTTATAGAGCTTCACGGCGACAGACTTTTCGGCGACGACGGAGCTGTTGTAGGGGGACTTTGCCGTTTGGAAAATATGCCCGTAACGGTTATAGGAATTCAAAAGGGCAAGGACACAAAGGAAAATATTATGAGAAACTTCGGTCAGGCTCATCCCGAGGGCTACAGAAAGGCTTTGAGACTTATGAAGCAGGCTGAAAAGTTTCATAGACCCGTTGTGTGCTTTGTAAATACATCGGGGGCTTACCCCGGAGTGGGAGCTGAAGAAAGAGGTCAGGGAGAGGCTATCGCCAAAAACCTTTTCGAGCTTTCAAGGCTTAAAACTCCCATAA
Organism: Clostridiales bacterium; assembly: GCA_021200955.1. Taxonomy (GTDB): domain Bacteria; phylum Bacillota; class Clostridia; order Lachnospirales; family CAG-274; genus JAJQCI01. The sequence goes on along the minus strand of JAJQFU010000119.1, from coordinate 10,769 downwards.
TTTCCATAATCACAGGCGAAGGGGGCAGCGGCGGCGCAATCGCCCTTGCCACCGCAGACAGAGTTTGGATGCTTGAAAACTCGATTTATGCGGTTCTTTCTCCCGAGGGCTTTGCTTCTATTTTGTGGAAGGACGGCTCAAGAGCAGAGGAAGCGGCCGAAATTATGAAGATTACCGCTAAGGATTTGTTTGAACTGGGCGTAATCGAAAAGGTTATAGACGAAGTCCCCGGAGGGGCTCAGCTTGACTTTGAGTTTACCGCAAACCTTATTAAACACTCGCTTACAGAGGAGATGCCTAAGCTCTGCGCTCTTTCACCTGATGAGCTTATAGAAAAGAGATATAACAGATTTAGGGGCTTTGGTATATATAATGAATAAAATAATTCGATATGTTACGGCGGCTTTTGTTATTTTCTGTTTGGTTTTTGCACTTTTCTGCACAGGGCTTATTGCCTATGAGGTCAGCCTTAAGTCAAAGGGCTATGACGCAATTGTTGCCGCGGAAAACAGCGATATGGTAGTGAATAACTATAACGCCGCAAGCTATTTTCTGCTTCATACACAGGGTTCGCCTACGGAGATTTATTTTTTGGATGAACCTCTTGATGTGGAAACCTGTTTCTACGGCGGAAGGCTTTATGTTCCCTTTGAAGAAACCTATTATAAGCTTGTGGTTATGACGGATAACGAAAATGCCGAGGATTTCGGAGTTATTTACGATAACTTTATATTTTCGGGCTATTCCGACGACCCTGTCAACCCTTATTTCTTAGAGGTTGAGGGGGAATGCTGGATTTCATTCTATAAGCTTGTTAAGGGAATGGGCTTGGCGGCTGTTTTCGACAGCGAAAACGATAAGGGTACAATCTGCTACCGCAAGACGGATACCTCCGACCTTCCCGAAATAACAAAGTCGGAGGACGCAAAGCCTGCCATTCTGCGTCTTGAGGATATTACCCCCGACGCCTACTGCGAAAACCCACGTTATACCGACGAAGGGCTTGAGAAGCTCAGGGCATTAGGCGAATATATGGAGCGGCGTGAACAGATCTTTTATATAGCGTGGATAATGCGCTATGTAAACCCGGAGCAGGGCATAGACCTTGATCCTACAAAGGTTACAAATACCTATACAGCCGGTTTTATGTATACCCTTGACTACCTTATAGATAAAGGCGGAATAATCGTTCTGCACGGCTACACTCACCAGTATGACGACTATTTCAGCGCAGACGGCTTTGAGTTCGGCTATTTTTCCACCCTGACTATGCAGGAGAGAGCCGAAAGGCTTTTAATGGCGAGAGATGACGCCGCACTTTTGGGCTTTGACAACACAATGTGGGAGTTTCCCCATTACGGAGCAACCCCCTCAGACCTTGTTATGGCTGAAGAGGTCTATTCCGTTATTTTCCAAAGCGCAAACAAGGTTTTCAACGCCGATGACATTATCGTCAAGACAAGCAGAAGCGGAAAAACCGTTACCTATGTGCCTCTTCCGGCATATTATTTAAACAATATTTATGAGCTTGAGGATATGCTTCAGCGAATCGATAAGTGTGAAGAAAAGGGCTGTGTTGTGGGGCTGTTTTTCCACCCCTCAATCGACTTTGAAAAAATAGGAGTCGACACAACCCCTTGGGGCGTAAGAAACTGGTATTATACCCCTTACTGGGCTTTGCCCACCATAACCGACAAGGTTTTATCCGACGGATATACCTTCTGCGGCTATGAAGAATATTTTAAAAACGAGGTAGATTAATTATGGCTTTACTTTATAAAAGTACAAGAGGAGACAAAAATTTAATTACCGCATCAAATGCAATTTTAAAGGGAATTGCCGATGACGGAGGGCTTTATGTTCCTACGGAAATTCCCAAAATAGACTTTAAGCTTGAAGATGCTTTGAATATGAGCTATAAGGAGCTTGCATACGAGGTTTTAAAGCTTGTTCTCAATGATTTCACTAAGGACGAGCTTATGGCTTGCATAAACGGAGCTTATGACGAAAAGTTCGACACAGAGCTTATTGCACCCCTTAAGGAAACCTCCGACTGCGGGGTTTTGGAGCTTTTCCATGGCAAGACTATAGCCTTTAAGGATATGGCTCTTTCAATCCTTCCTTATCTTCTTAAGACAGCGGCAAAGAAAAACGGCGAGGACAGACATATTGTTATTCTGACAGCCACAAGCGGCGACACAGGCAAGGCAGCCTTAGAGGGCTTTGCAGACGTTGAGGGAACGGGCATAATCGTTTTCTTCCCTCAGGACGGCGTTTCGGATGTTCAGAGAAAGCAGATGGTTACACAGGAGGGCAAAAACACCTGTGTTGTAGGAATTAAGGGCAACTTTGACGACTGCCAGACAGCGGTTAAAAAAGCCTTTACGGATAAAGAGCTTAAGGCGGAATTAGCCGAGAAAGGCTATGTTTTCTCCTCCGCAAATTCTATTAATATAGGCAGACTTGCACCTCAGATTGTTTATTACTTCTATGCATACTGCCAAATGGTTAAGGCAGGACGCCTGAAGTTAGGCGAAAAGCTTAATTTTGTTGTTCCCACAGGCAATTTCGGAAACATTTTGGCAGGCTGCTATGCAAGAGAAATGGGCTTGCCCGTAAACAAGCTTGTGTGCGCTTCAAACGAAAACAAGGTGCTTTTCGACTTTTTCACAACAGGAGAATATGACGCAAAGAGAGAGTTTATACTTACTTCATCACCTTCAATGGATATTCTCATTTCTTCAAACCTTGAGAGACTTCTCTATCATATCTGCGGCGACACTGATTTGGTAAGAGAAAAGATGAACGCTTTAAGCAGTGAGGGCAAATATGACTTTGATTTGGGCAGCTGCGGCTTTGTGGGAGAATATTCCTCAGAAGCAGAGGTTTTTGAAACAATAAAGTCAGTTTTCGAAAAAGAAAACTATGTTTTAGACACTCATACAGCGGTAGCTTATTCTGCGTTTAAGAAGTATACTGCGAAAACGGGGGATAATACTCCGGCAGTGGTTGTTTCCACAGCCAGCCCCTTTAAGTTTGCCAAGGACGTGCTTTCCGCAATTGACAAGAAGTATGAGGGGCTTGACCCCTTCAAGGCTGTTGAGGTTCTTTCGGAGGTCAGCGGAACAGAGGTTCCCAAGCCTATTAAGGGCATAGACAAGCGTCCTGTTCTTCACGATATTTGCATCGACCGTCAGGACATTCAAAGCTTTGTCAGAAATAAACTTGTATAATATTTGCATATCAAAAGAGACTCAGCCCTAAATTGGGTTAAGTCTCTTTTCTTATAATCGGCTGCAGGTGCTGAGTGAAAATATATTTTAATTTTTTGCGTGACACAGGCTGATGGTTTTGGTATAATGTATTCAGAATAATACTGTGCTTTGGGGAAGCTGAAGCCGGGAAGGAGTATAATTAAAAAGAGGAGGGAACAGATATGCTTTTAAAATATACGGTGAAAAATTATAAATCAATAGGCAATTCCATTGAATTCAGTATGATACCTACGGCGGACAGCAGCGACAAAAGATTTTTGACAACCCTGCATACCGAATTGGGAAATATTGAGGTGTTGAGACGGGGCGCATTTTTCGGACCCAATGCAGCAGGGAAGTCAACCTTTATGAAATCCATTCAGTTTGCAAAAGGCTATATTACAGAGCCTCAAAGAAGCGGAAAAAACATAATTTTTTCTCAGTTTAAGGGGGATATTAAGGAACTGAACAAAACCACATCTTTTCAGTTTTTGTTTTATGTAAACGGCAGTATATATGAATACGGCTTTGCACTGACCACAAGACGTGTTTCGGAAGAATGGCTTATGGTTTTAGAGGATATGGAAAGCAGTGCCTTTACGCCTGTATTCACAAGAGCGACAGACGAAGAAGGTATTACGGAGGTTGAAATTGATGAGAGCTATAAATTCTGTGATGATAAAGAAAAAATGCTTGCGGATATTTTAACCTCAAGTATGAAGAACGAACAAAAAAATCAGCTTTTTTTATATAAGCTTAAGGAAAACGGAGTGACTGTGGCAAAGGATGCTGTTAAATGGTTTGAAGATATAGAAATTGTTTTTCCCGATTCAAAGGTAAGATACCTTCCCGGCAATATAAAAATAGATGAGGATTTCAGAAGCTTTTTATCCGCAGCATTAGAGCAGCTTGATACGGGCATTTTCGATATAAGCGCTTCTGACGAGAAAATAGATTTTCAAGACTTTGCCCAAAATGTGTCTCTGCCTCTGCCCGATGAGTTAATCTCCGGAGTTGAAAACAATAAAAACGGCTTGTTTAATCTGGGAGGAAAGTATTATATATTTTTTGACGATAAAGACCGCACATCAATCGTTCAGTTAAAATTTACACATATGCTGAATAACAAGGGCACCGATTTCAGCTTTGAGGATGAGTCTGACGGAACAAAGAGACTGATGGACTTGCTCCCTATTTTATACAATATGAAATATAATGATACGGCTATATATTTTGTAGATGAAATTGACAGAAGTCTTCACACAAAGCTTTCAAAATATCTTACAAAGACATTTTTGGAGGAATCTAAAGAGTCACACAGCCAAATTATTTTTACAACCCATGATGTGAACCTGATTAATCTTGCGGATTTTTCAAAAGAGGAAATATGGTTTATAGAAAAAGACATTACAGGGGAAACACGCTTAAGACCCTTTTCGGATTTTGAAACAGACCCCAGACAGGATATTATTAAAGGCTATTTAAGCGGACGCTTCGGAGCTGTTCCTGTAATTAAAGGAGAAGAGTGATAAAGCTATGCCCACATTATCAAACAGAACGGCTTCAACCTTAACGAGGACACGCCGCCCCAAATCCGATAAAATTATAGTTGTTGCCTGTGAAGGACAGGTGACTGAGGAAGAATATTTCAGATTTATTCAGTCGATTTTAGGCGGTATAAAGAGCAAAATTATAATTAAGTCCATTAATGAGGATATTTTGTCTGTGGATTCAAGCCGCAGAACCTTTGAACAAAAAAGTCAGCTGGGGCAGAATAAACCCTGGCAGCTGGTGAAAAGACTTGACGAGTTTAAGGCGGAGGAAGAATCTGCATATGAGTTTTCAAAGCATCCCGAAGATGAATTTTGGATTGTGGCGGATATAGATGAAAATACGGCGAATTGGGATAATAACAGTAAGCTTGAGTTTGCACTTAATGCCTGCGACAGAAAAAATTATCATTATGCCGTAAGCAATCCCTTCTTTGAAGCGTGGCTTCTTCTGCACCACGACGACTTTAACAGTGATGATTATAAATATGCTGTAACCGATAAACATAAATATGAGAAAACAGACCATTTCAGATACAGGCTTAAGTCGGTGGGGGCGCCCCTCATAAACAAAAAGCATATTCAGCCGAAGCACTACAACAGAGAAAAGGTCAAGAGGGCTATAAAACGGGCGAGGCTTTTGTTTGAAAGAGAGACTAAGCATCACAAAAACCAACGGCTCAGATATCCCCATAATTTGGGCAGCACTGTCTATAAGCTGCTTGAGGAAATAATAGACATTTCAGATGAAAAAATATCTTAGAGAATGATGGGTTTTCTCATTTCTTCTTTAGCTGCAGATTCCTGAGATTTATTAAAGCCGATTTTATGGTTTCGAGACAAATTTTAAAGCCGTGTTAATTCCTTAGGCTTCTTTTATGTCGTCAATATCATTTGAAGAGGTAAAGTCGCCTGACAGCTCATTAAAGAACTTTTCAAAAATTTCACTGGAATGAGCTTTCCACTTGTGGCATATATGCTGGGCCACATCTCTGTCAACTACGGAAACATTGACCTCCATAACGGTGGCGTTGCCCTCATAAATTCCGCACTTAACAATAAAGTTAGAGTCAGGGTCATAAAACCAGTTGGCGGTAATTTCCGTTTCGGCTTTAATCTTCTTCTTGTTTTTGCTTATGTAGTAGTTAATAGCGTTGCAGGTGTATTCGGAAAGCTTGCTCTTTTTAAAGATACTTAAAATACGTTCGCCTTCTTCTGTTATAGAATAATATGTTTGATTATTCATTTTGGATTCTTCCAAAAGACCGGAACCGCACAGGTCTGTAAGGTGATCCCTCAAAGCGAAATAGCTCATAAAGTCCGTTTCCGCAGCAAAGTCCGCAAGCTGACTGTTGGACATAGGCATATTCATAGTATATAGAAGGTAAAGCAGGCTCACCTTTCTTATATCTTGTTTATCATCGAAATCATTAATCATTTTTCTTACTCCTTTTTCCTTAGTTATTATTATAGTCCTTTTTTGCTTACAAAGCAATTGTCTAAAAGGCTAAAAAAAGAAGATATATTTTGTTTAAAATAACTATTTTTAACAAAGCTGAAACAAAACAGTAACATTTGCGAATTATCAAAGTTGTCCTCGGCAACTAAATGTGCCGACTTTTCCTTAATAGTATGTCCGTATTTAGTTTTTTGTTACAGAAATGTTACAAATGTTACGATTTGTGCACATCTAACAAAATTTCAAAATTAATTTGTACAACATTTTTTTCTTATTTGTTTTTAATTTCTAATATTATTTTATGAAGGAAGAAGTGCCATATACTGCCAAACAAAACGCAAATTATTGCTTTTAGATTTTTTGACGGATTTTGCTGACTGTTTTATTTAAACTTAAGCAAAATTCGATACGAGTTTACTCCCAACATCTGTATAATCAGTGTGAGGAGTGATTTTTTTGAAAAAATATTTTTACGAAGGATTAAACTACATAAAAATTTATAATGTTCTGCCTGTAATTATTTGCTTTCTTTTCGGAAGGATGAGGCTTTTCGGCTTTTTGACACCTATGGCTTTTCCTGCCTGCGCCTGTTTCGGAACGGGCTTAGGGTCGGTCTGTGCTCTTTCGGCGGTTTTGGGTATACTGTCAAAGGGTATGAGCCTGTATATCGGGAAGTACTTTTTTGTTTTCGCGGCGTTTTTAATTCTAAACCCTGTTCTGACGAAGGCTTTTCCGGAAAAGGAATATTCCGTAGGGCTTGCCCCCTGTCTTTCCTGTCTTTTGGGAGGAGGGCTTTTCGGAGCATTCTACGGCTTTTCGAGGTATTATATATTTATAAACACTGTGGAAAGTGCCTTTTCCTTCTTTATTTCATACATACTTGACAGAGGCTTCGGGCTGATTGACCCCTGCAGAGTTAAAAAGCTCATAACCACAGAGGAAATAATAAGCCTTATAGTAATTATGGGCGGAATTATCTGCGGAACAGAGGGTATTTTTGTTTTCGGAGCAGAGGTTTCCGTTATGGCGGCGGCTGTTTTTATGTTGACTGTGTGTTATAAATTCGGCTCGGCGGCAGGGGCTTGCTGCGGCTCAATTGCCGCAGGGCTGTTTAATATGCAGGGGACACTGGGGACTGAGGTTTTCCCCGTTATGTCTTTAGGTGGCTTTATAGGCGGCTTTTTTTGGGGCAAAAACAGAGGGCTTACCTCTGCTCTTTTTATCGTGGGAACATTTCTCCTTGCTCTCAGGTTCAGCCCCGACCTTTTAAAGCCCCAATATACCGTGGGGGTCATTTTAGCCGCAACTCTGTTTTTGTTTTTGCCGGACAGGCTCTATTATAAGCTAAATTCTGTTTTTTCAACAGGCATAAGAGAGCCCGAGGAGTATATAGAACAGGCGTGTACAATGGTTGAAAACACGCTGAAAAGCTATTCATTTTCTTTTAAGAGTCTCGGCAGTGCCTTTTCCGACTTTAAGCAGAAGCCCTCCGATGAAAATATTTACAACACAATGACAGATGAAATTGCCCACAGAATGTGCAGCCGGTGCAGCCTTAAGACGTTTTGCTGGGACAAGAATTATTACATAACCTGTGAAGCTGTTTATAATATGCTTTTAAATATGGAGGAAAGGGGAATGGTTGACCTGTCGAAGGTCTCACGAGACTTTAAAAGCAGCTGTATGGCTTTTTCCACCTTTGTTTCCACTGTTGAAAAGGTGTGGGAGAATGAAAGAGTAAACCAAATGTGGCAGAACCGCTATTCAAAAACAAAGGCTGTTATGCGGTGCTATTTAGACTGCGTTTCGGAGCTTTTGTTTAATCTTTCAACAGGCTTTCGGACGGATATGTCCTTTGATAAACGCTTAAGTATGCGGCTTTTGGAGGCTTTAAAACAGGAGAGAATAAGTATTAAGTCTCTTTCCGCAGGCAGAACCGCCGGGGGAAGGCTTGAAATTATTGCCACTCTCAGGAACTGCGACTGCACAAAGCAAAACACCGACCGCATAATCGAAACAATAAACAATGAAAGCTCTGAGAGGATTATGAAGGAAGGGGGCATAGCGGTTTATGACAAATACAACAAGGATTTATGCACCGTTAGGTTTATAGGGGAAAACCGCCTGAGAGTGGGGGTGAAAATATTGAAGGAGCCTAAAAACGGCAATGGAGTTTCCGGCGACAGCCATACATTCACACGAATTAAAGACGGAGCCTATCTTCTGGCACTTTCAGACGGTATGGGCAGCGGCATTGCCGCAAGCGAGGAAAGCGCAGCTTCGCTTGACCTCTTCACCGAGTTTATTTCTTCCGGTTTTTCAAAGGAGACTTCTATTCGGCTTATAAATACCTGTCTTGAAATGAATACAGCCGAGGACAGCTTTGCCACACTTGACGCCTGTATAATCAATCTTTACAGCGGAGACACATCTATAATTAAAACAGGGGCTTGCCCCACATATATTCTTCGGGGCAGTCACGTTGAGGAAATAAGGGCTGCCGCTTTGCCTGTGGGGATTTTGGCAGACGTAACCCCTGAAATTTTGGAGTATAAGCTTAAGAAAAACGATACCGTAATTATGGTTACCGACGGAGCAGCGGATTCATTTCGACCGGACAGCAGAAAAACAGGCAGTCTGACCGACGCAATCAGGAAGAACAGCGGTCTTTCCTACCCCAAGCTTTGCGACGCTCTTTTTAACGCCGTTAAAGCAAATTATAAGGGGCATATTCCCGACGATATTACAATAATGGTGGCAAGAATTTATTGATTTTTTGCCTTTTCTGAGGTATACTTATTTATACATAAAAATTTTCGGGCGGTTTTGAATATGCTTAACAGAATAAAAAAATTTATTGAAGAAAATGGGCTTTTGACAAAGGGCGACAGGGTTGTTTTGGGCTTGTCCGGCGGAGCGGACTCTGTGTGCCTGCTTAAGGTTCTGCTTGCTCTTAAGGATGAGTATGACCTGAAGCTTTGGGCGGTTCACGTAAACCACAACATAAGAGGGGAAGAGGCTTTAAGAGACAGAGATTTTTCAAAGGCACTCTGTAAAGCCGAGGGAGTTGAGATTTTTGTCTATTCCTACGACATACCCTCACTTTCAAAGGCTGAAGGGTTTACGGAAGAGGAAACAGGCAGAAACTACCGCTATAAGGCTTTTTACGAAACGGCGGAAATGGCAGGGGCAAACAGAATAGCACTGGCGCATAATAAAAATGACAATGCGGAGACTATGCTTCAAAGGCTTATAAGAGGGGCGGGGCTTAAGGGCTTAGGGGGGATTTTACCTAAGCGTGATAAGATTATACGACCTCTATTATGCCTTTCACGAGCGGAAATTGAAGCCTTTTTAGGCGACACCCCTTATATAACCGACAGCACAAACCAAAGCCTTGAATATCTCAGAAACAAAATAAGGCATAAGCTTCTGCCCTATATTGAAGAGGATATAAACCCAAACATTGTTGATGTCCTTTTTAAAACATCGGGCTTAATAAGAAAGGAAAACGATTTTTTGGAGGAGGAAGCAAAAAAAGCCTATGAGCGTGCGCTTATAAAAAAAGACAAAGCTTCAGTCAGTCTCAGCTGTGATAGGCTTTCAGCAGAAAATGAGGTGCTTCAAAACAGGGTTCTGCGGCTTGCAAGCCTTCCACTGACCAAAAAAATGCAGGATATAGAGCTTAAGCATATTGATAGCCTTAAAGACCTTGCAGAGGGTCAAAACGGCAGACAAATAAGCCTTATAGAGGGCATAACGGCTAAAAAAGAGGGGGATGCCCTTGTTATAGGCAAATTCAGCGAAGAAACCGTTGAATATTCATACGAGCTTTATCCCGAAAAGGAGATTTTCATAAAAGAAGCAGGTATCAGGCTTGTTTTAACAAAAAATAGAATGCCCCAAAAGGAAATAGGAAGACTTAATCTTGGGGAAACCGACCTGCCCCTTATTGTCAGAACTAAAAGAGATGGCGACAGGCTTAAAATTAAAAACGGCAGTCAGCAGATTAAAAAAATCTATTCCGAGCATAAAATTCCGCAGTCGAAACGCTGCTTTTATCCTGTTGTTGCGGTGCGGAACAGGGTCCTTGCGGTTCTTAACCTTAAAAACGCCGCCGACGCCTTTACCCCCGACGGAGCTTACGGGTTATATTGCTTTTTAAAACGGGAATGTAATAAAATATAGTTGTTAGGAAAATTATTTTAACCAAAAATATAGAAGAAGAGGTGACGAGTATGTGTAATATAAGTTATGGAATTGAAAGACGAGCATTGAATAAGGGAAAAGAAGAAGGACGAGAGGAAACCCTTGTAGGCACATTAAGAAATTTAATGGGAAATTTAGGGGTGGGAATAGATCAGGCTATGAAAATAGCAGGACTTGACGAAAGCGAATATCCCAAATACCGCAGACTTGTTGAGGGGTAAAAAGAAAGACAGTCTTTCCGAAAAACTGAACCCACCCCTGTCAAGTAGACAGAGCAAATAACAAAAGAATTATGTA
>JAJQFU010000100.1 GCA_021200955.1 Clostridiales bacterium | reverse complement strand
TTCTCATAGCTATATTATACCACAATCTGAGCTATTTGTCCACACCCAAAAAATTCTCGTTGGGTTTTCATTGAAAAGTCAAAGTTTGACACAGTTTCTTTAAGTTTTTGAGACTTTTATATTCACAGGGCTTGAAAGTGAGACGATTTTGTGTTAAACTTTATAAGAGTTTTGGAGATGAAAATTCATTTTTGGAGGAAAATAGGTATGATTAAGTTATTTGACTCAGGAGTATTTTATGTAAACGGCGAAATTATAAAGGCTGATGAAGAGGGAGCAAAAAAGCTTGCGTCTCTGCGTATTTCAGCCGACAAGGCGGAGGCGTCTAAAAAGACAATGGCTTATTCCGTCCTTACGGCTCATAACACATCCGGAGACGACGAACACCTTAAAATCAAGTTCGACGCTATGGCTTCCCACGATATTACCTACGTGGGCATAATTCAAACTGCCAGGGCTTCAGGTCTTACGGAATTTCCCGTTCCCTACGTTTTGACAAACTGCCACAATTCACTTTGTGCAGTTGGAGGAACAATCAACGAGGATGACCATATGTTCGGTCTTTCCGCTGCCAAGAAATACGGCGGAATTTACGTTCCCGCACATCTTGCTGTAATTCACCAGTATATGCGTGAAATGATGGCAGGCTGCGGAAAAATGATTTTAGGCTCAGACAGCCACACTCGCTACGGCGCTTTGGGTACTATGGCTATAGGCGAAGGCGGCGGAGAGCTTGCAAAGCAGCTTCTTAAGAGAACCTACGACATAAACCGCCCCGAGGTTATAGGCGTTTATTTAACAGGCAGTCCCGACCCGGCTGTAGGTCCCCAGGACGTTGCCCTTGCAATAATCGGCGCAGTATTCAAAAACGGTTATGTTAAAAACAAGGTTATGGAATTTATAGGCGACGGAATTTCCGGTCTTTCGGCTGAATACAGAAACGGTATAGACGTTATGACAACCGAAACAACCTGTCTTTCATCTATTTGGGAAACAGACGATAAGATTAAAGACTGGTATGATATTCACGGAAGAAGTGAAGACTATAAAGAGCTTAAGCCCGAAAACGGAGCATATTATGACGGGCTTGTTTATGTGGATCTTTCAAAAATCAAGCCTATGATAGCTATGCCCTTCCACCCCTCAAACGTTTATACAATAGACGAGCTTAACGCAAACTTAGAGGATATTTTGGATATAGTTGAAAAGGCTGCTTCAAAGCAAATTGACAACCCCAATATAAGCCTTAAGCTCAGAGACAAAATCAAAAACGGCAGACTTATGGTTGAACAGGGCGTTATTGCCGGCTGTGCCGGAGGCAACTATGAAAACCTTTGCGACGCCGCTGATATTTTAGCCGGAAAGTCAATAGGCACAGAGGACTTCACACTTTCGGTTTACCCCTCATCACAGCCCGTATTTATGAGACTTGTCGAAAACGGATCGGTATTTAAGCTTATGGAAGCCGGTGCGGCTGTCCGCTCCGCATTCTGCGGCCCTTGCTTCGGCGCAGGAGACGTACCTCCCAACAACGGTCTTTCAATCAGACACTCTACCAGAAACTTCCCCAACAGAGAAGGCTCTAAGCCCGGCAACGGTCAGATTGCCTCGGTAGCTCTTATGGACGCAAGAAGTATTGCGGCAACTGCCCTTAACCAAGGCGTTCTTACGGCAGCTACAGACATTGATCTGAGCTTCACAAAGCCCAAATATTTCTTTAACAAGTCTGTTTACGAAAACAGAGTATATCAGGGCTTCAAGAAGGCGCAGCCCGAGGTTGAGCTTAAGTTCGGGCCCAATATTACAGACTGGCCCGAAATGAGCAGACTGCCCGAAAACCTTCTTCTTAAGATAGTTTCATACATTACCGACCCCGTTACCACAACGGACGAGCTTATTCCCTCAGGCGAAACAAGCTCCTACCGTTCAAACCCCTTGGGTCTTGCGGAATTTACTCTTTCAAGAAAAGACCCGGCTTATGTAGGCAGAACAAAAGAGGTTCAGAAGGCTGAAAAGGCAAGACTTACCGAAGGAGAATGCCCCAAGAAGGCACTTCCCGAGCTTGAAGGCATTTTCGAAGCCATTAAGTCAGCAGATGAATTTAAGGATATTCATTTCAGAACAGACGTAGGCATAGGCACTTCAATCTATGCTTATAAGCCCGGCGACGGCTCAGCAAGAGAACAGGCTGCAAGCTGTCAGAAGGTTATAGGCGGCTGGGCAAATATTGCCAAGGAATACGCCACAAAGAGATACCGTTCCAACCTTATAAACTGGGGTATGCTTCCATTTATTTATGAAGAGGAAACACCCTTTGAAAACAGCGATTATATATTCGTTCCCAATGTGAGAGAGGCTATTGCTGAAAACAAGGCGGATATAAGAGCCTTTGTTGTCAAGGGCGGAGCACTTAAGGAGTTTACGCTGCATATGGCAGAGCTTACTCCCGACGAGAGAAAAATTATTCTTGCAGGCTGTCTCATTAATTACTATAGAGAAGCGTAATATCGCAAAAACACATACGTGTTTTTGCGAAGGGTCTAAGGTAGAAACCATCAAGTTTTCCGCAAAGGTGCTGCTTCGCATCACCTTCACAGAAAAGTTTCTGTCCGCGTCACACTTGCCTGCATACATTTATTTCTGTGTAAACGCAGAAACAAGATGTACTGCGGAAGTGTTCCTAACTCGTTGAAAACCTTAGTTTTCAACGAAAGAGGAGCGACAGCGGAGTGAAGTCTTGTTTTCGGATTTATCCGGAAACAAACGAACATAGCATGGCGTGACGAAAGCTCGCCTTGCGGATTTAAGTCTGCGACGCTTAAAAAATAAGTCGGGTGCAAAATTTTAATTTTTTTGTGCCAAGTGGGTTATTGATAAGCTGATAGAAAATTAGTATGTTTTAAATTTTTGAATTAAGTTATGGGCTTGCCCTGGTTGATTTGGGCTTGCTCTGCCCCTATAGGGCTGAATTTCATACAAAATCATAATAAAATATTTTGCGAGGTGTTTTTATGAGCGGAAACAAGCCGCCTTTGGTTAAGCCAAAGACAGTTCCCAACATTAACAAAAATGGAGGCGTTAACAACAACGTCCCCAAAATCGACAATTCCATTTTGGTAAAGTCTATGGAGGTCTTTAAAGCCGACCCCAACCCAAGCACACAGAATGCCTTTATTTCTCAGCTTTTTAAGGCTAGGCTTTTTGTGCCCTGTACTAAAGTGGGTCAGGACGATGATAAAAAACAGGTTAAGCTTCAGTTTATGCTGCTTAAAAATAAAAACGGCGAAAGCCTTTTCGGAGCTTTCACCGACTGGGATCAAATAAGAAAGCAGCAGAACCCACCGAAGGAAGCGGCGGCGCTGCCCTTTACAGAGCTTATTAAAGCCGCAGCAGCCCAAAAGGGCACTATTAAGGGCATAATAATAAACCCCTTTGAACATGGTCTTTTGCTTGATGAAAAAACAATAGGTCAGATGAACGACAATATTCAAAAGGCTGTTGAAAAAATAAAGGCAGGTCAGGTAGCTTCACCAGAAGGCGCGTCTGTTCCTTTGTCTCAGCCTGCTGCGTCTCAGACGGCTGATGACGACCCCTTAGGCGATGTTCTCTACATCGGCGAGCCTTTGGAAGAGCCCTATGACCTTTTAAGCGAATATTCCAAGTATTTTAAGAGCGTTAAGGGGGTTCAGTCCGCTTATTATCTGCTTATTTATCGTTCCGAAAAGGGCGAGCCCACACCTCTTGTGGTAGTTGACTTTAAGGGCGATAAGGAAACTAAAGACAGGCTCTATAAGGAAATCGAAGATATTTACAATGAAAATATTTACAAAGAAAATATTGAAAATCCCCTTAAGCTTACAATTATGTCAGCCGGGGAGAAGCTTGCTAAGGACGGAATTATAAACAAAAAGCCGTTTTATCAAAGGAAGGTATTTGGGATTTTTTAAGCTATGAATATTAATTCTACTGAAAAGGCACTTGCAGATAACAGCAAGTACCGGTATTTTGCAATATTTGAAGGTATATTAATAGGTCTTGCGGGCGGTCTTGTGGTGAGCCTTTACAGATACCTGCTTGCATTTTTGTTTAATATGAGCAAGGGGCTTTACGCAAGAGTTGACAATGTTCCCAAAATGTGCCTTATGTTCGCTGTTTTGATTGTTTTAGGCTTTATCGCCGGGTGGATGGTCAAAACAGAGCCTATGATTTCAGGCAGCGGCATCCCTCAGGTTGAGGGCGTGCTTTTGGGAAAAATGCGCTTTAAATGGCTCAGGGTTTTAACCCTCAAATTTTTGGGCGGACTTATCTGTCTCGGCTCGGGAATGTCTTTAGGCCGTGAAGGTCCTTCTGTTCAGATAGGCTCTGCCGTCGGCTTGGGCATAAGCCGAAGCCTTAAGGCAGACAAAACAAGAGAGCGTTATCTTTTGACCTTCGGCGCAGCAGCAGGTCTTGCGGCAGCATTTAACGCCCCCTTTGCCGGTACGATTTTCGTACTTGAAGAGCTTCATAAAAACTTTGACAAAAATCTTTTTATAGGCTCTATTTTGACCGGTATAACCGCCGATATGGTTTCGAAAATGATTTTCGGGCCTAATCCTGTTTTTACCTTCGGCGACGTAACGAGAATACCCTACAGCGCAATGTATTTCGTTGTGCTTTTGGGGCTTCTTTTGGGGCTTTTGGCAGTGGCTTTCAACAGGTGCATACTTTTCGGCGCAAACAATTACGGAAAGCTTATAAGGCTTCCCGATATTGCAAAGCCCGTTCCGGCATTTATTCTGACGGGTATAATCGCCCTTACTCTGCCTGAGCTTTTAGGCGGCGGTCACGAGCTTGTAGACTCTCTGCCCGAAAAGCATTATACTTTGGCTGCGCTTCTTTTGTTTTTGGTTGTTAAGTTTGCGTTTACACAGTTCTGCTTTGCTTCAAAGTCACCGGGGGGAATTTTCCTGCCCCTGCTCAGTATAGGGGGCTTATGCGGAGCGGCTTTTACAGCCTTCTTTGTGGGCTATTCCAACATAGACCCGGAATGTATGGGCTTTTTTGTAGCCCTGTCTCTTGCGGGCTTTTTCGGCGCAGTAACCAAAGCGCCTATTACGGGAATTATTCTCGTCTGTGAAATGACGGGCAGCTTTAACCAGTTCCTGTTTTTGGCGGTTGTGTGCATTGTTTCTTATATGGTTACGGAATTTTTCAACTGCGGGCCTATATACGAAATGCTTCTGCACAACACCCTGGAAAAATCAAGAGGTAAAAAGGAAGACAAGGGAAACAGAATTGTTTTGGATATTCCTGTGGAGCTTTCCTCACACGTTCGGGGAAAGACCATTAAGGAGCTTAAGCTTCCCGAGAGCCTTTTGATTATATCTGTAAAGAGAGGGGACGAGGAAATCGTTCCCAAGGGTGACGTTATGCTCCATGCAGGAGACGAGATTGTTACTCTTCTCTATGAAAAGGACGTAATGGAAGCGGAGGAATATTTCAGCAAGCCGAAAAAATAGTGTTACATATTACAAGACATAAAATGTCACCTCTTTGTCTGTACCGGAATAGTATAGGCAGGGAGGTGATTTTTTTGAAAATTTCCGATTTAAAAATAGGTGTGTGTATGTGCGGTTCTTTTTGCACATTTAAGAAAGCAATTGAGGAAACGGAGAAAATAAAAGCCGCAGGGGCTGAAATCAAATATATATTGAGCTTTAATGCGTCATCTGTTGACAGCCGCTTCGGCAAAGCAGCCGATTTTATTGAAAGGCTTAAGGAAATTTCAGGCAGCTGTCCCATTATGAGCCTTGAAGAAGCAGAGCCTGTAAAACAGCTCTTTGACGTTATGGTCGTCTGCCCCTGTACGGGAAATACTTTGGCTAAAATAAACAGCGGTATAGCCGATACTCCTGTGACGCTGGCGGTAAAAGCCCATATGAGAAACGGTCTGCCCGTGGTTTTAGCCCCTGCCACAAATGACGGCTTAGGGGGCAATTTCAAGAATATAGCTGAGCTTATGAACAGAAAAAATGTTTATTTCGTGCCTTTCGGTCAGGATGATTTTAAAGAAAAGCCAATGTCGCTTATGTCAGACTTCATTTTGCTTTCGGATACGATTTTGGAGGCGGTCTGCGGCAGACAAATTCAGCCGGTATTGAGATGATAATTTGAACGTATGGAGAACGATAAGGCGCCCCTTTTAAGGGACGTCTTACACCTCTCAGTCAGTTATCGCTGGCGACAACTGACAGCTCCCCTCAAGGGGAGCCTTAATCAATGTGTATAGTATACACAACCTCAAAGCCTTCATTTTCAAGGGCTTCGACAGCCTTATCCGAATATTTATCGGTAATTTTCATGGTGACTTTATTTTTACGGCTTGACATAAATAGAAGGGTAACCCCTGATTTTTCCAAAATTTCCGAAATTTCATATATATCCGACTTGTCCTTGGTAGAAACGCACACAAAAAGCCCGGAATATTTTGCTCCGCATAAATTCAAAAGAGCCTTAAAAAGGTCGTTTCTCGCCAAAACGCTTGTTACTCTGTTTTATTCATCCACCACAGGCAGAATACTTACTCTGTGATCCTTCATATTAAGGGCGGCAGTCCAAATTGTGTCTGTTTCCTTAGCATAGTAGACATTGTTGTTCATAAGGTCGCGAACCTTTGTTCCGCTTAAAATAGAAGAAAATCTAAGCTCCTTAAAGGGCGATGAGGAAGAGGAAATATCTTCAAGCTCCGATTTTTCCACAATGCCCACAAGCTTCCCTTCCTTATCCACTACGGGGAATTTCGTGTGATCAACATCCCTTATAAGCTGAAAAGCCTTTGCCGCCGACATATCCGCCTGAACGCAGATAGCCTTTGCCGAATTAATTTCCGATATGTACATAAAAATCACCTTCCGAAAAGTTTATACTGAATTTATTATACCACCGTAATAAGATTATTTCAATATTTTTTATTAAGGAAACTGATTAATTAATCGGCGTTTCCTTCTCTTGACAAAATTATTTTATTGTACTATGATTATACCATTATGATAAAAACAGAAAGGAAAAATTAAAATGTCAAATCCCAAGGTAACTATTGAAACAGAATATTGCGGAAATATTGTTTTGGAGCTTTATCCCGAAATTGCTCCCAACACTGTAAACAACTTTTTGTCTCTCGTTAAAAAAGGCTTTTACGACGGACTTACTTTCCACAGAGTTATAAAAGGCTTTATGATTCAGGGCGGCTGCCCGGAGGGAAACGGAACAGGAGGCCCCGGCTATAACATAAAGGGCGAATTTTCGGGAAACGGCTTTAAAAATGACCTGAAGCACAGCAGGGGAGTTATATCTATGGCGAGAGCTATGCACCCCGACTCGGCAGGCTCACAGTTTTTCATAATGCATAAGGACGCACCCCACCTTGACGGTCAGTACGCCGCTTTCGGAAAGGTTGTTGAAGGTATGGACGCAGTTGATGAAATTGCCGAATGCGTAACGGATTTCAGAGACAGACCTATGATGGAAATGAAAATGGTTAAGGTGACAGCCGGCACAGACGGAGTTGACTACCCCGAGCCCGAAAAAATGTAATAAAGATAAGACTATAATTCCGTTAAAATTTTCTAATCTGATTTTTAACGGAATTAATTTTATTTTAAGGTTAGTCATATATAATCCAAATAAATGTAACTTGAACCATAGTCAATAAAGTAGACAGAAAAAGAGAAAAATTTTACCTACCGGG
>JAJQFU010000153.1 GCA_021200955.1 Clostridiales bacterium | reverse complement strand
TATACATAATTCTTTTGTTATTTGCTCTGTCTACTTGACAGGGGTGGGTTCAGGGAGTGGTTACAATAACCTTTTCCGGTGTAATGAGCAGTGCGCCCTTAGCTGTGGCTGCGCCGTTAAACATTTTTTCAACCATAGCCTTGAAGGATGAAACGATTTCACCCTCCGTCAGATATTCGGCTGTTCCCTTAATCTGATAACCCTCAAGGGTTTTTCCGTCATAGGCGGAAACTGCGATTTTGCCGCTGTTTGCTTTAAGGTTGTTAAGAGTTGTTTTCAAAAAAACATCTCCCACCGCAAGCTTGCCCTCGTCAGTTATAAGCTTAAAGGCAACAGGCACAACATTAGGCTCGCCATCACAACAGGTCGCCAAGTCCCACATATTAGATTCAAGAACAGATTTTACGTTTTCGTTTAACATTTGAATTACCTCCCGAAATATTTTTGATATAGAAAGCATATCAAAATTTCGGGATTCAAACAAGACGTCAGCAAATTTATAAGCAGCTTTTAAATTTCATAGTAAGCTTTAAAGCTCATTGGCATAGTTGCAAATCTGCATAGCCACGCCGTCTGTCATTGTGACAAAGCCGTGTTTTTCATAAAAGGCGGCGTTTTTACTTTCCTCCGGCATAATTTCTATGTAGAGATAGTCCTTATATTTTTCCTTTACAAGCTCAACCATTGTTCCGGCAATGCCCTGACCCTGAAACTCGGGGTTTACCAAAACATAATGCATATAAGCCACCATTTCGCTGTCATCAATAACCCTGACCAAGCCAACAAGCCTGTCGCCCGACCAGGCTGTAATAACTGTTTCGGAGTTCATTAAAGCCTTATAAAGCCTTTGGGGGTACTTTCCCGAAACCCAACCCACAGACAAAAACAGTTCCTGAACCTGTTCCTTTGAAAATATTTTTTCTTCCGTATAAGTAATATTTTTGTTCATAACAAAACCTCTCAGCGGTAGTCGCATTTTCTGCACTGTATCATAGTGTTTTCGCTTTCGTCACGATAAAACTGACCCGACCACTTACAGATACTTTGAAGAATAGGCACAACGGACAGCCCCTTCTCCGTAAGGGAATATTCGACCCTCAGGGGCATTTCGTCATAAGACTTTCTGACCACAAGTCCCTTTGAAATCAAGCCCTTAAGGGTAGAAGCCAAAACGGCGTCGGTAATATTGCCCATTTCACGCCTAAGCTCGCTGTAACGAAGCTTCTCCTTATTCGCCAAAACGCAGATAATTCGTGAGTTCCACTTTCCGCCGAAAATCTCTAAGCCGTATTCCAAAGGGCAGCGAATATCCGCCTCCAGCTTCTTTTTATACATATTTGTCAGTCCTTTTTATTAACCCTTCCAAAGGCTGTGAAGATTGCAGTAGGCATAAACAGCCTCTACGCTGTCCCCTTCGCAAATTGCAAAGCAGGCTTTGGGAGCGTCGCCGGGCTTTAATTCCTTACGCTGATTTCCTTCCTTTGTCTGCAATGAAATCCACTCTATGTAGTGAGCAGGCAGCATTGGGTGTTCTGTTGAGCCTACAGTAACGGTAACAGTGTTTCCATTTACCTCGTAAACGGGAACGTGCTTTTCGGCTGCTCCGTCAGATGTTCCGGGAATAATTTCTTCCATTTTTTGTCCGCAGCACATAACGGGAACGCCGCTGTCCTTAACCTTTGCAATAATGTTTCCGCAGTTTTTGCAGATGTAAAAGCTTTGCTTCATAGTGAAAACCTCCTTATGTATTTAAAATATTCTATTGTTTATTTTTCTTCAACAAGAGAAGCCAACGGTTCAAGCCACTGAGCATCATACTTCCAAATTTCGCCCTTGTCGCAGGCAGCCGCCAAATTGGGGTCAACGGGAATTTCAAGTCCTATATCGATTCCGCAGTCAAGTAAAATTTTTCCGATGGGGGTGTTTCCGAAAATGTAGTGACGGCTGTGACAGTCGGGGCATTCGAAATAAGCCATATTTTCCACAAGCCCCAAAATGGGAATGTTAAGCATTTCAGCCATATTTACGGCTTTGGCTACAATCATTTCCACAAGCTCCTGAGGTGAAGCCACAACTATAATTCCGTCCACAGGCAGGGACTGAAAAACCGTCAGGGGAACGTCTCCTGTTCCGGGCGGCATATCCACAAACATATAGTCTACGTCACCCCAGCGAACGTCCGTCCAAAACTGTGTAACCGCTCCGGCAATTACAGGACCTCTCCAAATTACAGGTTCTGTTTCGTTCTCCAAAAGAAGATTGATTGACATAAGCTTAACACCGTCAGGAGAAGCAACAGGGAAAATTTCCTCGCCGTCGCCCATAGCCTTTTCATGAACGCCGAACATTTTGGGAATTGAGGGGCCTGTTATATCGGCGTCCATAATTGCACACTGAAAGCCTTTTTTCTGCATTTGGCTTGCAAGAAGAGATGTTACAAGAGACTTGCCTACGCCGCCCTTTCCGCTGACAACGCCTATTACCTTTTTAACGCTTGAGTTAGGGTTAAGCTGTTCCGAAAAATCGGTCTGCTCCTGTCTTTCGCTGCATTCAGCTCCGCATTCCGAACAGTTATGTGAACATTCACTCATGACAGCCGCCTCCTTTGCCGTGACAGCCGTGGTCGCCGCAGCTGTGGTTGTGGTGGTGGCTGCAGTTAGCCTCGCCGCTGTAGCTTAAGCTGTCGGAAAGAAGCTTTTCAACTGCTTCGTCAGCTGAGCCGGAAACTCCTCCGCAAACCTTAATTCCCACTGATGAAAGGGCAGAAATTGCTCCTCCCCCTATTCCTCCGCAAATAAGAATTTCCGTCTCAAGTCCCTTTAAGAAGTCAGCCAATGCCCCGTGACCGAAGCCGTCGGCTGAAATCACCCGGCTGTTTACAATCTCTCCCTTTTCCACATCAAAAATTTTAAATTCCTCGGTATGACCGAAATGCTGAAAAATTTCACCGTTATCATAGGTTACCGCTATTCTCATTTCATTTTCCCCTTTCTTTTTTATATTTTTTGACAAAGTCTTTTTTAAAAATTTTTTGCACATTCCGCAGAAACAAACCGCCGAGCCGTCGCAAAGCTTATAACAGCCGCCGCCTATGTGAAGCTCTTTTCCGTTTACAAGACAGTCAGCAAGCTTTCGCCTTGCGTTTTCATAGACCTCTGTCGCCGTTGTTCGGGAAATATCCATTCTTGCGGCGCACTGCTCGTGGGTCAGCCCCATAAGGTCGATTAACCGAATTATTTCGTATTCGTCTATAGACAATATAACCCTTTCGCCGCAAAAATCTCCCTTAGGCACAAAGCAGTTATAAACAGGCTCTGAACAAACCCTTCTGCACCGCATCGGTCTCGGCATTAAAATCACCTCTGTTTCCGTCATATGTCGTTTTTCATTATCATTATAGTCTATTTTATAACAGTTGTCAATATACTATCAAAAATAATAGCAGCTTTTTCAATAAATGTAACAGTTCAGCCAAATAATAACCCCCGGTTTCACTCAAAACCGAGGGTAAAAGCATTTGTTTTGTAATTATTTCATTAAGCTTGGATTTCTTTAATAAGGTTGACCATTTCAATAGCCGAAAGGGCACAGTCATAGCCCTTATTTCCTGCCTTTGTTCCGGCTCTTTCGATTGCCTGCTGAATTGTGTCTGTGGTTACGATACCGAACAAAACGGGAATGCCCCTCTTAAGAGAAGTCTGGGCAATACCCTTTGAAACCTCATTGCAGACCAAATCATAATGACTTGTTGACCCTCTTATAACAGCACCGAGACAGATTACGGCGTCATACTTTCCGCTTTGAGCCATTTTATCTGCAATTACGGGAATTTCAAATGCTCCGGGCACCCATGCGACGCTAATGTTTTCGTCTGCTACGTCATGTCTCTTAAGCCCGTCAAGAGCCCCTGACAAAAGCTTCGACACAATAAATTCATTAAATCTTGAACAGATAATACCCACTCTAATTCCGTTTGCAACAAGTTTTCCTTCAAAGGTTTTCATTATAAGCTTCCTCCTTAAAATAGTTAATTATTACAGTTTATCAAAGGTCTAAAAAGTGACCCATTTTCTCTTTTTTGGTTTTAAGATAAAATTCATCGTCCTCGTTCGGCTCAATCTGAATAGGCACTCTCTCGGTAATTTCAATACCATAGCCCGAAAGTCCTGTAAGCTTTTTAGGGTTATTTGTCATAAGACGAAGCTTTTTAACCCCCAAATCAACCAAAATTTGTGCGCCTATGCCGTAGTCTCTTAAGTCCTCGGGGAAACCCAAAGCCAAATTTGCTTCAACGGTGTCTAAGCCCTGATCCTGAAGCTGATAAGCTCTCAGCTTGTTTAAAAGCCCTATTCCTCTGCCCTCCTGTCTCATATAAACAAGAACGCCTCTGCCCTCTTTTTGAATATTTCTCATAGCTGCGGCGTACTGCTGACCGCAGTCACAGCGGCAGCTGCCCAATGCATCCCCTGTGAGACACTCGGAGTGAACTCTGCAGAGAACAGGCTCGCCGTCCGCAACGTCACCCTTAACAAGGGCTACGTGATGCTCACCGTTAAGCTTGTTTACATAGCCGTAAATAGTAAATTCGCCGTATTTCGTGGGCATATGAGCCTTTGCCACACATTCAATAAGCTTTTCTCTCTTTATTCTGTAAGCCACAAGGTCGGCGATAGTTATTATTTTAAGACCATGCTCCTTTGCAAAATCAATAAGGTCGTCACGTCTTGCCATAGTTCCGTCGTCCTTCATAATTTCGCAGCAAAGCCCCATAGGCTTAAGCCCCGCAAGACGGCAAAGGTCAACAGTGGCTTCGGTATGACCTACACGCTTTAAAACGCCGCCCTCTCTTGCTTCAAGAGGGAACATATGACCGGGACGTCTGAAGTCCGAGGTCTTAGCGTCATCGCTGACAGCCTTCATAGCAGTCAGTGAGCGTTCATAGGCACTGACCCCTGTGGTTGTTCCCACATAGTCAATTGAAACAGTGAAAGCAGTCTCGTGGTTGTCTGTGTTGTGTTCAACCATAGGCTCAAGACCTAACTTTTGTGTATATTCCTTTGTCATAGGCATACAAATAATGCCCTTGGCGCAGCTTGCCATAAAGTTTACGGCGTTGGTGTCCGCAAATTCCGCCGCAACTATAATATCCCCCTCGTTTTCTCTGTCCTCATCGTCTACGGTAACAATCATTTTTCCGTTTCTGATGTCTTCAATAGCTTCTTCAATTGTGTTTGCAATAAATTCCTTCAAACCGTTCTCCTCCTATATTCAAAAGCCGTTCTCAATGAGAAATTCCATAGTTATTTCTTCATTTGGCTTTGGTTTTTCGCCTTTTATAAATTTTTCAACGTACTTTCCTATTATGTCCGTTTCAAGGTTTACAATGTCTCCCGGGCTTTTTTCAAGCAGAGTTGTTTCGCTGCCTGTGTGGGGAATAACCCCCACAGAAAAGCTGCTTTCGTCAACCCTCATAACCGTCAGGCTTATGCCGTCAATGGCTATTGAACCCTTTTCCACGATATAATATAACAGCTCCGCCGAAGCGCCTATTTTAACAACAGTGGAAATGCCCTCTTTTTCAAGGCTTAAGATTTTCCCTGTGCCGTCAATATGACCGCTGACAATGTGTCCGCCGAATCTTCCGTCGCAAAGCATAGCCCTCTCCAAATTAACTCTGCTTCCGGCTCTTAAACTGCCTAAAGAGCTTCGTCTCAGGCTTTCAGCCATAACGTCAGCCCTGAAGCCGTCGGGCAAAACCTCACAGGCAGTCAGACACAAGCCGTTTACGGCTACGCTGTCTCCCTCTTTAAGCCCCTCTGTGATTTTTTCCGCCTTAACCTCAAGTCTTGCAAAATCCGTTCCCTTAACAATCCCTCCGACTGTTCCCACTTCTTCAACAAGCCCCGTAAACATTAAATCACCTCATATTCCAAAACAACATCGCTGCCTATTTTATAAATCTCAGGCTCTTTAAGCCTGATTGCGTCCTTAAGGCTTTCAACCCCGTCCCCCTCAACGGGAGTTTTTGAGGCTCTTCCGCCTAAAATCATAGGAGCGGCAAATATTAAAACCTTATTGCAAAGACCCTCTCTCAGAACGGAAAAGTTGATTTCTCCGCCGCCTTCAACCATAAGGCTGTCGATTTTAAGCTCGCCCAGCTTCGAAAACAAATCTCTCATATCAAGCTTGCCGTCCTTTTCCTTAACCTCTAAAACCTTAACCCCCGCTTCTCTCAGCTTTTCTGCTTTTTCACATTCGGCATTTAAACAGGCGGCTATGGTTTCATATTCCGAAGCGGTTTTGACGATTTTACTCTCTAAGGGAAGATTTAGATGTGAGTCGCATATTATTCTTACAGGGCTTCTCATTCCCGAAATTCGGCAGTTAAGCATAGGGTCGTCAGCCAAAACTGTGCCTATGCCAACTAAAATCCCCCTGTATTCACCCCTCATAGCGTGAACCTTCTGACGGGATTTTTCGCAGCTTATCCATTGGGATTCACCGGAAGCCGCAGCGATTTTTCCGTCCGCAGACATAGCAAATTTACAGACGCAATAAGGCATCTTAGTATTTATATAGTGGAAAAAAATGCCGTTTATGCTGTCGCATTTTTCTTTCAAAACCCCTGTTGTGACCTCAATTCCGCTGTTTCTGAGGATTTCCGTTCCCTTGCCGTTTACAAGGGGGTTGGGGTCATCTGAGCCTACAAATACTCTTTTTATGCCGCTTTTTATAACCGCTTCTGTACAGGGGGGTTGTTTTCCGTAATGACAGCAGGGCTCAAGAGTAACGTACATATCCGCCCCTCTCACATCGCCTTTTGCGGCGGCAAGGGCTTCTCTTTCGGCGTGCAATCCGCCGTACTGCCTGTGCCAGCCCTCTCCCAAAACAACGCCGTCCTTAACAATAACTGCTCCCACCATAGGGTTTGGGCTTACAAAGCCCTTTCCCTTAAGGGCAAGCTCAACGGCTCTCTCCATATATTTTTTCTTTTCGTCTTCCAAAGCATTCACTCCCTAAAAGGGCATAAAGAAAGCCCCGACAAAGTATTCGGGGCAAAAATCGTATCAAAAGGGCAGCTGACAATCAACTGAAAGCTCTGCCTTAATCTTCTTCCATCCGGACTGTAACCGTCGGCTTTGGACTTTCGCCAAATCAACTGCAAGGGCAGCTTGCGGGCTTTAACCGCCGATAAGGAATTTCACCTAACCCCGAAGACTTAAACATCTGTTATTGATTTGTTAAAAACATTATACACCTGTTCAAGACGTAATGCAACCCCTGTTTTGAACTTTTTATTTATTCCAAAACGAAAGAAAATCATAAATTTTTTTTGTTGTTTTGTCTGCAATGGTATGATATAATAATGTCAAGGATTTTTTGTCTTTTGACAGGAGTTCCCGCAAAGGGGAGCAATTGGCGGTTATTCCTCACCTTCCTATTGCATATGAAAGAGGTGATGCTTATGATTTAAGCGGTTATCTTCGGAATTATGTAGAGAATAGGAGGTGAAAATGCTTATGGTAGAGATTATTTATGATATATATGTACTTGCTGTAATTGTTGCGGTAATTATACGTATCATAAAGATAATAATCCGAAACATAACAAAAAAATAACCGTCAGGCACTCCAAACCTATAGACGGTTATTTCAATAATCAAATTAGGTGAGGAATAAACTGCTTACAGTTGTTCCCCTTTGCACTTTTATAATACCACAAAGGCAGTTTTCTGTCAAGTCGGAATAACCGGTAGGTGTGGACACAATGCGCATATTATGGCTTTACAAAAAATCAAGAACAGAGAA
>JAJQFU010000055.1 GCA_021200955.1 Clostridiales bacterium | reverse complement strand
AACTTGATTTTTTAGGCTTTTTTAGGCTTTAATACCTTTTCAAGCCGTTTTTGCTTACGCAAAAATTCTGAATATCCATTCTTTCTTGTGCGGAAAGGTCTGATGATGTTATAACTTCAATAAGTTTCAGACAGTTTTTGTAGTTTTCGGAATCACGCTGACCGAGACAAACCATAACAATATCCACAAGGTCATAGTCTTTAAAATTATATCTTGCTTCGCCTATGATGTTTTGCTCTTTCAGCGAAAACCTTGTTATTGTATTCTGCTTATTCTTTGGCGGATCACAGCATATCCATATACTTACAATCTTTTTAATCTTTCCGTACTCAGAATTTGAAAATTCTTTATTGTATTGGTCGGAAATAAGTCTTGAACAGTAGTAAACAGCACGTTTTAACAAGGGATACTTCGGTGAAAAATCATTTTGTGCTTCAACATTAATAATCAGCTTTACTTTCCCCGAAAGGGAAGGCACATAGGCATAAAACAGAATGTCATATCTGACAATAGTATCTTCTCTGTCCATACCTTTTATAATTTCTTTTTCATTTTCGTGAACGGCTTCGACAGATATTTCAGGCTCACCTTCTATAAACTTATCGGCAGTATGCTAAACGCCTGAAACATTTGCAGAAATTTAGATTAAATTGTTTTCGATATTTAATAGATATACTTGAAGAACTAACCGGCGTTTAGTATATTATTGGTCACAATCCTTAAATTCTTCCAAGCAATCCTTTAATATATTTGCCAAGAAAATTTTAATTGCCAGTGTCCTTTTAAGCTGCTCATCGCATTTTTTGTTTTCTTCATTGCCATAAGCATTTTTTGCTGCTTCGGTAATTTGATTATGAAAAATCAAATTTTCTTGCAAAAAAAATAAAAAAGTAAAAAGGATAGAATGAGAGTTTTTATCTCTTGCATCTATCCTTTTTGCAGTCAGAGTTTACCTCTTTTTTTCAGCAGCTTCACTCCTTATTTTGTTGATATAGTTTCAATTATTTAGCTTCATAAATGGCAGTTTTAGTATTTGCATCCCAGTCAACTTTTACGCCGAGGGCTTCGCCTAAGGCTCTGAATGGGATAAACATTCTGCCGTCGGTGATTTCAGCTTTGACACCGTTTGACATTACTCTTTCTGTGCCGTTGACAGTCATATACTCGCTGCCCGCTGTAAAAGCTATGGTATTATCGCCGATTGAGATAAAGGCTGTCTTTGTAACAGCATCCCAAGAGATTATGTCGCTTGTATCGGAATCTTCAATATTGCCGCCCAAAATTGCTATAGCTGCAAATCTTAAGGGTACAAGGGTTGAACTGCTTTCAGCCTGAATATAGGGTGCGGCATCAATCTCAAAACTGTTATCGCCGATTACAATTTCATTGCTTCCTATGGAAATTTTTATGTCATTTTTAGATGTTTCAGTTGTGGCTTCTGTCTGAGTTTCTGTCTTAACCGTTGTTGTTTCTTCTGTGTCCTCATCATCTTCCGCAGTTGATTCGGTGGTAGACGTTGTTCCGCTCACATAGTGTGAACTGCCTCCGCCGCCTCCGCCGGAGCTTGATTTCTTTGTAGTTGTCTCCGCTGCTTCCTCGGTTGTAGTTTCCGTTTCATCATCGGCCGCAGCTGTAGTTGTTGTCGCAGTTGTCGGAGCGGCAGTTGTAGTTTCCGCAGTGGTTGCAGTTGTAGTTTCTGTAGTGGATTCCGTGGTAGTTACGGTGGTAGTTTCTGTAGTGGATTCTGTAGTAGTGGTTACTGAAGCATTGTAAACTGCATTAATGGCATAAATTTCGGGATTTGTACCCTGACCCATTATGTAGATTGTTTCTCCTGCAGGAATATCAAGCGTAACCTCAACTTCACCGGTAACGGCCGTTCCATCATAATATACTATTGATGTGAAACCCTCCGCAATGCTGCCGACAGCAAAGGCATAGAGCTTGCCGGATGGAGCTTTTGTAGCTACTGTGACTGTTGTACCCTGAACAGCTGTAATTGATGAGTGGATTCTCCACGTCTTAGACGTACCGTCAACAACTGCTGTTGTACCCTCGCCGTTAGACTTAAGAGAATTTACATATGTGTATTCACCTATTACGGATTCACTTGTACCCTCGTTTAAAAGGAGCGTTTGTTCAGCTTTGTAAACAATATTTTCATCGGAATAAATTTCCGCTCCGCTCTCATAGCCGGAGGTTACATCTCTGTCAACTACGAATACATAGGGATTTTCTTCCGCTGCTGAAGCTATTGTAAGAGATGCCGTACCTGTTGTCATATCAAGGTCAACAAGATCATAATCGGAAAAGCTGCAAACATTAATTGAAAAATCAGCCGTTCCGGAAGCTAAAGCGGTGAATGTAAATTCGGCAAGTGTACCGTTAAAATTCATATTTGTACCGTTTGCAAATGTAAAAAAGCATTCATTTGAACTATAGGCTGCATTTACGGCACTGAATACACCGTAAGCACTTAAGTCCGAAGCTATAGCTACACTGTCAGCCTGCAATAATGTATTGTCATATACAAGTGTAAATTCGCCCCCTGCCACTACGTCTGATGTTGAAAAATCAACACCTACGGTAAAGGTTTCTCCGACCTCTACGCTGTCGGGAACCGTTATAGACAGAGCGGAACTTGCCGCAAAAGCCTGAACACCTCCGAACACAGTGCTGAAAAATACAGCTGCCGCAGTCAAGAAGGCAATTTTTTTGTTTTTCATTGGTATTTCCCCCTTTATTTTTATGCTGTTCCTGCAGATATTCTCATTGTGAAAATTGCATCTTTGTAGTTTACACTGCCGTCATTATTCACATCAGCAGCCTTAAGCTGTTCTTCAGTAAGGTCATAGGTCAGAGCAGCATATCTTATTATATAAATTGAATCTTTATAGTCTATATCGCCGTCGCCGTTTATATCTCCCATAACATGTTCGCTTACAGTTGTGACAGCATCGGATGCCGTAAGGTTCTCAAGGTCAATTAGATCCTTGTCGGAGAAGCTGAATTCCGTAATCTTAAATACAGCGCTGCCTAAGCCCAACGTGTTAAATGTTACTGTAAATATTTCACCGTTTAAATCGCAGTTTTCACTTCCGGAGAAGGTTATAAACACCTTGTCTGTATCATATTCCGTATTTACAACGGAAAGTATACCGTTTGACGTTATTGCGGAGCCGGCGGCTGCACTTGCAACCTCAAGGAGTGAAGAATCATATTGAAGCGTCAGCTCGCCGCCCGCTATAGACGATGTATTTTGGAGTTTAACCGTCAGTGTTAACTGATTTCCCAAAGCTACGTTATCAGAAACGGAAATATAAACATTAGCATTTTCGTCAATGTTTATATCCTCTGTAGTAGTTTCAGTGGTGGATTCATCAGCGGCTGTTGTGGTTTCGTCAGTGGATTCTTCAGCAGCCGTGGTAGATTCGGTCGTTGTTTCCGTAGTGGATTCCGTTGTTGACTCAGTGGTGGACTCCGTTGTTGACTCTGTGGTAGCTGTGTCGTCTATATATATAATTTCAGCCCACAAAGGATAAAGGTAAGCATCGTCAGCCGCCGAACCCTTATAACAGTAAACATACAGCAAATCTGTACAGCCGTCAAAAGCCGAATCGCTGATGTCAGTTACGCTTGAGGGTATTGTTACACTGGGCAGACTTGTACAGTTGGCAAAAGCCTCATAGTCGATTCTTTCAACGCCCTCGGGTATTGTCACACTTGTAAGGCTTGTGCAGCCGGAAAAAGCATTGTTTCCAATCTGTACTACGCTTTCGGGAATTTCTATGCTTGTCAGAGCAGTACAGCCGGAAAAAGCATTACTATATATTCTTTCTAAATTTACGGATAATTTCACTTCCGTAAGTGCTGTACAATCTTCAAATGCGTTTGCGCCCAATTCATTTGCAACGCTGTCAGGCAATGTTATGCTCGTAAGAGATGTACAGCCTTTAAATGCATTGTCGCTTATACTTTCCACACCGAAAGGAATTGTTATGGAAGGCAGACTTGTACAGCCGTAAAATGCCCCGCTGTTAATAGATGTTGTGTTGCTGCTTAATGTTATATTTGTTAAATTTGTACAATTCTTAAATAGTTCACCTTCAACTGTTACAACCTTTTCAGGCAATTCAAAACTTGTAAGACCCGTGCAGCCCTCAAACGCATTGTTGCCAATGTAGTCTACATTTTCGGGTATTGTTATACCGTCACTTGTAAGACTTACGCAATCTTCAAATGCTGCGCCTTCGATTCTTGTTAAATCATCGGGCAAAGATATGCTTGAAAGACTCGAACAGCCGCTGAAAGCCTCAAACGCTATGGTTGTCACGTAAACAGGTATCTCTATACTTGTAAGGCTTGTGCAGTCTTTAAATAAGGTTATATCGATTAGGGTAATAGCCTTGGGCAAAGTTATATCTGTAAGACTTGAACAGCCTTCAAATGCACTGCCGCCTATGCTCGTAAGCGTGTAGGGAAGCTCTATGTCTGTAAGAGATGAACAACCGTAAAAAGCACGGGCTCCAATAGTTGAAAGCTTAGCCGGGGTTTTAACACTTACAAGGCTTGTGCAGTTTTCAAAAGTCCATTGTGAAATCGTATCTATACCATCGGGAATTGCTATACTTGTCAGACTTTCACAATTATAGAATGCACCGTCTTCGATAGATGTTACGCCGTCCGGAATTGTTATTTCCGTCATAGTGCTGCAGTCTTGGAACATATAATATCCTATAGTTGTCAGGGTGTCGGGAAGAGTTATATCCGCCAAAGCCGTACAGCCGGAAAATGTATAATCTTCAAATGTTTCAATGCCTTCGGGAATTTCTATGGCTGCAAGACTTGAACAGCTGTAAAATGCAGAATCCCCTATGCTTTTCAAAGCCGAAGGGAGATTTATGTCCGTTAAAGCCGTACAGCCGTAAAATGAACTGTTTCCTATTCTTACTACTGTTTCGGGAATAGTTATACTCGTTATATTTGAACAATATCCAAATGCCCAATCACCTATGCCTGTAATCCCATCTTCAATGATTACAGTTTTTATATATGTTTCATAATTTTCATACCATGGTGTATTGGGACCTTCGATATACATATCAATACCATAATCATATATATCCCCGGTACCTGATATTGTTAAAACCCCGTTGTTGTTTCCGTAATAATAAAGTGTGTAAGTTGCATTGTCTCCGCACACGCCGGAATCTATAAGCTCTCCGTCTGACAAATCAATATTTTGCACAGTCTCGCTTTTGGAAACTATATTTACTTTGGCATCGGAAACGGTAAGGGCTGAACCGGACTCCGCTTTCTCGGATAAAACGACACTGCTGCCGGCTGCTGTATCAGGCTCTGCTGAAAAGGCCGGGTTTAAGCTTGATAAAGCCAGTGTAAATATTAAAGTTGCTGATAAAAATCGCTTCTTTTTCATTTTTGCCTCCTTATTTTAATGTAAGATTAGATTATACTAAAAGCCTCAAATCTTTGAAATTAATTACGTTAACTTGCAGTAAAAATTCTCTTATTAAGCAATGTAATCTGCAAATCTCATCGGCATTTAGTATATATAGATACCAACTCTCTTGCAAATAAGCTTGTTGTTAACACCCCCCCCCTGATTAATTTTATGCTTACAGTTTCCATGTTTTTCAATAATGAGTTCCTACTAAGGTATACTTTAACGGACACTGTTTTTCTCAGACAAATTTCTGATTTTTATGTTGACAAGTATACAAAAAATGGAGTATAATTAAAACATAAATTGTTTATTGTTACTATGATTACTAAAGTATACCTTAGTAGGAAAATTGGGACAGTATTCCCAAGTAAGGAAACTGTACGTTAGAGTTTAAATGTTAAGTTTGTGCAAGGCTTTTCGCTTCTCTTATAGCTTTCATAAGCCGATAATATGTAGTTTTGCAGCAGCCAATAATCTCCATAGCCTGTTTTTGAGTTATCTCCTGCCGCCTAAACCTATCGTAAACGTCAATATAATCTCTGTAGTCATAAATAGGACTTCTGCCGAACCTAATCCCCTTAGCCTTAGCGGCGGCTATTCCCTCGGTCTGTCTCTGCTTTATGTTTACCCTCTCGTTTTCGGCTACATAAGATAGAAGCTGTAAAACTAAATCGCTAATAAGTGTCCCCAACAAGTCCTTGTTCTTCGTTGTGTCTAAAATAGGCATATCCAAAACGATTATATCGGCGTTCTTAACCTTAGTAATTTTCCGCCATTGCTCGATAATCTCGTTATAATTTCTCCCCAGTCTGTCAATGCTTTTTATAACAATAATGTCGCCTTTTCTGACAGCCTTAATCATTTTGCGGTATTCAGCCCTGTTGAAATCCTTTCCGCTTTGCTTCTCGACAAAAATCCTGTCAAATTTATATCCGCTTTCCTTAAAGGCAATAAGCTGTCTGTCCTCGTTCTGCTCTTTTGTACTAACTCTTGCGTATCCAAATATCATAGGCACTCCTCCTCGTAAATTTTTATATAGTTAAATCATTGTTACGTCTGTGTTTAACTGTTTGGGGTTCTTTTTATATTTTTCATATTGACGGTTCTGCCATTTGTGTATGTCTGTGTCTTTACGCTGTTTCCAAACATTTCTGGCTAATTCTTCAAAGTTTTCGTATGTATCGAATAAGAAACCGTAGCCGTCCTTACTGAGATAGTTTGCTTTGGCGGTTTCGTAGTTTTCAAAATCAAGTTTCAGCCTTACCAAATCGGTCTGCACACGATTTTTTACTGTTTTCCAATTGTTGATCGTATCATTTGAAGCCTGTTTATTAAGGGTATCGGCTTCGAAAATATTTAAGATTTCGGCAATATGTCTATCTGCATTTGCAAGATTTTCTTCTGTTGCTTTAATGGCGGATTTTTGAATGTCATAACTTTCAAGCAAGGCTCCAAACAGTTCAAACTCATTGAATTTTATCTTACTTTCGGTGTAGTCTTTGAAAGATACACCGTATCTGCCCAAAACCTGTTTTACAACCCAAAGGGTGGTTTCGGTTCTGAGACTGACATTTTTGGCATTTTTCCAACTTTTTATATTTGCGTTGTCATATTCATTTACGGGAATAATTTTTTTGACCTTATCTTTTGTTAATTGCTTATATTCTTCTTTGTTTTCGATTCTGAATTTTATGACTTCTTCGGAGTAGTCATTGCTCCGTATAAATCTTGGCTGATTATCGCTGTTTACTGCCGGATAGGAGCGTTTGAAAGCAAGATGTTTGCCCTGTTTTACTTCAAATTCTCTGCCTTCCATATCGGTTATAAATTCTTCATATGTATTTGACCTTCTTATGGCACTATCGATTTCATTCTTTAGGCGTTTTCTCTTGCCGAAATTGTATTTATTGTCATAAACTTTACGATTGTGAGAGGGCTGTCTTGTTCCTTTATTTTTTATGCGGTATTTTATAGCCGCTTCCGAATAGTCCTTTGAAATCGAGGTCGAACGTATAAATCTCTGCATTTGTCTGTCTTTAAAAGATAAATATTTGCCCATTTTGATAACATAGCCCATATCCTGCATATTGGCAATAAAATCAAAAAAATCAGCGGCTGTGTCTATGGCTTTGTCAAAGATGGTTTATTTTCCGACACATTTCTGTCTGTCAAATGTACAGAATTATTTCCGTCCGAAAGAGAATTATCTTTTTGTGTCATAGAAACATTTTTTGTCGACACATGGCTATCTGCGACAGGAAGTTTTACATAGATTTTGTTCGGTCTACCTACGCCTTGGTGTCTGCGGCAGATAAGGTCTGCTTTCTCTAATGCCGAGTAGGCATTTTTGACAGTCATTTCGCTCTTATTAACAGCTTCAGCCATTTTGTTTATGGGGAAGTATACAAAAACTCCTGTGCTGTCGGTGTAGCTGCTGTTTTTAAGCGACATCTTAGCCCTGTCAAGCAAAACTATGTATATAAGTTTCGTTGTTTCACTGAGTTTGATGCCGAAAAGAT
>JAJQFU010000004.1:4336-8024 GCA_021200955.1 Clostridiales bacterium | reverse complement strand
AAATAATATATTATACTAAAATCGCCGTTTTGTCAAACCAAAGATTTTTTAATATTTTGTTTGCAAGCGAATATTTATATAAATATAGGCTGATTTTCAGCCAAAAAATTGGATAACCTGCTGAATTAATTTTTTGGCTTTGTCATAATTGGCTAATTTTCGGCATAAAACTTGTCCATCAGTACCAAAAAAAATTTTTAAAACTCAGTTTGTTGTGAGTTTTTAACAAAATTTCAGGTTAATTTTTGTTCATAATTTTTTAAGGAAAGGGAGAGCATTTTTGAAGAAGAAATACAGCTTAAATATGAATATTCTGATTTTTGTGTTATTTGCGGCATTTTTTATAAATTTTCTAAGGCAGAGTTCTGAGCTTCGGGAGGCGGCTTCGCAAAATAAGGGGGCTTATATTGCAATAATTATAGATGATTTCGGCGGAGGGGCTCAGGGAACGGAGGAATTTCTGTCTCTTCCTATTAAATTCACAGGGGCGGTTATGCCCTTTCAGAGCCAAAGCGAAGCCGATGCAGCACTTCTTAAGGAAAAGGGAAACGATGTTTTGGTTCATCTGCCTATGGAAGCGAAAAAGGGAAAGAGGAGCTGGCTTGGCGACAGAGCAATTTTTACGGATATGACAGATGAAGAAATAACCGCCCTGCTGAATGACGCCTTTGGCTGCTTTAACGCTGCGGGGGCAAACAACCATATGGGGTCCAAAGCCACTGAGGACGAAAGAGCTATGAGCCTTTTGTTTCGGGAGCTTAAAGACAGGGATATGCTTTTTGTGGACAGTATGACCACCCCCGACAGCTTAAGCGGCGAAATGGCTGAAAAATTCGGCATAAAGCTTTTAAAGCGTGATGTCTTTTTGGATTCAACCCAAAGCAAGGCAGAAATTTTGGAAAACCTAAACAAGACCAAAGAAATTGCGAAAAAAAGAGGGTATGCCGTCTGTATAGGTCATGTGGGGGCTGAAGGGGGAAGGGTCACCGCAGAAGCTGTAAAAGAGGTGTATGAGGACTTTGAAGCCGAGGGAATTAGGTTTGTAACGGTGTCTCAGCTTGCGGAAATGCTTTATTAAGGGGAAAAAGCCCTTTCGCAGGTCGATATATGTTGATATTTTGTGCAAAAAAATTCAAGATACAGTGATTTTTTACTTGAAATTTACTAAATATAGTGTTATAATATAAACAGCAATTAAAGAAACACGTTCATCTTTTCTTGCTGTATGATTAATTTTTTATCTTTCTTTTTCCTTACGGCAGGCTTTGTTACGTCCGCAAAATAACAAAGCCTGTCCTTTTTTATTCTTAATTAAAAATCTTTACATTGAGCGATCAAAATTTTTTTCAAAAAATGTAAAAAAGTTCTTGACTTTTTGCTTTGAAAATGTTATAGTATCTATTGTCGCTTGAACAAAGCGCTTAAAACGAAATATTGTTTTATGGGAGCATAGCTCAGCTGGGAGAGCATCTGCCTTACAAGCAGGAGGTCATAGGTTCGAGCCCTATTGTTCCCATCTATGGCGGAATAGCTCAGTTGGCTAGAGCACACGGTTCATACCCGTGGTGTCGAGGGTTCAAATCCCCCTTCCGCTACTAAAAAATCCGTTGTGTGAAACGCAGCGGATTTTTTGTGTGTAAGTAAGTTTATTAGTAGCGTGCAAATGGGAAGTACCCTACGTCGCAGCAAGCTTCATTCGTTTATTTCCGTACAAGTACGAAAATAAGACTTATTGTGCTTTGAACCCAAAAGATATTGGGTTGCCCAAAGGGCAAGTTTTGCCGTAGGCAAAACTTCTGAGCGTGCTCCTCTTTCGCAAAAAGTCTTACAACTTTTTGCGATTGGCGGCTTTGCCGCCTTGTCACCTCTCCGCCTACCTGCGGTAAGCATCCAGAACCCGAAAGAGATCGGGACGTGCAAAGCACGGCTTTTCCGTCAGGAAAAGTTCTGAATACCCTCAAGGGGAGGCTTTGCACCGCAATTTACTTCAATTACATAGAAAGAACCATTGACGAAACGTAAGACACGATAAGCAGCAGTCCCAAAATACGTGACAGAACCGCCGACTTTTTGGAAAACATAACGCCGATTGCAAGGAAGGTCGAAATTACGCCGAACATAAGAATTGTCTTAGAAGCTGCTTCATTATAATAAATACTTCCGCCGGTATAAAGCAAATCGCCGAAAACAAGAATTATAAAGTTGAATATGTTGCTGCCGGTTACATTGCCGATTGAAGCATTGAAATTCTTAAGGCGGACAAGATTTATTGAGGATGTCAGCTCGGGAAGAGACGTTGCCACGCCCAAAAAGATTGCTCCGGCTACGGTTTTGCCAAGCTCCAGCGTGTCTGCAATCTTATCTGTTACCATAGTGAGCACAATACTTGTTATAACCAAAAGCACTGCAAAAGCCACAAAACGAACCATAATCTGCTGAGGTGTCAGGTCGCTTGAAGCGCCTTCTTCGTTTTCCTCTCCCTCGTCTGAGGCAATAAGCTTTACATTAATAATGTAAATAATGAGAATTGCCACAGAAGCGGCGTCGATTGAGAAAACCAAAAGATTAAGGGTTGAGTTCTGGTGTGTTATGCCGAAATAACAGGCTCCGTACATAAGAACGGTCAAAAGAAGCGTATAAAGATGTGTCTTTGAAACCTTTGACTTTGTATAAAGCCCTGCGGCAAAGGTTAAGCAGATACCGATAATTACAAGGTTGAAAATATCGCTGCCAAGAACGTTTCCCAAAACAAGGTTAGGCTCGTTAACTATGCAGACAGCGGTTATGCTTGTGAAAAGCTCGGGCAGGCTCGTTACCGCCGCAAGCATTATTCCGCCTATAAACGCTCCCGACAGAGCCGTCTTTTTGTCAAGCTCGTCAACATAAAATGACAGCTTTAGTGAAAAATAAACCACAAGCACTGCCAAAACAATATATTCCAAAAAAAGTAAGCCCATAAATTTTTCCTCCGTTATTTATTGTAAAATATCACCATTAATATTATTATATAGAAAATAAATTTTGTGTCAAGAGATACGCCGAAAAAAACACTGTGTTTTTTAAGTCCCAATCGTTTTGTTTCCGCTTAAGCCTTTATTTTCGGTTCAAAGGTCTTGAGTTTTACCGAAAGTTTATTTGCTTTTTCTCAAAAACTAAAATATCTTCGATAAATCCTAAATTTTTTAAATATTTCTCTTTTCTTTTTCGAAGTTTTGTTATAAAATATAGTTAGCTATGCTGGCATTAAAGGAAGAGCTGATTAATTTGCAATTCCTTATAGGTATAAAAGAGAATTTTTTATAAAGGGAGTGAAGGTATTGATTTCAAATCAGATTTTACAGAGTACCGTTGACGGACTTAAAAACATTACAAGGCGTGAGCTTTGCGTTGTTGAAAGAGAGGGCAAGGTTGTTGCTTCTACCGAATACGATATGCAGAACACCGTTGTTAAAAACATTGAGCAGTTTGTTGCCTCGCCGGCCGAAAATCAGCTTGTGGCAGGCTTCCAATATTTTAAGGTTTTCGATAACGGAAGCATTGAATATATCGTTCTTGTAAAGGGCGATGACGAAGAAACCTTCAGAATAGGCAAGATGGCTGCATTCCAAATTCAGAGCCTTCTTGTGGCATATAAAGAAAGATATGACAAAGACAATTTTATAAAAAATCTTTTGATTGACAATCTGCT
>JAJQFU010000004.1:0-4326 GCA_021200955.1 Clostridiales bacterium | reverse complement strand
GCTTCTTGTTGATATATACTCAAGAGCCAAAAAGCTTCATATCGAAAATAACGTAAGAAGAATTGTCTATCTCATCGAAACAGAGCTTGACAAGGATCTTAACATTGTTGAAATCGTCAGAAGCATCTTCCCCACAAAGATGAAGGACTTTGTTACGGCGGTTGACGAAAAGAGCATTATTCTCGTTAAGGAGCTTAAGGAAAGCGACGGCAGCGAGGAAATTGAAAACATAGCAAAGACTATCTATGACACTTTGTCAGCCGAAGCTATGAGCAACATTTTCGTAGCAATAGGCACAGACGTCAAAGACCTTAAGAATGTTTCTTCATCTTATAAAGAGGCAAAAATGGCTCTTGAGGTAGGCAAGATTTTCGAAGAGTCAAACCATATTATAAACTACCGCCAGTTGGGTATCGGCAGACTTATTTATCAGCTGCCTACGCCTCTTTGCAGAATGTTTATAAACGAGGTTCTTCACGGTCTTAATATGGATCAGTTCGATGACGAAACTCTCACCACTGTAAACAAGTTTTTCGACAACAACCTTAACGTCTCCGAAACCTCGAGACAGCTCTACATCCACAGAAACACACTTGTTTACCGACTGGACAAGCTTCAGAAAATGACAGGGCTTGACCTGAGAAATTTTGACGACGCCATTGTGTTTAAGATTATGCTTATGGTATCGAAATATATGAATTATAAAGACCACTTCAGATATTAAGGAAGGATCTTAAAACGGCAAAATACACCTTAATAAAAGCTTAATAATTTAATAAGGCTTTTTTAACCGGGAAGCATTATAATAATTGCCGTAAACAAAGAAAAAAGGAATGAACTAAAATTGAGCAGTATGATTTCAATGCAGAATGTAACAAAGATTTATGAAAACGGAGCATTGGGGCTTAAGGATTTTTCCGTTGAAATAGAAAAGGGAGAGTTCGTCTTTATAGTCGGCTCTTCCGGCTCGGGAAAGTCCACTTTCATAAGAACTCTCCTTAAGGAGATTGAACCCTCCACAGGAGAAGTTTTTGTGGATAACACGGCTCTTGGAAGTCTCAAAAGAAAAAAAGTCCCCTATTTAAGAAGAAAAATAGGCTGCGTTTTTCAGGACTTCAGGCTTCTGCCGTCAAAAACGGTTTATGAAAATGTAGCCTTTGCAATGCAGGTTATCGAGGCTTCAAACAGAAATATAAGAAGGTCTGTTCCTCAAACCCTGTCTCTTGTGGGCTTACATAAAAAAGCCAACTCCTACCCCGACCAGCTCTCGGGCGGCGAAAAGCAGAGAGTAGCTATTGCCAGAGCAATCATCAACAAGCCCCCTATTCTTATAGCCGACGAGCCTACGGGCAACCTTGACCCGGACACAGCCTGGGAAATTATGGATCTTTTGAAGGAAATAAACTCAAGAGGAACCACTGTTGTTATGGCGACACACGCAAAGGATATTGTAAACAAAATGAGAAGGCGTGTTATTCACCTTGACAGCGGCGTTCTTATAAGCGATATTGCGGAAGGCGGTTATGACGATGAAGCTTAGAACCTTTAAATATCATTTGGGTCAGGGGCTCAGGGGAATGTTTAAAAACGGCTTTATGAGCCTTGCGGCTATTGCCACTGTGGCTGCCTGTTCATTTATTCTCATTCTTTCTTTGTGCGTGGGAATGAACATTAATTACATTTTGCAGCAGTTTGAAGAAACAATAGGCATAACCGTATTTTTGGGGCCCGATGTTACCGAAGAAATGGCTATGGATATTCAGGACAGAATTATTGCCATAGACCATGTCAGCGAGGTTGTTTATAAAACAGCCGAAGACAACTTAGACGACGCCCTTTCGACTTGGGAAAACTCTTCTATTTTGGAAGGACTCAGAGAGGACAACCCTCTGCCCGCCTCCTTTGAAATCAGCCTTGACGGGGCAGCCTATCAGGAGGAGGTTGTTAAGCAGCTTGAAACCCTTCAGGTTTCCGTTGAAGCCGAGCTTAACGGAAATCTCGACGCAGAGGACTATGTTGAAAGAATTTATCTTGACGAAAACGGAAACCAAATAACAAGAAAACAGGCTGAGGAACTGGGTATCGTTCAGCCCGAAGGGGGAGACGCCGTCGAAGGCGAAACCAAAGCCGTAACTCAGGCAGCAGCACAGGCAACAACTCAGGCAGCACAGCCTGCCACAGAGGTTGTAACAAGCGGTGCTCAGTCTGACGCAGAAGCAGCCCCTCAGCAGGAAACAGCCGAAGCTGCGGCGGAGGCAACAACTCAGGCGGCAACACAGGCAACAACTCAGGCAGTGACCGAAGCCGCAGCGGAAGCAGCAACGGAAGCAGCAACAGAAGCAGCGGCAGCCGAGGAAGAAACAGAAGCGGTTACATACTCTTCAGACCCCTCACAGGCTCTTTTGGACACTCTTAACAGTGCCGTCGCAGCTACTGCCGGAGGAAATGTTCAGCTTGAAAGCTCTTATTATTACAGCG
Source organism: Clostridiales bacterium (assembly GCA_021200955.1). Taxonomy (GTDB): domain Bacteria; phylum Bacillota; class Clostridia; order Lachnospirales; family CAG-274; genus JAJQCI01. The sequence continues at coordinate 1,848 of JAJQFU010000004.1, read as the reverse complement.
GCGGAACCACTGAGGATTACGGCGTTGCCGGAGTTGAGCTTTATGACGCTTCGGAATACAGCGGAATTGAATATGAATATAAGGGAATCGAAAAAATAAGACACGCCACTGAAGAAGCCAATCTTCTCGTGAGAATAAACACGGCTGTAAGAATTTTCAGTATAATCATAATCGTTATTCTCTGTGTAATTTCCGTTTCCATTATTATGAACACAATCAGGCTCACCGTTGTAATAAGAAAAAACGAAATCAACATTATGAAGTATGTGGGAGCAACCGACTGGTTTATAAGATGGCCCTTTATTATAGAGGGTATGCTTATAGGCTTTATAGGCTCCGTTATACCGACCCTTTTAAGTATTTTGGGCTATACCGAGTGTCTTAAGCTTGTAGCCGAAAAAATACCCGTTATTAACAACATAGCCGAGTTCGCGGGAGTTGTTGACGTATTTGTAATCGTTGCTCCCGTAACAATCGTCTTTGGTGTTCTTTTGGGTATAATCGGTTCCGTAAGCTCAATGAGAAAATACTTAAGAGTATAAATTTTTATAGGAAGTGTTAAACTATGAAAAGAAAGATAATAATTATGTCTATGGCGGCTGTTATAACCGCCGTCAGTGTAACCTCAAGCTTTGCAGACAGTATCTCCGAATATAAAGAGGAGCTTCAGCAAAACGAGGATAAAATGGACGAGGTTCAAAGCCAGCTTAACCAGACCTCTTCTGAAAAGTCAACAGCTAAGGAAGAGGTTGAAAAGCTCGACAATGAGCTTAATCAGGTAAACAGCGAATATGAAAATCTGGTTCAGGAGCTTGACGACACAAACAAACAGCTTTCACAGGCTCAGGAGGATCTTGCGGCGGCTACGGCTAAAAGAGAAACCCAGTATGACACCCTTAAAAGCAGAATAAGGGTTATGTATGAAGAAGGCGACATAGGCTATATGGAAATTCTGTTGGACGCCAACAGCTTCAGCGACTATCTGAACAGAATGGAATACATAAACAGAATTATGGATTATGACAACAACCTTCTTGCAGACTTTCAGGCTTTGGAAACTCTGATTAACGACAAGGTTAACGAAATCGAAGAGTGCAAGCAGGAGCTTGAGGTTTTGACAGCTGAAAAAGCCACCAAAAAAGCAGAGCTTGACAACAAGGTTCAGGAGAAATTAGAGCTTATTTCAAAGCTCAGCTCTGATGAAGCTACCTATAATCAACAGCTTGCCGACCTTGAAGAGGACAATGAATACATAAAGTCTCTTATTCAAAAGGCGGAGAAAGAAGCGGCGGCTGCAGCGGCGGCTGCCAAAGCGGCGGCAAGCAATGCAGCATCATATTCAAGCTCAAATAAGATTTACAGCTACGGCGGAGGCAAATTCCTGTGGCCCGTTCCCGCATATGTGGGAATCATAAACGATGTTTACGGCTACAGATCAAGCCCTATTTCAGGCAGCGGCGAGTTCCACTCGGGGTTAGATATGAGAGCCCCCTACGGAACGGACATTGTAGCAGCCGATAACGGAACCGTAATTTATTCGGGAGTTCGAAACGGCTACGGAAACTGTGTTATTATAGACCACGGCGACGGCTTCTCCACCCTTTACGGTCACAACTCATCACTGTGCGTAACAGTGGGTCAAAGCGTTGTCAGAGGTCAGGTTATTGCCAAAGCCGGCTCAACGGGCTATTCCACAGGCGCCCACCTCCATTTTGAAGTCAGAATAAACGGGCAGTATGTTGACCCGAATCCCTACTTATAACAAATCAAGCGGTTTCTCTAAACCGCTTATTTGCAGTTTTTGAGAAGGATGTAGTTTTATGAATAAAAAGCTGCCTATATATATTC
>JAJQFU010000054.1 GCA_021200955.1 Clostridiales bacterium | reverse complement strand
GGGTAGGCTTTAGCCTGCTTTTGCCAAAGGCAAAAGTTTTGAGTTGGTCATAAGTATTTTTTGCGTTAGTAAAAAATACGCATAGTCTTTGACAAGGCTCCGCTTAAAAGCTGTGCGGTATCGGACAGCTTTCTTCCCAAATCTTCGCCTGCCGTAAAACCGATTATACAAACCGTAAGCGTAATGACCGCCGTTATTAATGAAGCTGCAAGAACTGCCGCAAAGTTATAATCTCCGATTGAAAGCCCTGCAAAAAATATATCGGCAGATACAGCCGCACTCCATTTCATTTTTCCTCCTTTTCTCTCCCTGTTCGGATAAATTTGCAGCCTTAAAAGTATCCTTCTGCATTAGTTTTTATTATAAGAAAAAATCTCATAAATATCATTTGACACGAAATTAAATGTGTTAAAAAATTGAACACTTGACCTTAAGTGTAATCTTTTGTGACAAATGAGAGAGTTTGTTTATGGTGAAAAAGAGCATATAATATTAACATAAAAGCATAAAAAGCATAATTCTGTGATAATCAAAAAGGAGGTGCCTTAAATGGACAAAGAAAATGATATGCTTCGTGTTTTGGCTGAAACGGTTATAAGAAAAACAATAAAAGACATAAATAATTCCGAACGGAGCATAAGAAACTGGGTCAATATGGCACTGGATTTTTCGGAAGGGCGGTTTCAGCGCACATTTTTCAAAACAGCCGACGATATGCTTAAAAACACAAAAAGCCCTTATTATGACCTTATAAAAGACAGTATCGCCAACACTGACGAGGAGAGATTTTTACAATTCGGAATGAATTTGGGCTATAACAGCTGTACAATGGGAGTAAAAAAGATTTTGGAAAACGAAGTCCTATACGGCTTTAATATACCATGGTCGATTTCAATAAGACTGGAAGCTGAAAAGCTTTCCGAAGATCCGGAAAGCTATAATTCGGTTCTTACTCAGGGATAGGATCTGGGAATATATACGTGGATGCTTTATGTCAAAGGAAAGCTTATTGAAATACTGCCGCTTATTCAAAAACACAGTGACAGTGCCTTTATAATGTTTTGTGAGCCCGATGATATTACAGATGAATTTTTGGATAATTTATATGATGTAAAGTGTATAATGCTCGCTGTCAGATATAAAGAAAACAATGAAGATTTATATTTGAAGCTTCGTGAAAACAGGCTTCTTTATTCAATATATCATATATATGATGATGAAAATGCCGAAAATATTATAAACGGAAACTTTTTTTATGACGCTATACAGCTTCACCCCTTGTTTACGGGAGTTATTCCCGGAGAGGGCTGCTCCGAAGAAACAGGAGAAAGGGTATACAGGGCTGTTGTTAATTTCCGCAGAAAACAGAGCTTTCAAACAATAATTTGGGACGTAAACCGTGATAACGGCAATATTAATAAAATTATATCCGATGATGCCTGTTATGCAGAATTTGACTTCGACGGCGGTTTTTATGTACGCCACCGGGAAAAAATCAGTCTGAATTTATTCGGACATAACCTAATGGACATTTTAAAACAGGCATATCCCAAACAAATTGAGGAAATTAAAAGAAGCGATGAATAATCAGTTCACCGCTTTCTTATGCCTCTGATTTGTTTTCGCCGTTTTCCGCCTGCCGTGAATAGCCGACCACTATGTTTTCAACCAAGGTTTTAAAAACCGACACAAACTGTTCGGCAGTCATACATTCCTTTTCAAGAAGCCACCTTCTGATTGAACAAATAAATCCGTCAGCCATAAAGTCAATGCAGATTGGAGGAATATTTTCACATCCGCACTCAACGTGAAGCTGATTTTGCATAAGAGGATATATAAATTCTTCAAAATGCTCAGAAAAGGAATTTTGCCCTTGTATTTTTAAAACCTTTCTGTAAAAATCCCGGTTCTCATAAAGATAGCCGCAAAGCATTTCCATAAAGCCCCAAGGCGTAAAGGATTGGTTTTTTACGAGATTAACATAGTCTTCGTCAAATATCCACGCAACCAAATCATATTTGTCTTTAAAATGATAATAAAAGCTGTTTCGGCTCATACCGTATTTTTCGCAAATCTGAGCAACGGTTATTTTTTCAAAGGGAATACTTTTCATAATCTCTTTCAAAGCATCGCCGTAAGCCCGTTTTGTTATGTTGGATTCAGACATAGTTTGCCTCCGCTTCGGTTTTGTGTAAAGAAATACATAACACAGTGTACATTTATTTCCAATATATTATAGCAAAACTTTTGAATTATTTCAATAGCATTTTATCATACAAATATGATTTAATAAACAACAATAAAGTTTTTAAGGAGTATAGGTTATGAGATTATTTGCCGGAACAATTATAAGCTTTTGCTTCGCCCAAACAGAAACAACAGACCTTCTTTCAATGCAGTTCGGCTTTTCATTTCTGCTGTTTTTCACCTGTGAACTTATAACCTGTGCTGCAGGCTTTCTCTTCATAAGCTTAGGTGAAATTATAAAGCTGCTTGATGATATAAGCAAAAACCTCGAAAGGCTCTGACCATTCAACGGAATTTTCACAGACACAACAGCCTGTTATATATTAATTCGCTCTCGGTTTGCTTAATATACCTATCCTTTTCTGATTTATTCTTTCTGTATGTCTAAAACTATGTATAATAATAATCTTTTTTATATAAGTATGAAACTTTGCTGTTTTCAACCTGTATTCATCATAAAATTTCATTTTATAACTTCTGTTGAATATGGAAAAACTCCGTAAAATGTGATATAATTTTTGTAGATGCAAAATTAAACGGAGGGGATTACTTGGAATACAATGTTAGAGTTGTTGACAGAATTTTTGATATATTGGAACAGTTATCTGCCTCTGCTGCGCCGCTTGGGCTTACGGAAATCGCAAACGGAACAGGCATGAGCAAAAGCACTGTTCATAGGCTCATATCCGCCATGTGTTCAAGACAATATGTGGAGAAGCTGCCGGACGGCACATATTCTATCGGATATAAGCTGATTGAAACAGTAAGCCTTCACATAAACAGCCTTGAGCTTATGACAGAGGCCAAGCCGTTTTTAAGCGATATTAAACGGGATCTTGACCTGACATCTCATTTAGGTATATTGGACGGATGCGATGTGGTCTATCTTGAAAAGATGGATGTTTACCCGGGAACACGTTTGTATACTCAAGTCGGCTATCGTTCTCCCGCCTATTGTTCTTCTATGGGGAAGTGTCTGCTTTCCTGTCTTTCGGGAGATGAGCTTGATGACGTGCTTTATCTGTGCAAATTTAAGAAATACACACAAAATACAATTACCGATATAAGAGAATTAAAACACAGTCTGAGGGATATAAGAGCTCAGGGCTGGGCTATAGACAATGAAGAATATCAAACAGGTCACCGCTGTGTAGGCGCTCCTATTTTTGATTATCGGGGTTCTGCAGTGGCGGCTATAAGTGCAAGCGGTTCTGTTGCCGAAATATCCGACAAAAGACTTGATATGATAATAAACGAAGTAAAACACGCCGCAGAAAATTTATCACGCAGGCTGGGTTATGTGGGATGATGTAAAAAACAATAAGAAGTGCGTCCAATATTAATTTTAATTGAACGCACTTCCGAATAATAAATTTTAAATGATGTTTTTAAGAACAATCGATTTTGTACGTGTGACCTCGTCAAAGGTAGACAAAACGCCTTCAGTGCCTATTCCGGAATATTTATATCCTCCGAAGGGCATTTCAAAGCTTCTGAAGAAGCTTGCGCCGTTTATAACAGTGCCTCCGCATTCAAGAGCATTGCATACTCTTACAGCGGTTTTCATATTTTCGGTAAAAACACAGCCGCATAAGCCGAATTTTGAGCTGTTTGCAATTTCAATTGCTTCTTCCTCGGTTTCAAATGTAATAATAGGAACAACGGGTCCGAAAATTTCCATATCGCTTGCAACATCGGCCGTCTTAGGTACATTTGTGATTACCGTTGGCGCTATAAAAGCTCCGTTTCTTGTTCCGCCCAAAGCAATTTTGCCGCCTTGTTCAACCGTAAGGTTAATCTGACGCTCTACTTTAATTGCGGCATTTTCACTTATCAAACAGCCGATTTGTGTAGATTCATCGGAGGGCATACCCTGCTTAAGCTGTTTAATTCTGGCGATTGCCTTTTCCGTAAACTCTTCAGCACGGTTCTTATGTATAAGGAAACGCTTTGAAGCACAGCATACCTGACCGGTATTATACATACGTCCCCAAATAAGCTCCTCAACGGCAAGATCTACGTCGCCGTCTTCCATTACTATAAATGCGTCATTGCCGCCTAACTCCAGCGCAACATGAGCCAAATGATCAGCCGCCGTACGGGCTGTCTGAATGCCTACTTCCGTTGAGCCTGTAAGGGTTATTGCGTGTACATCTTTGTTTGAGCAGAGCCATGTACCTACGGTTGAACCTCTTCCGGTTATTATTTCAACAGCACCGGGTGTTACACCGGCTTCTCCTAACATAGCGGTTAATTTACACAATGTAAGAGGGTTATCTGTAGAGGGCTTTACAATTGCGGCATTTCCTGCCAAAAGAGCAGGGGCAACCTTTTGGTCAAACAAGTCGCAGGGGAAATTGAAGGGAATAACACAGGCAATTACACCTATGGGTTCTCTCTTAACTATAAGAACATTCTTATCCTGTCCCGCTTCCATACCGGCAGGAATTGTTTCGCCGTATAAATGCTTTGCCCTTTCGGAGAAAGCCTTGAATGCAATGGGAATATTGGCTATTTCAGCTCTTGCTTCAACTATGGGCTTTCCTGTTTCCGCAGAGAGAGTCTGCGCCAAATCTTCCTTGTTTGCTTCTACAATATCAAGGAATTTATACATAATTTCTGCTTTTTCATATACAGGCACTTCAGCCCATATTTTCTGAGCCGCCAAAGCCTTTTCAACTGCCGTTTTAACATCGTCTTCCGTTGCGGAAGGTACAGTATCAACAACCGCACCTGTCGCAGGATTAATAACATCAATGGTTTTACCGTCGGAGGCATCTGTGGGTAATCCGTTTATAAACATCTTCATTGTAATATCGTCTCCTCTCAATAATTATTTTTGCAGTTTTTTATTTTTCAAATGCCGTAAATGAAAGCATAAGTCCGCCGCAGGTGTTCAAGCCGTCATCTTCAAAACCATACTCTCCGAATGTAAATTCAACAATAAAGGGTACGCCACCGGCAGCTTCAATAATCTGTTTTGCAGCCTCATCGATTCTCGAATCTATTCCGGCTCTTCTTCCGCCGCAGTGTACAAGATGATAAGCCCCTGCAGGAGCAGGCATTTTAGCTTTAAGCTCATTGAGTGTATTGCCTGTTGAGTCGATTAATTCATCAACGGAAGCTTCCATACGAATAACAGCCGTTCCCTCAGCTAAATTGTTGCCTACATTCATTGAATAATCATCATTTCCGTTCATGGGGTGACGAATTGCAGCCAAGTCTCCCAAACGGTCTTTTACGCCTAAAGGTGATGTAACGGTTGCTGCAAGAAGGGCTCCGCCTTTAAGCTCTTCGGGGCTCATTCCTCTCCATTCGGCATATTTCTTAAGGGCAGGCTCACCGTCGATCTCGGCGAGAACACGCTTTCCCTCAACCTTTGTAATTATGCCCATATCCTTTGTTTCATTATAAGCTCCCGTAAATTTATTTGTCATTTTCTTGTCAGTGTAGAAAAATGCAACGGCAACTCCGTCGGCAAAGACACCTTTGTCGGTATAAAGCTTCCACTCGCCCGTTATTGTATTATCTGCCGCACTTCCGCCGAAGAAAGGAACTCTGCCGATAACCTTTGTTATGCCTTTTACATAAAATTCCTCTTCTGCCGGAGGAGCTGTCATATAATAGTAGTCGGGAGGAGTTGTTTTTCCTGCATTTTTCATTGCCAGCTCAGCAGCCCTTTTTCCCATATCAACGGGATCGCCGTCTTTTTCAACTGCGGCAATGCCGACTGCCATATCCGGGTCTGAAACAGCCATAATTCCCACAAAGCCGTCCTCTCCGGAAATAAATCCTTCCGGTGTAATTACTCCCGTATATGAAGTATTGCCTATAAGTGGAACTCCCGGAAGTTCTTGGGAAATACCCTGAAGCATAGCCTCCAAATCATATGTACAGCTTGCATAGACATACGCCATATTAGGATTATCAAGTCCTTCTTTTGCCTTCTTAGCTGCCTGAATTCCGGCTTGTTTTGAATTGCCGTCAATGCTTGAACCTGTGTTTGCCTTAAACATAAAAATTACCTCCTTTAAAAATAAATGTGAACGTTCTCTGTAATTTAAATTATACCCATCCCAAATTTAAAAGACAACTAACCTATTCCACGATATGGAACAGCCGTTCCGTCAGGCGGAACACGGGAGGTAAAAATTAAAAACACAAAACTTTTGGGGTAACACAAACCTTAAGTTTTTCGGCAATATATTACACGATTCACAGCTTATAAAACAAAGGCTGCATTTTTCATATATACAGTATTCCTTAAAGCCGAGAGCTGCCGCTTTTATAAATTATCGACAAAACTGTTGTAAACCGCATTTAAATTATAAAAATACAATAACGTCCATCGGTGAAATTTTGCTTTCTCTGACGGACGTTATTTATTTTATCATTTCAAATATGAGTTTTAATTTAACTGCTGTTCCTGTTTTCGATGATAATCCAACCCTTTATTAACCAATTTGCATATAATATCATAAATAACCGCAAATATGGGAACACCGATAATCATACCGATAAATCCAAACAGTCCGCCGAACAGCAGTATAGAAAACAACACCCAAAAGCCGGACAGACCGATTTTGTCTCCGAGTATTCTCGGCCCCAAAATATTGCCGTCAAACTGCTGTAAAATCAAAACGAATACAAGAAATACAATGGATTTTACCGGATTTACCATCAATATCAGCAGGAAAGACGGAACCGCACCAATCCATGGGCCGAAAAAAAGCAGAATATTGGTAATGCCTATTATAATACTGATAAGCACTGCATTGGGGATTCTTAAAATCGTCATGCCCACAAAGCAAATAAGACCGATAATTAAACTGTCCGCCAGTCTGCCGCTTATAAATCCGGAAAACATTTTGTTTGTGAAACGGAACTCATTCAAAATTACATCAGCCCACTTTTTACTGAATATGCTGTAAATCAGTTTATTTCCCTGTCTTGCAAATGTTTTTCGACTTCCGAGCACATAAACAGACACAATAATTCCAATCAGCAGATTATAAAATACATTGGATAAAACCGAACACTCCTGCAGAAACACCGCCGATAGCCGTTTGAAAATACGGAAGAACGGTACTGCTCAGCCATTTCGGCAGATTGGTTGAAATAGCTTTCGTCATATCGTTTATGTAGTTTTTCAGAACTTCATTATCTCCTGCCCATTTGACAGCCCAATTCTTAAAGGCTGAAGCACTGCTTGGTATCTGAAGCAAAATAGACTGTATGCTTTCCACAAGTGCCGGTATAACCAAAATTAGCACTGCAAAAACAACTGAAACTGCAATAAGTAAGGCTAAAATAATGCTCAGACTTACGGCAATCTTTTCACCGTTTTTTATTTTATATAAGATTTTGTTCAGCCGATTCTCAAAAAAATTGCAAAGTGGGGTTAATATATATGCTATGACCCCTCCGATAATAAAAGGCATTAATATTCCCGTTACTGTGCTTAAAGCAGTGCAAATGTTATCAAGATTTGACAGTAAAAACCGGAACAGAATTGCAAGAGCAGCAGCTGTAAACAAAGTCAGCATCAATTTCAAATAATACTTCTTATCTTCTTTCATCCGTTATACCTCTCTTATATTTTCTCTGTTTATTCAGAAGCCATTTTTAAAAGTAAGAAGGCTGTCATAAAGTTAATGAAAGTTTCAACAATCAAAAAAACTGCAATAAATACCCAAAGTTCAGCGTCATAACTCAGTTGGTTACAAATGACATCAATTGCAAAAATTTCGATAGATAACTTTTTAACTTATTAATATAACAGCCTATTTTAGGGTGTGGACAAATGGCTCAGATTATGGTATAATATAGCTATGAGAAAAACAAAA
>JAJQFU010000094.1 GCA_021200955.1 Clostridiales bacterium | reverse complement strand
TTATTATAATAGATAACTATATTTTTTGTCTACTTTTTTAGTATAGCACCAAACACAGTCTATTGGACAGGCACAAAAGAAAACTTTATGTTTACCTACAATGACGAAGAAGAGGTTTTGTCTCAAAGTGAAGAAAACGGCAGCATAATCATAAATACACGTGAAAACACAGATGAAGGTATTGATGAATATACCTACACTGTTGATGCGGAAACGAAGGAAATAACCCATGTATATAAAATCACTAAGGATGCCGAAGGCAATGTTTTATGGAGCAGCGATCAGGAAATAGGCTTTAACACAGATGTCTATGAGCTGCCTGAAGAAATCACCGCAGCTATGACAAGCACTGACACAAGAACCGTAACCCTGACCACAGACCCCGGAACCGAGGACGAAAAGGTCTATTCAAAGGAAGTTGCAAAAAACATATATGCCAATATTGAGCTTGCAGAAGGCTATGATTCACTTTATGATGATGAAGCCTGTACTGTCGAACACGAGTCTGTAGGGCTTAATGAATACATTAATGTTTACGCAGCGAAAGGCAAATAAGCTAACAGCTTCACTGAATTTCAGCAATCACGTATACATAATAAATAACCGCCCATAAATCCCATCTGCGGAAATCACTGTCGAAAATCAAAGGTTCTTAAATAAAGAATAAAACATCTATTCAGAAAAAAACAACAAAAAATTTCTGCCGCTGAAATGTTTTTCCCGGCAGAAATTTTTTTGTGTTATTTAATCAACAGAGCATTGCTAAATGCCGTTGGGCATAAGCATATTTGCCGGAAGCAAATATGCGCATAGTCTTTAACATACAAAGGAGAATTGCTTGGAACCCGAATGATATCCTATACCCGGAAGGGCATTTTTCTTACAGAAAAAATTCCGAACCCCTTTACATAATTTTGAAATTAATCGCTTAAATAGAAGGCTTTATACCACTCGGCAAATTTTCTCAAGCCCTCTCTTAAGGTTGTGGAGGGCTTATAGCCGAAGTCACGCTCCAGTGCCTTTGTGTCGGCATATGTTATGGGAACATCTCCGGGCTGCATAGGCACAAGCTCCTTATGGGCTTCAAAGTCATAATCCTCAGGCAGAACCCCTGCTCTTACAAGCTCCTCCTGCAAAATAGTCACGAAGTCAAGAAGGCTTTCGGGTCTGCCGCCGCCGATGTTGTACACAGCGTAGGGGGCAACAGGCAAGCCGTCCTCCCCTGTCTGTCTGTCGGGAGCTTTTTTCATTACCCTTACAACGCCCTCTGTTATATCGTCAACATAGGTAAAGTCTCTGGAGCAGTTTCCGTAATTGAAAATCTTAATTGTTTCTCCGGCTAAAAGCTTATTTGTAAAGCCGAAATAAGCCATATCGGGTCTGCCTATAGGTCCGTAAACAGTGAAGAACCTAAGACCCGTTGAGGGAATGTTGTAAAGCTTTGAATAAGCGTGAGCCAAAAGCTCGTTGCTCTTTTTTGTAGCGGCGTAAAGGGAGACGGGGTTGTCTACCTTGTCGTCTGTTGAATAAGGCACCTTTTTATTCGAGCCGTAAACAGATGAGCTTGAAGCATAAACCAAATGCTCAACGCCCTTTTCACCGTTGTCATAGGAATGACGGCAGCACTCCAAAATATTATAAAAGCCTATAAGGTTTGACTCAATATAAGCGTCGGGATTTGTAATTGAATATCTGACCCCTGCCTGAGCCGCCAAGTTTACAACAACCTCCGGCTTATAATCATTAAAAATTTTGTTTACAAGCTCTTTGTCGGCTATTGAGCCTTTTATGAAAACAAAATTGCCTCCGCAGGAATTAAGCTCCTTAAGTCTTTCTTCCTTAAGTCTAACGTCATAATAATCGTTCATATTGTCTATGCCGATTACCTTTACATTTTCAAAGTCCTTAAAAAGTCTTTTTGCAAGGTTTGCACCAATAAAGCCTGCTGCGCCTGTTAAAAATACTGTTTTTCCTTCAAGTTTAATTTCAGCCATTTTATTTATTTCCTTTCAAATTGTTTCTTAACATATTCGTAGCTTTCGATGTCGCCAATGTCATATCTCTTCCCCGGCATTACATAGGCATAAACCTTTGAATTTCGGGAAAGCCATGAAGCAAAGCTTCCCGGTGCGTCGGCTCCGCAGCCGTTTTCAAGAGCCTTTTCTATAAGGGCGGCGTCATCCTTTTTCAAAACATAAAAGGGCGGAACTGCCAAATGACCCTTTGGGTTTTGGGGCTTTTCTTCATAGCTTGTAATAAGGCTGTTTTCGTCGGTTGTTATAACACCTGTTTTTTGAAGCTTCTTAAGGCTTGTCTCCTCGTGGCACATTACACAGGAAGCATTTTTTTCCTTTGCGAAATCGATAAAACCCTTAAGCGAAAAATCAAGTATGTTATCCCCTGCCATAACAAGAAGGTCATCCTCAGTTTTTGTTTCTTCAAGGGCATATAAAATATCACGAACCGCACCGAGACGTGTTTCGTTTGTCATTGTTTTATCGTCCACAACCTCTATATTTAAAGCCTTCGTCTTTGCCCAGCTTTTAAAATGCTCCGCAAACTTATGATTTGTAACTACAATAAATCCGTCAACCCTGCCCGTATCGGCGGCATCGTCAACAAGATAATCTAAAATTGCCTTGTCTCCCACAGAAAGCAAAGGCTTGGGGAAGTTTTCCGTCAGGGGATAAAGTCTCGTTGCGTACCCTGCCGCAAGAATTATACATTTCATATTTACACCTGCTTTTAAATTAAAATTTTACGCCGTCTGCGCTTTCGCACAGATAAAATGAATATTTGTCTGCTAATTTCGGGAAGCGCTTTTTATATTCCTCCGCTACATTTTTCTCAATGCTTTCCGCAAATGAAGGGTCAATAAGCGCCATACAGCAGCCCTTAAAGCCTGCGCCGGAAAAACGTCCGCCGTAAACTCCGTCCTGCTTTGTTATAATTTCATAAAGCCCCTTAAGCTCCTCTGAGCCGCTTTCATAGCTGTTTATTGAAGAATATCCGCTTTGGGTTATGAGCTTTCCGTAGTCCTCGATGTTGCCCTTACGCCATGCTTCAGCCCCTCTTTCGGCTCTTTCCGTTTCCGAAAAGAAGTTTTCCGCTCTTTTGCGCCAAACCTCGGGAAGCTTATTTCCGTACTGATTAAAAACAGCCTTGGGAACATCTCTTAAACGAACAGTTTCAAACTTTCCGTAGTCCATTCCCGAAAAAGCCATAAGCCCGTAAGCCGCCGCCTTGCACTCGTCAACTCTCAGATTGTATTTACTGCTTACAAGAGAATGTTCAAGCCCCGAAAAGAAAACGGCGATTTTATAGGGCTTCATATTAGGCGACGAAGGAATAAGCTCGTAGCTGTCATCCTTTGTGTCAAGATAAAGCAAATGATCCTTTTTGCAAAGCACCTCACAGCTTTGGTCAAGCTTTCCCGACGACACACCCACATAATTATTTTCAACTGCTTTTGCCGTCAGAATAAGCTCCATAGGCTCAAGGGTTATGTTGTTGACCTTGCAGAGAGCCGCCATAAAGGCGATTGTTACCGCAGCGGAGGAGGACAAGCCCCCTATGGGCAGAGTACCCTCTATAACGCCGCAAAGACCTGTTCTCAAAGGGTATTTTTCCGCAAGAAGAAGAGCCGCCCCTCTTAAATAATCCGCCCAGTCGCCGACCCTGCTGTCTGGAATATCCCTAACGTGAAACTGCGCCCTTTTTGGAAAATTTACGGAACGCATTTCAATAATTCCGTTTCTTTTTGCTCCGTAGGCAATATGTATGCCCTTATCAATGGCAAAGCCGTTTATTTTGCCCAGCTGATGGTCAACGTGAGCCCCCAAAGGGCAAATTCTGTAGGGGCAGAAGGACATAGCGTCCGGCTCTCTGCCGTATTTGTTTTCAAAAACTTCAATACACTTCATTTAAAACTCCTCATACCTTTCTTTAAAACTATAATATCTTTAAGACTTCTCCTCAAAATAAACTTTTATCTTTTCGAGAAGAGCTTCCGTTGCCTCGTCTGTTCCCACTGTTATTCTCAAATAATTTTTAATTTTGGGGTTATTAAAATGCCTTACATAAATATTGTTTGCCTTTAAATATTCAAACAAGGCTTCGCAGTCGGCGTTTTTCTTTGTGGTGAAAACAAAGTTTGCCGATGAATCCAGGGTTTCAAAGCCCAGCTTATCAAGCCCCTTTATAAGCTTAGCCCTGGTTTTCTTGATTTTTTCAACTGTTTTGTTAAAATAATCTCTGTCTTTAAGACTTTCATAAGCCAAAATCTTTGTTACCGTATTGACAGTATATGAATTGAAGGAATTTTTAACCCCCTCCAAAACCTTTATAAGCTCGCTGTTTGCATAGGCAAAGCCGAAGCGGATGCCTGCCAAAGCTCTTGACTTGGAGTATGTCTGAACCACCACAAGATTGTCATATTTATGTATAAGGTCGGCAACGCTGCCCTTATCGGAGAAGTCAACATAGGCTTCGTCTATAATAACAACGCTGTCGGGGTTGTTTTCTATAATTTTAATAAGGTTTTCCTTACCCTCGGCTATTGCCGTAGGCGCATTGGGGTTCGGAATAACAATTCCCCCGTTTTCACACATAAAGCCTTCAATGTCAATGTGAAAATCGTCCTTAAGAGGCACACATTTATAAGGGATATTAAAAAACTCCGTCCACACGCTGTAAAATGAATAGCTTATTTCGGGGAAAAGCACAGGCGTCTCCGAATTAAAAAATGCCTTAAAGCACAGCGCCAAAACCTCGTCTGAGCCGTTTCCCAAAAATATCTCGTCCTCTTTAGCTCCGGAAAGCTTTCCCAGCTCCTGTTTTAACTCACTGCACACAAAATCGGGATAAAGATTAAGGCTTTTTCCGTCGATTTCCTTAAGCGCATTTAAAACACGCTGTGAGGGGGGATAAGGGTTTTCGTTTGTGTTAAGCTTTATAATATTCGTTCCCTTGGGCTGCTCCCCGGGGACATAAGGCTCTATTCTGCTTAATTTTTCTTTAAGCCTGTCATTCATAATAATCAACTCCCTATTCAACTTATTTTATTATTCCGCTTCTGTGTTCTGTGAAAGCTTCTCCACAAACTCCTCTGTGGGGGTTACAAAAGCGGTTTTATTTGTTGTATAAATTACAAAACCGGGCTTGGCTCCGTTGGGCTTTTTAACAAAGCGTCTCGGCGTATAGTCAACGGGAACGAGACTGCCCGAACGGGCTTTGCTGTAATAAGCCGCAAGCATAGCCGCCTCGTTAATCGTCTTGTCGGGGACGTCCTTTCCCTCAGTGAAAACCACCACGTGAGACCCGGGGATCTGCTTCGTGTGAAACCACAGGTCTGAATTTTTGGCGGTTTTCATAGTCAGCTCGTCATTTTGCGTATTGTTTTTGCCCACTGCCATAACAAAGCCGTCCGATGAAACAAACCTCATAGGCGCAGACCTTTTTTGAGACTTTTTATTCTTTTCAAAGCCCTTATGCTTCTTTATAAAGCCCTGTTCAAAAAGCTCACGCCTTATCTCTTTAATATCGTCCTCACTTTTACACTCTTCTATAGAGTTTAAAACGCTTTCGAGGTAATAAAGCTCTTCGTCGTTTTCTTTCATTTGAACCTGCAAAGCCGCATAGGTTCGCTTCTCTTTGTTATATTTTTTGAAATACTTTGCGGCGTTTTCCTGAACAGACAGGGCTTCGTCAAGAGGTATGATAACCTCCTTCTGTTCCTCGTCGTAGAAATTAATAACCTTTGCTTCCTTTGCTCCGCTGGTTATGCTGTAGGCATATGAAATCAAAAGTTCGCCGTAAAGCCTGTGTTTCTCTCTTTTTTCTATGCTTTTAAGGGTTCTCTGCTGAATGTCCTTCTTTTTGACGCATCTTTCTATATTGTTGGTTACAAGCTTTCTCAAATCATGGGTTTTCTGACCCATTCTGAAAAGCATATCTCTTTTTGAATAGAAGTCCTCCAAAAGCTCGGAACAGGTTGAAACCTCTTTAAAGCTCATAGGCTCAAGGCTTAAAAGCCTGAAGGGCGCAAACTCCTTAGGCGTTCCGTCATTTTTAAAGTATATGTGGGGCGAAAAATTTCCGCCCTTAACATCATTCATAAAGCTCTCAAAGGCTTTGAAAAGGCTGTTAAGCTTCTCTTCCCCTAATATCTCGCAGTTGTCGGAGGGATCAACTCCCCCTCTTAAGCAAATCTCACCGGCTGTCAAAGGGCTTAAGCCCGTATAGCATTTATAAATAAGCTCCTGCGCCTTAAAATTGGGGTTAGCCTTGACCCCTTCGAAAAAGTTTTCACGGGTCAGGGTCATAGGGTCTGTTTTGCCCTGTGAGGGAGCCTTTACATAAGCCTTCCCCGGCAAGACCTCTCTGACGGAGCTGAGCTCATAGTTAATGTGCCTTGCGGCTTCAAGAATAACGTCCTTGTCATTTATGAGAATAAGGTTTGAATGTCTGCCCATAACCTCTAAAACAAGCTTATAGGTTACAAAATCCCCCATTTCGTTAAGGCTTTCTATTTCAAAAACCGCCACTCTTTCAAAGTCCGGCTGAATTATCTTCTTAATTCTTCCGCCGCCGATATGTTTTCTCAAAACCATACAAAAAAGAGGCGGCTGTTTTGGGTTTTCATATTTTTTATCTGTTAAATTAAATCTGGGGTTTGAGGGGTTTGCGCTTAAAAAAAGCCTGTAAACCGACCCGAAAGCCCTGATCTGCAAGACGATATCGTCTCTTTCGGGCTGATATATTTTATCGATTTTGCCCCCTTCGGTTTTGTCTCCTATTTCCTTTATTAAAGCATTTATCATAACACCGTCAAACGCCATAGTGAAACCTCCAAAAAAGTTTATAAAGGGATTATATCAAAAAAACAATGCCTTTTCAATGTATTTTTTACATTTTATAAAATATTATAAATTCTGTTTCTTGTTCGCTGTTTAAAGCTTTTTATATAAAGTAAAATACATAGTTAAAAAACAGGCAAGACCGCCCAAAAGGTTTGAAACAGGCTCGGCAAGAAAAACACCGTCTGTGCCCAAGCCCATAAACAAAGGCAGAAGCAGGGTCAAGGGGCAGACTATAACGACCTTTCTCAAAATCGAGAAGAAAACGGCTCTTTTAGCCTTTCCCAAACTAATAAAAGCAGCTTGGCTCACAGACTGAAGGCTCATAAAAATAAATCCTGCAAAATATATTCTTACGGCACGAACCCCCAACAAAAGAGTTTCGGCATCATCTGCAAATATTTTTATAAAAATTTGAGGAAAAGCCATTATGACAGCCCAAAACACAACTGTATACAATACCCCGGCTGTAGAAGTAAATCTTATTCCCTCTTTAACTCTGTGATTTTCCTTTGCACCGTAATTAAAGCCCAAAACAGGCTGTGCGCCGCCTGTCAAGCCTGTAACAGGCAGCATTGCCACCTCTCTGACCGAATTAACTATTGTCATTATTCCCACGTAAACATCTCCGCCATAGCTTTGAAGTGTTATGTTGCACACAATCTGAACAAGGCAGTTTGTTGCCTGCTGCATAAAGCCCGTTATGCCCAAAGCCGTTATCTTCGCTGTTCTATGTAAATTTATCCTTATATAAGAAAGCCTAAGGGGCAGAACGGCTTTTTTGCCTGTTAAAAATTGTAAAATCCACACCGCTGAAATTGCCTGACTTATTACAGTGGCAAGGGCTGCGCCTCTTACCCCCAAGCCTAAGCCGAAAATAAAAACCGGGTCTAAAATAAGGTTTATTATTGCACCTATAACAGTTGTCATCATAGCGGTTTTGGGAAAGCCCTGTGCGTTTATAAAGCCGTTCATACCGGCAGATGTCATACTGAAAAGAGTTCCGAAAAGATATATTTTTAAGTAGCTTTCCGCATAGGGAAAGGTTGTATCACTTGCTCCGAAAAGATATAGAACGGGCTTTCTGAAAATATAGCACAGCAAAAATAATATAACTGAAGTCAAAAGAACCATAGCGAAAGCATTTCCCATAATTTTCTTTGCCTCTTTCTCTTTGCCTTCGCCTCTTGCTATTGAAAAAAGAGGTGTTCCGCCTGTTGAAAATAATTTAGAAAAGGCAAGAATAAAGGTTACAAAGGGAAATGTAAGCCCTATGCCCGTAAGAGCAA
>JAJQFU010000061.1 GCA_021200955.1 Clostridiales bacterium | reverse complement strand
CATTGCCAAGGCGAGGGCCGCGGGTTCGAATCACGTTTAGCGCTTTTTGTTTATTGCTTGTGTGGTTCAATGGTAGAACATCAGCCTTCCAAGCTGAGGACGAGGGTTCGATTCCCTTCACCCGCTTCATTTATTTATTACTCTTTAAAAGTAAGCCTGTAACGGGCTTATTTTTATATATGCGCGAATGGCTCAATGGTAGAGCATCGGCTTCCCAAGCCGAGGGCTGCGGGTTCGAGTCCCGTTTCGCGCTCTTCTTAAAGAACTGACAGTTAATTCTAAGCTGTTGGTTCTTTTTTTATTTTTTAATCAAAGTTTTCCTATTGATTTTTCTCTTCTTTGTGATACAATTGATAATGGAGTTATGTGCAAATAAAAAACAAAAACGAGGTCGGGCTTATGACAAACCGTGAAGAAAAAACTCAAAAAATTGCCAAAATGATAATCGAAAACGCAAGGGGTTCTCTCTATACATCAATGCGTTATCTTGACCTTGCAATTTTCGCCCTGACCCCGGAATCGGATGAAAACATTGACCCCTGCGGAACAGACGGCAGCCGCTTTTTCTATAACCCCGCCGCATTGACCGACCGCTATTTGAGACTCCCCAAGGAAATCAACAGAGATCTTCTGCACTCCATTTTTCACTGTCTTTTCCGCCACCTGTGGAGCTGCAAAAAATATTCCGAAGAGGATCAGATTTACTGGGATATATCAACGGACATAGCCGTTGAATACCTCATAGACTCCCTTGATGTTTCGGCAATCCCTTCTATAGTATCACGCTACCGCACATATATTTACAAGCGGCTTTCTTTGGAAATGGAAATTCTTACGGCTGAAGGCATTTTCAAATCTCTGAAGCAGTGGGACATATCCGACAGCGACTTTAAAATTATGTATAAATCCTTCCAAACCGATGACCACGGCTATTGGCAGAGACCCCAAGGCAGTGAGAAAACTCCGCCCCCTCAGTCCAATCCCAACGGCGACCCCGAAAACAATCCCCCTGAGGGAATTGCCAACGCCGCAAAAGAAACAGACAATAATAACAAATGGGAGGACATAAGCCGCAGAACCGCTCATCAGGCTGAACAGCTAAACCAAACAGCCGGCGACGGTGAAAACGACCTTGTAGTAAGCCTTAAGGCAGCAAACCGCCGCAGACACGACTACAAAAGCTTTTTACAGCGGTTCGCTGTTTACGGAGAAGAAGCCAAGCCCGACCCGGACTCTTACGACCTTGCTTTCTACACCTACGGTATGGAGCTTTACGGAAATATGCCCATAATAGAGCCTTTGGAATATAAGGAGACAAAAAAGGTTTCGGATTTTATAATAGTTTTGGATACCTCCGCTTCCTGTGAGGGAGACGCAATTCAGTCATTTTTAAACCAGACCTTTTCTATTCTGAAGCTTCGTGACAGCTTCTTTAACAAAACGAAAATTCATATTATACAGTGCGACAACAAAGTCAGAAGTGACGCATTAATAGAAACCTCCGCAGACCTTGAAAAATATTTCGGAGAAATGGAGCTTAAGGGCTTCGGAGGGACAGACTTCCGCCCGGCTTTCGAATACGTGGAGGAAATAAGGAAAAATCTGACAAACCTTAAGGGCTTGATTTACTTTACAGATGGCGAGGGAACATTCCCCTCTTCACCGCCTGATTATGACACAGCCTTTGTTTTCCTTAAGGAGCACTATCACGACCCGAAAGTACCGCCATGGGCAATAAAACTTATTCTTGATAAAGAGGAGCTTATGAAATGAATATAGCCGACGCAAAAAACGAAATCAAAAACACAATAAAAGCATATTTAAAAAAGGACAAATTCGGTGCTTACGCCATACCTCTCCGCTCACAGAGACCCATTCTTCTTATGGGTGCTCCCGGCATAGGCAAAACAGCCCTTATGGAGCAGATAGCCAAGGAAATGAATTTGAACCTTGTTTCATATTCAATTACACACCACACCCGTCAGTCTGCTTTGGGTCTGCCCTTTATTACGGAGCAAAGCGGAAAAAGCGTCACAAACTACACAATGAGTGAGATTATTGCGGAAATATATGAAAGCATTGACCGCAAGGGCATTTCGGAGGGCATTCTCTTTTTGGACGAAATAAACTGCGTTTCCGAAACCCTTGCTCCGGCTCTTCTGCGTTTCCTTCAGTATAAAACCTTCGGCACGCATAAAATCCCCGACGGCTTTGTTATTATTGCCGCAGGTAATCCCCCTGAATATAACCGCTCCGTTAAGGAGTTCGACATTGTTACATTAGACCGTCTTAAGAAGATAGACATTGACCCAAGCCTTGACACCTGGCTTGACTACGCCAGAAACGAAGGTGTTCACGGCAGTATAATCTCCTACCTGAGCCTTAAAAAGGACAGCTTCTATAAAATAGAGAATACCCCCGACGGACTTTCTATTGCAACAGCAAGAGGCTGGGAGGATCTTTCTCATATTATAAAAGCCTATGAGGACGAAAACTTTCCCTTGACCTATGACGAGGTTAAAGCCTATATTCAGGACAGCGAAACAGCTAAGGACTTTCTTATTTTCTATGAGCTTTATAAAAAGTATGAAAATGACTACCGCATAGGCGAGGTTTTAAAGGGAAATGTGGACGAGGGCAGCGCACGACGCATAGGCTACGGCGCATTTGACGAAAAAATAAGCATTATAGGTCTTTTAAACTCCGGTCTTTCTTCTTATTTTAAGGACTACTGCATTGAGGACACATACACACAGGAGCTTTTCTCGGCTCTTAAGCGTCTCAAGGTGCTTTTGCAGACCGAAAGCCTGACAGACGCCCTTGAAGCCGTAATTTCCGACCGCAGAGAAGCCCTTAACCGCCAAAGAGCGGCTGAGCTTATATCCCCGGAGGAGGAAGCCCTTGCAGTAAGAGAAATAGACGCCCTTACGGACTATAAGGCACTTTCAGCCTTTGACGAAATAAAGGAAGCCTTTTCAAAACAGGTTGAAAAGCGTGAAAACAAGACTAATGCGGCAAAAACCGCTGTTGAATCGGCATTTAAGTTTATAGATATAGCCTTCGGAAAGTCTCAGGAGACAGTGCTTTTTATAACCTCTCTTAATATGGATAAAAACGCCTGCCGCTTTTTGGAGGATAACCCTGTTGAAGCCTATATTAAATATAACAGGGAGCTTCTTTTTGAAGAAAAGGAAAAGACAATTAAGCGTGAAATCGAGGAACTGCAATTTATTTTTGACTGATGAAGGTGCATAAATATGGCACAGATAAATTATTACGGAACGGATTTAACCTATGAAATTAAAAACGGAAAAGCCCGTATAACAGAAGCCAAAGGGGGCAAGGGCAAAATCCTTCTGCCCGACACTCTTGAAGGCTTTCCCGTTGCGGTTTTAAGCCGCTACAGCTTAAGCAACCTAAGGGAAGCTGAAGAAATCGTTCTGCCCGAGGGCTTAGAGGTAATAGAAAGCCTTGCCTTTTATAACGACAGAGGGCTGTTAAGCCTTAATCTGCCTAAAACCCTTTACAGAATAGGCGGCGACGCCTTTAAAAACTGCGACGGCATAAAGGAAGCAACCATAGGCTCGCCCTCTCTTTTAAGATATGTTCTCGATGAGCTTACTCAGGAAATTATCGTAAACTATAAGGAAGGCGAAAAAACAGTGTGGCGGCTGCTGTTTCCCATACACGCCGAAAGCTTTTCAGAGGACGTACCCGGAAGAGCCTTTCACCGCACCTTCACAGGCCCGGGCTATACCTACCGAAAGGAATGCAGTACGAGAACCCCAAGCCTTAAACGCTATGACTCTCTTTTTAAGCGTGCCTTAGAGGAGGAAACAGAAGAAACCCTCAGTACTCTCGCCGCCTGCCGTCTGCTTTGCCCATTTGAGCTTGAGGAGACAGCCAAAGCCGAATATGAAAGCTACCTCAGCGAGCACGCCGAAAAGGCGGCAAAAGCCTTTATAGATAAAAACAATCTTTCCGCCCTTTATTATATGACAGAAAATAAGCTTATAGACCGGGCTTCAGCCGATAATATAACGGAATATGCAAGAAAGCGGAATGCCGCTGATGTTCTTGCCGCACTTATGGATTATAAGCTTAAAAGCTTCACCTCTTCAAAAAAATTATTTGAATTGTAAAATGGCGATAACTTGACGGCAAACGACAGTCTCCCCTTGAGGGGAGGTACCGCTGATAAGCGGTGGAGAGGTGGAGCAAATAAGAAACCACCCACCCAATGGAGGACAAAAATGAAAATTAAAACAATACTATTAACAATTGCTTCAGCAGCTCTTTTATTAACTGCCTGCGGAAGCGAACCCCAGACCGAAACAGAAACCCCACCCGAAACAGAAGCCGACGACGAAGCAGCCCTTTCAAGCACCGACTTATACGCAAGCCTGACCGAAAGCGGACTTTTCTCAGAGCTTACATCCTTAGACGGCGATTATATGCTTAACCTTTTCGGCACGGACACCTCCGCCTACACAGACTACGCCGCCGGTGAAGCCTTAGACGTTATGAACGCCGACACAATCGTTATTTTCAACACCGACAGCGCCGACCTTGCCGCAGAAGCAGCCGAAAAGCTTGAAACCTACAGGCAAAGAAAAATTGATGAGCTGACGGACTATAACCCCTCACAGCTTCCCAAAACAGAAGCCGCAGAGGTTAAAACAAAAGGCTCATTTACATATTTGTTAATTTGCGATGATACAGACGCAGCTGAAGAGCTTTTGGAAGGATTTATTAAATAATGGTATTTTCAAGTCTTGAATTTCTCTTTTTCTTCCTTCCTCTGTTTCTGCTGATATACTATGCCGTACCCTTTAAGCTTAAAAATGCTGTTTTGCTTATTGCCAGTCTCATTTTTTACGCCTGGGGCGAGCCTGTACATATTCTTCTGTTGATACTGGTTTCTCTTTCGGGATATTTATCCGGCAGACTGACAGAGCATTTTAAGGGCAGAAGCACCCCGAAACGCCTTGTTCTTATAATCTCGGTTATGATAGATTTATGTGTTTTGGGCTTCTTTAAATATTCCTCTCTTATAGCCGACACCTTTTCGGCTTTGACGGGACTGACCTTAGACTTCAATGCCCCCTCTTTGCCTATAGGCATAAGCTTTTACACCTTTCAGACAATCAGCTACACAGCAGACGTTTACAGGGGAGATATTAAGGCGGAAAAATCTTTCCCTACATTTCTGACCTACATAGCTATGTTTCCTCAGCTTATAGCAGGGCCTATAGTCCGCTATTCTCTCATAGAAAAGGAGCTTCACAGCCGAACCATAGACAAGGGCAGCATAAAAACAGGCTTAATCCGCTTTTCAAACGGTCTTTTTAAGAAGGTGCTTATTGCGGACAGCTTGGGCTCGCTTTGGGCTGTTATAAAAGCCGCTTCCCCGGCTTCTCTTTCCGCTCTTAACGCGTGGCTTGGCATAACGGCTTTTACACTTCAGCTTTATTTCGACTTTTCAGCCTATGCCGATATGGCAGTGGGCTTAGGCAGTCTTATGGGCTTTCACTATAACGAAAACTTCAACTACCCCCTTGTGTCAAAGTCAATAACTGAGTTTTGGCACAGGTGGCATATGTCTCTGTCACAGTGGTTTAGGGACTATGTTTATATACCACTTGGCGGCAGCCGAAAAGGCACCTTCCGCCATATAGTCAACCTTCTCATCGTATGGGCATTAACGGGCATATGGCACGGCGCAGGCTATAACTTTCTCATTTGGGGCTTATATTACGGCATTATTTTGATACTTGAAAAATTCGTATGGAAAAAAGCTTTGGATAAACTTCCGGCTGTTTTAAGGCATATTTACAGCCTGTTTATAATAATTTTGGGCTTCGGTATATTCGACCTTGACTCACCTGACCGGTTTTTGCCTTATTTTAAAGCCCTTTTTCTTATGGCTCATAACCCCCTGTGGGACGGAAGCTTCTTCTATAATATAATCAACTTTAAAACAGTGCTGATTGCAGCCTTGCTGCTTTCTGCCCCTGTCTATCCCCTAATAGTAGAAAATCTTGAAAAGGTCACGTCTCAAAGGCTTAAAGCAGCCCTGAACCTGTTCTCTATACTTTTGCGTCTCCTTCTCTTCGTGCTTACCGCCGCAGCCCTTGTTTCAAACTCCTATAGTCCTTTTCTTTACTTCCGCTTCTAAAATATAGAGGTGCACTATGAAAAAAATATATCTAACCCTTGCCATAATCTCAGTATTATTTTGGCTTGCCTTCGCCCTAACCCCAAAGGGGGTCTTTTCGGAAAATGAAAACCGCTATTTAGCGTCTTTCCCAAAGCTTAGCCAAAAGACCATTGCGGACGGCTCATTTGCCGAAGGCTTAACGGACTTTATAACAGACGGCTTTCCCTTTCGCGATTTTTTTATGGGGCTGAACACAGCCTATAATAAATACGTGCTTAAAAAGACGGAAATCAACGGCGTATACTTTGCCGGCGACGATTATTATATGGAAAAATACTCTGAGCCGGAAAACACTGAAGAAATATCGGAAAGGCTGAACACCTTTTTCGAAAAAATTCCGAACACGAATAGCTTTCTTGCTCTTGCTCCCACCGCCGTAACTATATACGCTGATAAGCTTCCCCAATTTGCGGAAGGAACCTCTCAGCCTGATGAAATTTCAAAATACTATTCGGAAACGTCAGCAAAAACTGTTGACCTGTACACTCCTCTTTCACAAAACTCAGGGGAAAAGCTTTTCTACCGCTTAGACCACCACTGGACAACAGAGGGGGCTTATTACGCTTACGCCGCTATAGCCGAAATAATGGGCTTAACGCCTTTGGAAAAATCACAATGCGAGCTTACAACGGTCACAGAGGACTTCAGAGGAACGATTTTTTCTAAGCTTAATATGAATAATCTTAAGGGCGAAAGCATAGAAATATTAAAAACAGAGGATCCTATTACAGTATACTATACTGATACGGACACCACAACGGACACCCTCTACAGCTTAGACTACACTGCCCAAAAGGACAAATATTCTCTGTTTTTGGATAACATTCATCCGCTTATAGAAATCACCTGCTCCGAAGCCGAAACAGACCGAAGCCTTGCCGTAGTTAAAGACAGCTACGCAAACTGCCTTATACCCTTCTTAACAAAGCACTTTCAAAAAATCTACGTCTTTGACCCCCGATATTACAAGGACTCTATTTCGGATTTTGTAAACGAAAACCAAGTCACCGACGTTCTTGTTCTTTATAATATGAACACAATCGACAATGACTTAGGAATCAGAGCAATATATTAAAAGGACTGAAACCAATGCACCCTAAAACAACACCGGCTTTTATAATTACGGCGGCTATTGTCTGCTGCTTCTGTGCTTTTTCGCTAAACGCCGCAGAGCTTCCCCAAAATATAGACACCGCCTTAAGCCTTATAATCAAAACCGCAGTTCTTATAGAAGAAGAAAAACCGGAGCCTGTGCCGAACACAGCCCATGTTGAGGGCTGCCGCTTTACAAAGCCTATTCCCGACATAGCCGACGACGACACATCCTTTGACAGCTTCTTCGAAAACTCTGTTTTTTGCGGCGACTCTCTTATGCAGGGCTTTGAGCTTTATTGCCAATATATGGGGAACGGCTTCTTAAACAATCCCGTCTTTTTGGCTTCAAAAAGCTTTTCACTTAAAGAAGCCCTGCGCCCCGTTACGGAAAGCAGCCGCCACCCCTATTATCAGGGGCAGAAAATGCTTGTTGAAGAAGCAATTGCCGCAGCCAATGCAAAGCGTGCCTTTCTTCTTTTCGGCACAAACGATATGGTGGGGCTTACCCCGGAGGAAACAAAAAAGGAATATAACGACCTTATTTACAGAATACACAAGCTGTCTCCCGACACAAAAATTTATATAATCGGCGCAACCTATATTTACGCCTCAGCCCAAAAGCCCGGTTTTACAAACGAAAACCTTCGCATTTTTAATGATTCTATGTATAAGTACTGTCAGGGCATTGACTATCTCGAATTTATAAACATAGGCGACAGGCTTATAGGAGCCGACGACGGACTTAAAGACGAATACTGCTCTGATAACTACGTTCATATGACCACAGAGGGCTACAGAATATGGACTAAGGTTCTTCGGGCTTATGCAGATTACTTTTTAACAATCGAAAACACCGCTGATTGATTTTTCAGCGGTGCTCTTTTAGTTTTTATTTTTGTTTTTATAAACAACGCCCTGTTTTTTCGGCAGAATTGTTATATCCTTTACGGGGTATTCTGATTTTACAACAAACTCCACAGCCTCAGCCACGTCGCAGGCAGTCAAAGCAAACTCCTCTCCCTCTTTGGGTTCAAAGGGCGCTCTGTCATAAAACCCCGTTCTTGTCATATCCGGATGAACTGCCGTAACATACACCCCGAACTTTCTTCCTTCCGTAAAAATACTTCCGCAGAAGGCGCTGAGGGCAGCCTTTGAAGCTCCGTAAACAGCTCCGTGAGGGCTGTCATGACCGGCGGAATATGAGGAAACGTTTATTATTTTTCCTCCTCCGTTACGCTTCATTTCTCTTAAAATAACTCCGCAAATTATCATAGGGGCTTCAACATTCACAGCCAAAATCTCGTGAATTTTTTCATAGCCCAGTTCCTCATGAGGGCCGAACCACCCGACCCCGGCGCAGTTTATTAAAAGCTCTGTTCCCCTGCTTATTTTTTTTATTTCACTTTCGAGGTTTTTGCCGTCTCTTAAGTCAATAACAAGGGGAGAAAAGCTCTCCCCCAAATCGGTTTCTTCAAAGCTTCGTCCTATTCCGTAAACAAGCCACCCCAAATTCAAAAGTCTTTTTGTTATTTCAAGCCCTATGCCCCTGCTTGCTCCGGTAACAATCGCCTTTTTCATAATCAGAAGGTATATTTATAGAAAGCAAAGTCATCGTCGTTTACAAGATAGCTCCAAACCATATATTTGCCGTCGCCGGTTATATAGGGATCTGACGTACCTAACTCTGCGCCGTAAATTCTCTTAGTTCCGCCCTTTACGTCGCCGTTTCCGTCAAGATAACAATAGCTTATGCCGCCGTTAGTCTGCCACATAACCATAATATCAGTGTCGGAAACCTCAACAACCTTTACGTTTTCAATTTCGCCGTAATCCGTAATGGCTGTTGTAACGGGGTTTATTACACCCATTTGAGACTTTGAAACAGTGCTTACAAAAATTCTTGTGCTGTCATCATCTGAGTCCTTGCTCTTCTCGGTGCCTACGGCAATAAACTTATTCTCTCCGGCAATAAAGCCCTTAAGCTCTGTTTCGCCCATTTCCGAAGCCTTTGTCATAATACTGTCGCTGTAATATGCCGAAAGAGCGCTTTTGGCAAGGCTTGTTATTGCGTGGATGCCTAAGCTTTCGCTGTCGGTAGGGTCTACCTCAAAAAGATTTATTCCGCTTGAAAGCTCTAAGGCAAAATAAAATTTTCCGTCATCTAAAGCAGACATATTTCTTAAAACGGAGTCTCTGCCCTTTGAAAGCTTGTTAAGGCTTATTCCTCCTACGTCTGCTTCTGTTTTTAAGGTGTTCTTGTTGAGAACAAGGCTTCTGTTGTTCTGATAAAAATTGTTTTCATATTTATATTCGGTAACAACATCGTTTATAAAAATAAAGTTGTCGTCAACCCTCATATCGCAAAGCCCGTCAGCCCCCATAAAAACCTCTTTGGCATAAATCTGGCTGCCTCTGAAGGTGACGCTGTTTACCTTGTTAAAGCTTTGGTTATATTTAACAAGCTTATAAACAGTTGTAGAGGGCGAATAGCTGGGGTTGTCGTTTCCGAAAATAAAATAGTGATATGTTCCGTCATAAGCATATCCGCCGAATTTTTCGTCTGTGATATTTATCTTCTTGTTTTCCTGAAAGGTTCCGTCGCTTGAAAACATATCGACGTAAATATCCCCGCCTACATTAATAATACCGTAGGAGCCTGTTTTTTCTACATAATAGGTGAATGTGTGACCGCCGTCCTCATCCATAACCCCTGTTGTGCTGAGGGTTGAATTATCAACGGCAAGCTCCGCTGCCCCGAAGGCATTAACCGTGAAAGCCGCCGCCAACACAAGGGTCAAAAATAATTTTCTCATCTGCTTGTTTCCTCCTTATATGTTTTTCTTTTTTCTTTCTGCCCTTATTATAGCATAATTTTCCCCCATTGTCATTAAAAACTTCCTTAATTGTTATGAAAAAGCTTTCGTCCGTATTTCTTTTATTTGACAAGGACATATTTTTATCATATAATGAGTTATAGATACTACTTATTAAAGAAGTATATATTTCTGAAGGTTTGATGTGATTATGAAAAAAATTTTTAAAAAAATAAAAGAAATTTGCGAAGAGCTGTTTATGTCGGTTTTTTTCAAAATAGGCTTTGGCGCAGCAATTATTACAGTTTTATTCTGTGCGGTGTGTCTCTGCTATTATAACACTGCGGTTAAAAACGCCGACAGTCTTATATCTCAGGGCGAAGCCTTAGCCGAAGCTGATCTTTCTGATGAATATTATGAAGAAATAGCTTCACGCTTTAAAAACCGCAGCGGCGAAACCTATAAAGACTATAAAATGATGGAAGGCATAGGCTTAAGCTTTTACGGCGACGGAGGTATTGTAGGGGAAAGCAGCGGAGGCTATACTATGCCGGCTCTTCTTTCTCTTAACTTTTTAGACAGATATATCTATATTATGGGCAACGAGGGAGAAGTGCCGGAGGTTGCGGCTGCAAGACAGGGGGGCGTGCCAATGTATGCAAAGCCTTTTACAATCCCCGGTGAAACAGAGCCTGCAGAGATAAACCTCTATAACGAATACGCCCAAAACATCGTTCCTATACTTACAAATAACGGCGGTCTTAACCCCTGTGTTATAGAAGACATTGAGGGAACAATCTCTGTGGGAGAGGACGGAAAAACCTATTTCACCAGAACGGAGCCGGGAGAAACCACCCGTGTTTTACGAGACAGCCTTGTCTCCACAAGAGCTATGGAAAACAGACGCGGAGACATAGTTGTTGTTTTCTTTCAGGAACTGCCCGAGGGATATTCTCCTCAGCAATATGTTGATATTCTGCTTAAAATGCGAAGCCATCAAAGACTTTTGGTAAATCAAAAATGCTTTTATGTTATAGGGCCCGTTTTAAACTGCGACAGCGAAAGTTCAAAGGAGCTTGAAGCTCTTCTTCAGGATACATTCGGCGCATATTTCATAAACGCAAGAGAATATCTCTGCAATGAAGCAGCGGAAAAATATAATATAACAATCCGCGATGAGGAATATTTAAACGATATGGCTCATGGCAAGGTCAGCGGAGCTTTTATGAACCGCGACGGAAACCTTAATATTTACGGACAGTATGCAATTTCGGAGCTTTTAACCGAAAGACTTAATGAAAACGATAAAGAGCTTTTAAAGATAGAGACAGAGTATGACGAATAAAAGCGTTGTCGACAGCCAGACACATTGTCAAGCTTGCTTGTACAATTGGCTGTCTGTCGGACAACCTCAAACGACATGAGCAACGCAGGGCGTTAAGCCCAAAGTGCGAATGTTGTTTGGCGATAAGAATCGAAAGATGTCCGAACGCCGACTGCGATTTTTCAATAGAAAAATCGCAGTAAGGCGGGTTTTGCGTAAGCAAAACTTCTGAAAACGAAAGTGCTTCACACAAAGCAATCGGCTTTTATGGTATAAATATTTTGCATTCAATAATCGGCTTTTATAATATACAGCTAATGTTTATTAAGAAAGGGGTATGTGATAAATGAACCACACAATTTTAATTTTAGACAACTCCAAAGATGATATTTATCTCTGCTCCATTCTTTTAAACAATGAGGGCTTCAGCTTAATTACGGCGGAAACCGGTGAGGAGGCTCTCTCTAAGGTTGACGAAACAATCGACCTTATAATTATGGATTTGAAGCTTAAGGACGAAAACGGAGTTTTTATCTGCAAGGCTTTAAGAGAAAAAACAAACGCTCCCATTCTTATTGTTTCGGCAATAAACGACGAGTCCGCCAAGGGGCTTGCTTTTTCAGCCGGAGCAGACGATTACATAACAAAGCCCTTTTCCACAAACGAGCTTACATACAGGGTTAAAGCCCTTATCCGCCGCTTCTGCACATATAAAGGCAGAGGAACCAAAAATGACGGAAGCATAATTAAAATCAAACATATCGAGGTGGATCTTTCCGCAGGAACTGTTCTTTCACACGGCGAATTTGTTCCTCTTACAACAACGGAGTTTGACCTTTTGGCTCTTATGATAAAGGAGCGGAAAAAAATATTCACCTATGAAGAAATTTTTGATAAAATCTGGCATGAGCCTTACCTTTATAAAGCTAACAACACAATTATGGTTCACATAAGAAAGCTGAGAAAAAAGCTTGAAACAGACCCCAAAAACCCCGAAATCATAAAAACTGCATGGGGAAAGGGCTATTATATAGACTGACACTATGAAAAATATCGAGAAAGACATTAAAACAAATAGCTTTAAACCCCTTTATTTAATTTACGGTGAAGAGGGCAGACAGAGAGACGGCTTGGCAAACAGGATCAAAAACACCCTTTTAAGTCAGGGAGCGCAGGAAAGCGTCTATGAAGGGGCTTTCGACCCCTACGACCTTATAAACGATGCCAACACTCTGAGCCTTTTCGGCGGTCTGCGTATTATTACTGTTAAAGACTCAGACGCCTTTTCGGGGGCTAAATTTGAAAAGCTTATAGATTATTTCAAAGACCCCAACCCTGACTGCGTAATTGTTTTTAATGAAAAGAAAATAGACAAAAGAAGCCGTGTTTACAAGGCTTTTGCAAAGACAGGCTATGCCGCCGAGTGCAAAAAGCCTACGGCAAAGGAGCTTAGAGCTTTCGTTTTGAGCCTTTCAAAGCAGAATAATCTGCCCTTTGAGGGGGCTGCCCTTGAAAGCTTTCTTTCAAACCTTGACGAAAGCTTCGGCTGCGCCGAAAACGAGTTTAATAAGCTTGCCGCCTATACACTGGGCAGAAGCCGCATTACTCTTTCAGACGTGGAAGCTGTAACCACCAAAAAGCTTGAAAACAGAATTTTCGACCTGATAGACGCCGCTGTAGGCAAACAGCCCAAAAAAGCTCTTGACATCCTCTCAAACCTTATTTTGCAAAAGGAAAGCAACATAGCTGTTCTTGTGGCTCTTTCACGTCAGTTTCGCCTTATTCTTCAATATAAGTTTCTTTCCAAAACCACCCCTCAAAGCGAAATGGCTAAAAAGCTTGGGGTTCACCCCTATGTGGCTTCGAAAACCGCCGCCCAGTCAAGAAATTTTACAAATAAACAGCTTTTGGCGGCTCTTTCCGACTGTAAAAATATGCTTAAGGAAAGCTTCTCCGGCAATATGGATTTGACCTGCGGCATAGAAATTTTAATTTTGAAATATTCCGCTTAGCAAAAAAATGAGTTGTTTCAAATCGGAAACAACTCATTTTTTAACGTTTAATTTATCAGCCCAAAATTGCGCTGTCGCTTGTAAATTCCTCTCCCGAAGCTTCACTGAATTTATCCATAAGTGTTTCAACGGTGAGCTTTTTCTTTTCTTCTCCCTCAATATCCAAAATAATTCTGCCGTGATTCATCATTACAAGGCGGTTGCCGTAGTTTATGGCGTCACGCATATTATGAGTTACCATCATAGTGGTGAGATTGTTCTGTTTAACAAGCTTATCGCTTATTTCAAGAACCTTTGCCGCTGTTTTGGGGTCAAGTGCGGCGGTATGCTCATCCAAAAGCAAAATTTTAGGGCTTACGAGAGTAGCCATAAGAAGAGTAAGAGCCTGTCTCTGACCGCCCGAAAGCAGCCCGACTTTGTCCGTTAAACGGCTTTCAAGACCAAGACCTAAGGTTGATAAAAGGCTGCGGTATTCCTTTCTTTCCTTTGAGCTTATGCCCCATTTAAGCATTCTTCTTTTGCCTCTTCTGTAGGCAAGAGCAAGATTGTCCTCAATGTTCATGCTTGCGGCTGTTCCCGTCATAGGGTCCTGAAAAACTCTGCCTATGAGAGCCGCACGCTTATATTCAGAAAGGCGTGTTACGTTTTTGCCGTCAATAGTTATTGTTCCGTAGTCTATGGGGAAAACACCGGCTACGCTGTTTAAAACAGTGGATTTTCCTGCGCCGTTACCGCCGATTACGGTGACGAAATCTCCCTCTTTAAGGTGAAGTGAAAGACCGTTTAATACTCTGTTTTCGTTAATTGTTCCGGCGTTGAAGGTTTTAAAAACCGAATCCAATTTAAGCATTGCTTCCGCCTCCCTTCAGGGATTTCGCAATGGTCATAAGATAACCTCTGCCCACAGGCAAAGCAAGACAAAAGGCAACTGTTATAGCAGTGAAAAGCTTAAGGTCGTTGGGGTTCATACCTGCCTTAAGAACCAAAGCTATAATTACTCTGTATAAGACCGCACCCAAACAAACCGCAAAAATAACCCTCTTAAAGCTGTTTGTTTTCATAGCGAAAAGAACCTCGCCTATAATCAAAGACGCAAGACCTATAACTATCGAGCCCGTACCCATTTGAACATCAGCGTATGACTGGTTTTGAGCAATAAGTGCTCCCGAAAAAGCCACCAATCCGTTTGATATAACAAGCCCTATGTTTATCATTGTGTCTGTGTTTATTCCCTGAGCCCTTGCCATTTGAGGGTTTGAGCCTGTGGCTCTTACTGCGCAGCCCAGCTCCGTACCGAAAAACCAGTACATAAAAACAGAAACCGCCAAGGCACAGATAACGCCTATAATCAAAATAGCTATGTTTTTATCTAAATTAAAAGCTGTCTGAATACCCGTAAAAACAGTGGCTGTTTTTAAAAGAGGAATATTCGACTTGCCCATAATTCTTAAGTTTACCGAATAAAGGGCAATCATAGTTAAAATTCCCGCCAAAAGAGGAGGAATTTTGAGCTTTGTATGAAGCAGACCCGTAGCCAGACCTGCCAGCATACCTGAGCCGATTGCCGCCGCAGTTGCCGCCCAGGGGCTTACCCCTACGGAAATAAGGTGCGCCGCAACTGCCGCACCTGTGGCTATAGAGCCTTCAACGGTTAAGTCGGCTATATCCAAAATTCTGTATGTAATGTAAACTCCCAGGGTCATAACTGCCCAAAGGGTTCCAAGCGAAACTGCACTTAAAATTATCGCTCCCATACAGTCTCTCCTTTCTCCTGTCAAAACAGGGAATGACGCTTTCGCCATTCCCTGTTGATAGGCATAGTTTCTTTAAAATTTTAAAGCAGGAAATTACTCAGCCGCTTCTGCGTCTGCTGCTTCATCAGCATAGTAAACTGCGTCTGCATACTTTTCGGGGATCTCAATTCCGAGTGCGTCTGCTGTATCGCCGTTAAAGCAGTATTCAAATTCGCTTGAGCCCTGAATAGGCATTTCAGCAGGGTCAGCACCGTTTACCAATACGTCAACTGCCATAAGACCTGCCTGATAACCGATTGAATAATATGTGATGCCCAATGTAGCAAAGCCGCCTGACTGAACCATACCGGATTCGCCGCAGAATACGGGGATGCCTGCTGCAACAGCAACCTCGTTTACGATAGGCATAGAAGAAGCGAATACGTTGTCTGTGGGGATGTAGATAGCGTCGCAGTTTGTAACGATGTTCTGAGTTGCCTGCTGAACCTCGTTTGTGCTTGAAACTGTCTGTTCAACTGTAGCGAAGCCTGCTTCTTCACAAGCTGCTGTTGCCATTTCTACCTGTAAAATAGAGTTTGCTTCGTTTGAGCAGTAAAGGAAGCCTACTGTTTCAACGTCGGGGCAAACTTCCTTAATAAGAGCAATCTGATCCTCAACGGGGTTCATATCCGTAGTACCTGTTACGTTTCCGCCGGGTACTTCGTCTGTGTCAACAAGGCTTGCCTCTGTGTATGATGTAATAGCTGTTCCTATAATGGGGATAGTTGTTGTCTTGCCTGCGGCAGCCTGAGCTGCGTTTGTTGCAACGGCAAAGATAAGGTCAACATCGTCTGCTACAAACTGGTCTGCAATAGTTGAAAGATTGTTTACATCGCCCTGACCGTTTTCGTAGTCGATTGTTAAGTTTTCGCCGTCAACAAGACCGTTGTCTGCAAGTGCCTGAACAAAGCCCTCTTCAGATGAGTTTAAAGCAACGTGATCCATCTGCTTAATGATACCTATTGAATAGCTTCCCTCAACTGCTTCTGTTTCGGCTGTTTCAGCAGCTGTTTCAGTCTCTGTTTCTGCGGAGCTTCCGCAAGCAGCTGTTGAAAGAAGCATACAGCCTGCTGTCATAAGCGCAAAGGCTTTTTTAAATCTTAACATATTTTTTCCTCCTTAAATATTGGAAACTGTAAAAATTGTAACTTTAAAGTGATAAAACACTTTCAGATTATTTAAATTATAAGATTATTCCGAATAAAAGTCAATAGTATTTTTCATTTTAAACAAACATAGGTTTTTCAAAATTTTTTTCCTTAAACACTTGAAATTCATAAAGAACCGATGTATAATATAGATATAAAAAGAAAAGGCGAGTACTGCTAATACTCACCTTTTCCCGTCTTTCGACTAAGCAATTACTGTAAGTCAGTTAGACGATAGTATTGTATTAACTTAGACCACCGCTTTTACGACAATGGGGTGGTCTTTTTTGTGGCATTTTTTGATAATATTATGTACTTTATGTCATATACAGTTTGTATAGCAACAAAGTACATATACATTACGTCAAACGCAAGCATAACGATCCCTGGAATCCGAAAGAAGTCGGGCATATACTGAGAATTTTTTCAACGAAAAAAGACTCAGTATATGTTTTTGCGAAGCAAAAATTCTGAACACTTTATAACTAAAGTCCGACAGGTACTAAAATTATAGCAGAAGTTCGCCTGAGGGAATGCTGAATAATTCAATATGAAAAATAATTTTAGTGTCAGCGACGGAAAAATCAAGCAGAAAAGCAATAAAAAAAGCAACTTTTTAATGTGTTCGAGCTTTTTTTATGCGTGGAGCGCAGTATTTTTCCGTAAAATTATTTTTCATTTCCTCTAAATCAGCATTGCCTAACCAACCCTTTTAGTGATTGCCTTCTGATATTATAGCAAAAAATTTGTTGAAAGTAAAGATAAAATGAAACATAAAAAATATTTTCTTCGTTTTTAACAAATACACGCCGATACTTGAAAGACTGACATATTTTTGCTTGACAAAAGGTAAAAAAGGCTTTAGAATTATTATGGTGTGATATAATAATTTAGTGGTAAAAATTCAATTGGAGTGCTGAATTAAAATGGAATGTTTTGAAATAAAGGGGCAGAAAAAGCTTAAGGGCGTTGTTTCCATAAGCGGAGCGAAAAACGCCGCAGTGGCGATTATTCCGGCGGCAATAGTTGCGGAGGGTGTTTCGGTTATAGAAAACCTGCCGGACATTGAAGACGTTGCCTGTCTTATGAAAACCCTTAACGCTTTGGGTGCTAAGTGTACTCTCTCAGACGAG
Organism: Clostridiales bacterium; assembly: GCA_021200955.1. Taxonomy (GTDB): domain Bacteria; phylum Bacillota; class Clostridia; order Lachnospirales; family CAG-274; genus JAJQCI01. The sequence goes on along the minus strand of JAJQFU010000061.1, from coordinate 29,152 downwards.
TCAACCCTTATTATAGATTCAAGAAAAGTTAAATCATATATAGCAAACGATGAATCCGTTAGGAAAATAAGGGCTTCTTATTACCTTATGGGCGCTCTTTTGGGAAGGTTCGGTCATGCGGAGGTTGCTCTCCCCGGAGGGTGCAACTTCGGCGAAAGACCTATCGACCAGCACCTTAAGGGCTTCAGAATGATGGGCGCAAGAATCGACACAAGCGACGACAGGGTTATAAAGCTTGACGTAAACGGCAGACTTCACGGGGCAAACATTTATTTGGACGTGGCTTCCGTCGGGGCGACCATAAACATTATGATAGCCGCCTGCCGTGCAAAGGGCAGAACCGTTATTGAAAACGCGGCAAAAGAGCCCCACATTGTAGACACTGCCAACTTCCTGAATATGCTGGGGGCAAACATTAAGGGAGCAGGAACGGACGTTATAAGAATACAGGGTGCGGACAGGCTTCACGGAGGGGAATATACCATAATTCCCGATCAAATCGAAGCCGGTACATATATGATTTGCGGAGCTGTTACCGGCGGAGACATTACGGTTAAAAACCTTATTCCCAAGCATATGGATTCTCTTACGGCAAAGCTTGAGGAAATAGGCTGCCGAATTATAGAAGGCGACGACTATATAAGAGTTATTTCGGACGGCAGACTTTACCCCACAAATGTAAAAACTATGGTTTATCCCGGCTTCCCTACGGATCTTCAGCCCCAGATAACGGCTCTTTTGTCAATTGCCGAGGGCAGAAGCAAGGTCATAGAAAACGTGTGGGAAACAAGGTATCAGTATATAGCCGAGCTTAAGAAGTTCGGAGCAAAAATAGAGGTAAAGGGCAGAGAAGCCGTTATTGACGGCGTTAAGGAGCTCAGCGGCGCAGACGTTTCCGCTACGGATTTAAGAGCGGGGGCTGCTATGATAATTGCCGCTTTGGCGGCGAAGGGTGTTTCTACTATATATAATATACGCTTTATTGACAGGGGCTACGCAAATATTGAAAGCAAGCTTTGTATGCTGGGGGCGGATATTAAGAGAGTAGCCGTTGAGGAAAAGCCCGATAACAGCGAAAAAGCTCAGTAAGAGCTGAAAAAATAAAAATTAACAGCCAAATTTGGTTTTACAGGTGATGATATGTCTTTGCAGTTTGCAACAATTGCCAGCGGTTCATCGGGCAACTGTGTTTTTATAGGTTCGGAGCATACTAAAATTTTGATTGATGCCGGCTTAAGCGGAAAATGCATTGAAGCCGGGCTGAACGCCATAGGCTGCCGGGGCAGCGATATAGACGCTTTGTTTTTAACTCACGAACACGACGACCATATTAAAGGCGCAGGTATTTTTTCACGCAGATTCGGCACTCCTATTTATGCCACCTGCGGAACCTGGAACGGCGGCGAATATAAAATGGGCAAAATTAAGCCCTATCTCAAAAATGTTATAAGCGGCGGAGAAAGCCTTGTTATAAACGACCTCTGTGTAAAGGCTTTTGACATTCCCCACGACGCAAACGAGCCTGTGGGCTATAACATAATGACCGATAAATACAAAGTCAGCGTGGCGACGGATATAGGACACGTTACAAAAACAGTTATGGACGGCATTGCGGAAAGCAATGTCTTGCTGCTTGAAAGCAACCACGATGTGGATATGCTTAAAAACGGGCCTTACCCCGAGCCCTTAAAGCGGAGAATTTACGGCGAAAAGGGTCATTTAAGCAACGACACCGCCGGAAAGCTTCTTGCCTGCAGTATGTGGGGCAGTCTTTCCCACGTAAGACTTGGTCATTTAAGCCTTGAAAACAACACAGAGGAGCTTGCCTTTGAAACGGTTAAAGCCATTTTGGAAAGATATAAAATTAAGGTAGGCACTTATTTGGACGTAGCCGTTGCGGCAAGAAGCCGTGTCAGCGAGGTCATAGAGTTAAATTAATGAAGATAACAATACTTTGTGTAGGCAAAATTAAAGAAAAATTTTACAAGGACGCCCTTGAAGAATACAAAAAAAGGCTTTCCCGATATATAAAGCTTGAAATAATCGAAGTTCCCGACGAAAAAGCACCTGAGGCATTAAGTTCTGCGGAAGCGGTTAAAATAAAGGATAAGGAAGGGGAAAGGCTTCTTTCAAAGCTTAAGGAAGGCTACATTGTTTCCCTTGCAATCGAGGGAAAACAGCTTTCAAGCGAGGACTTTGCGAAAATGCTTTCGGAAAAGGCAATCGGCGGAACAAGCAGTATAACCTTTATTATAGGCGGCTCTTTGGGGCTTTCGCAAAATGTTCTTAAAAAAAGCGATTATCTGCTTTCATTTTCTAAAATGACTTTTCCCCACCAGCTCATGAGGGTAATTTTGTCGGAGCAGATTTACAGAGCCTACAGAATAATTTCAGGAGAACCATATCACAAATGAGATTTAATAAGGAGGAATAATAATGGAATATACAACAAGAGGAGTTTGTTCAAGACAAATACATTTCGAAGTAGAAGAAAATAAGCTGCACAACGTAACCTTTGTAGGCGGCTGCAGCGGAAACACTCAGGGGGTCGGCAGACTTGTTGAGGGAATGGAAGTAGACGAAGCCATTAAAAGGCTCAAGGGTATAAGATGCGGCTTCAGACCTACATCCTGTCCCGACCAGCTTGCAAGAGCTTTGGAAGAGTGGAAGGAAACTCAGCAGTAAATAATTGAAATTTATAAAGGAGGGCGCACGCATTGGAAGTATTGGGCGTAAAAGAAATCAGCGAAATAATCAAAAACACCGAAGCGGAAGCCCTTCCTTCTGTTTTAAAGCCCTTTGAAAAGGACGAAAGAGCCTCGGTTAAAAGGCTTGTTCTTTCGGGGTATAAACGATATAACAGATATTTGGATGAGCTTATGCGGCTCAGAGAAATGTCACGCTTTGAGACTGACGCCTATGCTCAGGGTCACGCCTATATAGCCGGAGTTGACGAAGCAGGCAGAGGCCCCCTTGCAGGTCCTGTTGTCACGGCGGCGGTTATTTTGAAGCGAGGGGCTTTAATCGAAGGTGTAAATGACTCCAAAAAGCTAAGTGAGAAAAAACGTGAGGAGCTTTTTGACATAATTATGAGAGAAGCTGTTTCCGTTTCGGTAGCTATGGAGGATCATAACGTCATAGACGAAATCAATATTTTAAACGCCACAAAAAAGGCTATGACAAGGGCTGTTTTAAGCCTTGAACCACTGCCCGATTTGGTTTTGACAGACGCAGTTAAATTAGACGAAATAGAAATCGAACAAAAAAATATAATAAAGGGCGACGCAAAGAGCATTACCGTTGCCGCCGCAAGCATTATAGCCAAGGTCACAAGAGACAGACTTATGCTTAAGGAAGCGGAGAAATATCCGGAATACGGCTTTGAAAGCAATAAGGGCTACGGCACAGCCGGACATATCGCCGTAATTAAGGAACTGGGTCTTTGCCCAATTCATCGGAAAACCTTTACGAAGGGAATGCTGTAATGTATACTCCAAACCAAGCAGGAAAAATAGGCGAAGAAATCGCCGCAAAATATTTAGAGAACAAGGGCTACACCGTAACTGACAGAAACTACCGTACGAGACGGGGCGAAATCGACATAGTTGCCCAAAAGGACGGGCTTCTTATATTTGTTGAGGTAAAATATCGCACAACCACCCAATTGGGTCAGGGTACGGACGCAGTCAACAGATCTAAAAAGCGGAAAATATTAAACACAGCCAAAGCCTATATCTACGAAAAGGGCATAAGCCCTCGAACAGGCATTCGCTTTGACGTTATAGATATATTTGACAAAGAAATAAACCATTTTGAAAATGCCTTTATGGCGTAATGGCTTATATAAAGGACAGGTTATTATGAAAAAAATCGTTAAGGGAGACCTTGTTTATTTTGTTTTCGAAAGCTTTGAAAAAACAGGGGTTGTAAACCACTGCTTTTCCACAAGGTTAGGCGGTGTTTCGGAAGGGGCTTTAAGCTCCTTAAACCTGAGATTTAAGCACGATAAAAAGGAAAACGTTGTCGAAAACTACAGAAGGCTCTGCTCCGCCATAGGGGCTGATTATAAAAACACAGTCTTTACGGATCAGGTTCACAAGGCTGTAATTTATGACGCTGCCCCCGACGACAGAGGAAAAGGTCTTTTTAAGGAAAGCGATATTTTGGAAACCGACGGACTTATGACAGCTGACCCAAATGTAGTTTTGGTGACATTTCACGCAGACTGCACTCCCCTTTATTTTTTAGACCCTGTAAAAAGGGTTATTGCCCTGAGCCATTCCGGCTGGAAGGGCACGGCTCTTTCAATAGGGGCAAAAACCGTTTCCAAAATGGTCAAGGACTACGGCTGTGACAAAAAAAACATTCTCTGCGGAATAGGTCCCTGTATTGGGGGCTGCTGTTATCAGGTAGACAATTACGTTAAGTCCGTTTTTAATGAAAAATTCGCCTTTTCGAGAGAATACTTCAAAAATGACACAATCGAGGGCAAATATCTTTTCGACCTTCAGGGAATAAATAAAAAGATACTTACAGAAGCGGGAATACCCGCAGAAAATATAGAATGCGCAGACCTCTGTACAAAATGCAATTCAGACCTGTTTTATTCATACAGGGTTATGGGAGACAACAGAGGAAGCCTTTCGGCGCTTATGGAGGTTAAGGAAAACTAACCTTCCTTAGTAACAGGAGGATATTATGGCAAAGCCGATAGTAGCAATTGTAGGCAGACCCAACGTGGGAAAGTCTACACTTTTTAACAGAATAGCCGGGGAAAGAATTTCCATAGTTGAAGATACCCCCGGCGTAACAAGAGACAGAATTTATGCGGAAGCAGACTGGCTCAATTACAACTTCACAATGATAGACACAGGAGGTCTTGACCCCGAGGGTGAATACCTTATGATGAAAAGAATTTACGAGCAGGCTCAGATTGCCATAGATTTGGCTGATGTTATTATATTTGTTACCGATGTAAGAACAGGTGTAACTGACGCAGACTTTCTTGTGGCGAATATTTTGAGAAAGGCTAAAAAGCCTGTTGTTTTAGCCGTAAACAAGGTTGACGATTTGAGAAAATACAGTATGGACGTCTATGAGTTTTATGAGCTGGGCTTAGGGGAGCCCTTCGGGGTTTCAGCCGGTCAGGCAATGGGCATAGGCGACCTTTTGGACGAGGTTGTTTCTCATTTTAACACCGACGGAGAAGCGGAAGAAGAGGACGTAATCAAGGTAGCCGTTGTGGGCAAGCCCAACGCCGGAAAGTCCTCTCTTATAAATAAAATTTTAGGCGAAAACAGAGTTATTGTAAGCGATGTCGCCGGAACAACAAGAGACGCAATCGACACAGCCTATGAAACGGACGGCAAAAAATATATTTTCATTGACACCGCCGGAATACGCAGAAGAAGCAAAATCAAAGAAAATATTGAAAAATACAGTATTATAAGGGCTGTTGCGGCAGTGGAACGCTGTGACGTATGCATAATTATGATAGATGCTTCAGAGGGCATAACGGATCAGGACACCAAAATCGCCGGCATAGCCCACGAAGCGGGAAAAGCCTGTATTATAGCCGTCAATAAGTGGGACACTATCGAAAAAGACGGCAAGACAATAAACAAGTTTACAAACGATATTGACCTTGAGCTTAAATATATGCACTATGCCCCTAAAATTTTTATTTCGGCTCTTACGGGGCAAAGAGTTAATAAGCTGTTTTCTCTTATAAATGAGGTTTATGACAGCTCTTCAAAGAGAGTTCAGACAGGTATTTTAAACGATGTCTTAACCGAGGCTTTGGCTATGAACCAGCCCCCGGCTGAAAAGGGCAGACAGCTTAAAATATTTTATATGACACAGGTTTCAATTAAGCCCCCTACATTTGTTATTTTTGTGAATAACCCCGAGCTTCTCCACTTTTCTTATAAGAGATATATAGAAAATCAGCTGAGAGACGCTTTCGGCTTTAAGGGAACGCCTATTCATTTTATAGTCAGATCTCGAAATGAGAAATAACTATCAATAAACGCTCCACCTCTCAGCTTCACTGCGTTCAGCAGCTCCCCTCAAGGGGAGCCTTGACGCATCCTTAAATCAAACTGCATTTTCAAGGAGTAATTATGGAAAGAATTATCTGTATTATAATAGGCTACATTTTCGGGCTTTTCCAAACAGCATTTATTTTCGGAAAGGTCTTTAAGCATATGGACATAAGAACCGAAGGCAGCGGCAACTCAGGCACCACAAACGCCTTCAGAGTTATGGGTAAAAAAGCAGGCATAGCAGTTTTTATAGGCGACTTTTTAAAGGTAGTTTTAGCCTTTTTTATCGCAAGGCTGCTTTTCGGCGGTCTTAATTTCTCAATGTATGCCGCTTTGGGCTGCGTTTTGGGTCATACTTTCCCATTTTATATGGGCTTTAAAGGGGGTAAGGGCATAGCCTGTTCCCTTGGGTTAATGCTGTGCATAAGCCCTGTTCTTGCGGTTGTTACATATCTTATAGGCTTCTGCGTCTTTAAAGCAAAAAACTACATTTCTTTGGCTTCACTGACTATGGCGGCGGTTTTTCCCGTACTTATGGCTTTTTGCCTTTTAGGGGGAATACTGGGCTTTGACATAGAATCTGTTGTTATTATGTTTATAATTTCGGCTCTTGCATTTTATAAGCACAAAGAAAATATTTCAAGACTTTTAAGCGGAACGGAAAACAAATTTTCCGTTAAAAAGGAGTGAGCTTTATGAAAAAGGTTACAGTTCTCTCAACAGGCAGCTGGGGTACAGCCTTAGCCTGTCTTTTAAGCAAAAATTCTCACGATGTTACACTTTGGTCTTTTCTTCAGAGAGAGGCCGACGCTCTCATAAGAGACAGAGAAAACAAAGAGTTTCTGCCCGGGGTTAAAATACCCGAGAATATTAAAATAACCACCGATTTAAGCTGCGTTAAGGGTGCTGAAATTGTGGTTTTTGCAGTTCCCTCAAAATTCGTAAGAGACAGAGCAAAGGATTTTGCTCCTTATATAGATGAAAACACAATCGTTGTAAATGTGGCTAAGGGTCTTGAGGACGGAAGCCTTAAGCGTCTTTCACAGGTAATTAAGGAAGAAATTCCTCAGTGCCGCCCTGCGGTTTTGTCGGGGCCCAGCCACGCCGAAGAGGTTGGCAGAGATATCCCTACTGCGGTGGTTGCCGCTGCTGAGGACATAGAAACAGCCAAAATTCTTCAGGACGCCTTCACCTCTCCCACATTCAGAGTTTATGTAAACACCGATCTTATAGGGGTTGAAATAGGCGGCGCACTTAAAAATCTTATTGCCCTTGCAGCCGGTGTCTGCGACGGAATAGGCTTCGGCGACAACACAAAAGCCGCCCTTATGACAAGAGGTCTTGCGGAAATTTCACGTCTGGGCATAAAAATGGGGGCAAACCCCGACACATTTGCAGGGCTTACGGGCGTAGGCGACCTTATTGTGACCTGTACAAGTATGCACTCTCGAAACAGACGTGCCGGTATTCTTATAGGTCAGGGAAAGAGCCTTCAGGAGGCACTTGACGAGGTTCATATGGTGGTAGAAGGCGTAACAAACGCCAAGGCAGCCTATGAGCTTTCGAAAAAATATAATGTTTCTATGCCAATTACGGAAGAAATCAACAACGTGCTTTTTAAGGGCGAAGACCCCAAAACCGCCGTTGTTGCTCTTATGACCAGAGATAAAACCCACGAAATAGACAAGTTTCGTTAAGGTTTATTAATAAAAATCCTTAAAAACAAAAAAAGAGGAAAGGAAGATAATTTTATGTTTGAAAACTGTAAAGGCGGCTGGACTGCCGATTTGGGAAACGGCTCTTATAAAAACCCGATTTTGTTTGCGGATTATTCCGATCCCGACGCTATAAGAGTAGGCGATGACTTTTTTATGACAGCCTCCTCTTTTACATATTTTCCGGGGCTGCCCATTCTCCACTCGAAAGACCTTGTAAACTGGGAGCTTGTAAACTATGCCGTTAAAAAGCTTCCCTATGACTGCTACAATGTTCCTCAGCACGGCAAGGGTGTTTGGGCGCCTGCCATTCGTTATCACGACGGCTGGTTCTTTATAACCTTCCCCACTCCCGATGAGGGCTTGTTTGTAGTTAAAACACAGGATCCCTTCGGCGAATGGTCTGACGTTATTATTCATAAAGAAGCCAAGGGCTGGATCGACCCCTGTCCCTTCTGGGACGACGACGGAAAGGCTTATGTTGTCAGAGCCGTGGCAAGAAGCCGCAGCGGCTTAAAAAGCCAGTTGTTTCTTCACCAAATGAGCCCCGACGGAGAAAAGCTTTTGGACGACGGCGTTTTAATCTATGACGGCAGAGTTCAAAACCCCACAATAGAAGGTCCTAAAATGTATAAGCGAAACGGCTGGTATTACATTTTCTCACCGGCAGGGGGAGTAAAATGCGGCTGGCAGGTTGTTTTAAGAAGCAGAAACATTTACGGCCCTTACGAGCATAAAATTGTCTTACATCAGGGCGAAACACTTATAAACGGCCCTCACCAGGGCGCACTTATAGATATGGAAAACGGCGAAAGCTGGTTTCTTCACTTCCGCGACTGCGACGGCTACGGCAGAATGACCTATCTCGAACCGGCGCACTGGACAGATGACGGCTGGATTGAAATGGGCGTTGACATTGACGGCGACAAAATCGGCGAGCCTGTAGACACATATAAAAAGCCTGTTTCGGGCTGTGAGATTAAGCTTCCCAAGAGAGACGACGACTTCAAAAAGGGCTTAGGGCTTCAGTGGCAGTGGCAGGCTCACGCCGACAATAAATTTTATGATATAACAGACAAGGGATTAAGGCTTAATTCAATTCCCGTAGGGGGCAAGGGCTATTTAACCGATGCTCCCAACCTTTTGAGCCAGCTTATGCAGTCGCCCAACTTCACAATGGCCACAAAGGTTGATTTAAGCCTTAAGGACGGCGACAAAGCCGGTGTATGCATTACAGGCGGCAGCTTCTTTGCCTTAAGAGTTGAAAACGAGGGCGGAAAGTATTATCTTTCACAAGCCAACTACTTCTATGACGGAAATGATCATCCCGAAGAAATTTCCGAAAGAAAGGAAATTGACCTTTCAGACAGCATATACCTGAGAATTAACGTAGAATATGCCTACAGAAAGCTGTTTTTCGGTCTTAAGGACTTCTATAACCCCGACAAGGAATACAGCGGTCTTGTCTGCGGCGTAAGCTTCAGCTATTCAAAAGACGGAGAAACCTACGAAAAATTCGGAACCGACGTTGAATATCAGGTATCCAAAAAAGCCTGGGTAGGCGGCCGCTGCGGTATTTTCTGTATAAACACAAAGGAAACAGAGGGCGGCTATGCCGACTTCGAATACGTTAGATTTTCATAATCGTTTCCGCAGGCTTTAAGAAATAAGGTGAGAGCTTTGAGATTTTCTGAAAATCTGCTTTTTAAGGGCATTGATGATGAAAAGGAAGAAATTTTAAATCACATAAAATCGGGCAATGATGTATTTAACATATATCTTTTGTGCAAAACCCATAATCAAAACCTTTTTGAGCTTTTTGAGGTTTCGGAGCTTTTGACGCCTTATTACAGCAGACAAAACTATCTTGTTTTAGGGCTTGCCCGGGGGAAACAAAAGGGTATGGAACTTGCAAAGGAAATTATAGAAGACTATTATAACAAACACGGCAGCCTTGAGGGTATAAAAAATGCAATAGGAAATTAAATCCCGGAGGGAAAAGAAATGCTTTTAACCGCAGTTAATATTTTAATAACAATAATAGCCGTGCTTCTTGCGGCAGCTGTCCTTTTATTAATTGCGGTTCTTTTTGCCCCTTTAAGCTATGAAGCAGGAGGGGAATATAATGAAAAGCCCGATTTCAACCTGAGCATAACTTGGCTTTTCGGGCTTGTTAAAATAAAAGGTCATTTAGGCGATGAAGGTTTGGAAACAAAAATCACCTATCCCTTTAAAAGGCTCAAAGAAAGGCTCGATAAAAAGTCCCTTAAAACCAAAAAAAGCAAATCGGATAAAAACCGAAAAAGTAAGTCTGTTCAGTCTGAAACAAAATCCGATCAAAAAGATATGCCGAAAGAAAAGCCTAAGAAAAAACCAAAGGAAACAGCTCAGACAAAAACAAAGCCAACCGCCGAAAAAAAGCCGGAAAAATCAAAAAACTCCGATCGGGACGAAGAAAAATCCGATTCCGGACTTATAGGCACAATAGCTTCAATTTCGGCAGTTGAAAATAAAGGGGATATTCTTTCATGTTTGGTTAAAAATATATTATATCTTTTAAAAAAGCAGAAAATAAAAACCTTCCGCTTAAAGGCTCTTTTCGGCTTTGACGACCCTTCCCTTACGGGAAAGGTTTTGGGGCTGTTATATACCTTGACAGTTCCCTTAAAAAAGGATGTCGATATAACTCCCGACTTTGACAAAGCCGTTTTCGAAGCCGACACAGATATAAAAGGCAGAGGAAATCTGTTTTATATAGCCGTAACCGCAGTTAAAATACTTTTAAACAAAAATGTAAGAAATGTAATCTTTAAGGAGGTTTGACAATGAACAATTTAAACACAAGTCTTGACGTTCTTTTTTCAAAAATGGACGGCTTTGTATCTTCAAAAACAGTTATAGGCGACGCTATGGTTTTGGGAGACATTACAGTAATTCCCTTAGTCGACGTTTCATTCGGCGTAGGTGCCGGAGCCTCCGAAAAAGATGCCGACAAAAACAAGGGAGAAACCTGCGGCGGCGGTTTGGGCGCAAAAATCACCCCTTCGGCGGTTATTATAGTCAAAAACGACAGCATTCAGCTTGTAAACGTTAAAAACGAAAACAGCGTCAACAAGCTCATCGATATGGTTCCCGGAATTTTAGACCGTCTCAGCTTTAAATCAAGCTCCAAAAAGAAAAAGCTGACCCCCGAAGAAGCGGAAATCTTTGAAGAACAGAGAGTTTCCGAATAAGGAGGGATTTTATGGAAGGCTCAAACGACAGCGTTTTTGTTGAACAGCTTGTCAAACACACTTATACAAAAAAAGACAACAGAACCCGTCTCATCATTCTTATAATAACGGCTCTTTTAATTTTTATTTGGATGCATAACTCCATAAAATACCTTGCTGCTACAATTTTTCTTGTAGTTTTCACCATAGCTATCGCTGTTTTTATTATGAATTTTCTTCTTAATAAGGAATATGAATATACCTACGCAGAGGGAGAGCTTGACATAGACCTTATATACAACAAGTCCCGAAGAAGAAGAGTTTTTACGGGCAGCATTCAGGAGTTTGAGATTATTGCTCCCTATAAAGACAAGGAACACCTTGACTTTTACAAAAACTTTCCCTTAAGAGACTATTCGAGCGGTCTTGTTGTCGAAAATACATACATTTTCGTAACATCCTACAAGGGCAAAAAAGCCCGCTTTGTCATAGAACCCAACGAAAGACTTTTGGAAATGCTTCGAATAAACATTTCACCCCAAAAGTTTTTCACAAATAAACAAGAAGTTTTTACAAACAAATAACATCGGAGGAAGCTAATGAAACACGAACTGGTTATAGTTCTTGATTTCGGCGGTCAATACAATCAGCTCATAGCAAGACGTGTAAGAGATCTGAATGTATACTGCGAAGTCAAGTCATACAAAACCCCCATTGACGAAATCAAAAAAATGAACCCTGTGGGCATAATTTTTACGGGTGGCCCCAACAGCGTTTATCTCGAAACATCTCCCACAATTTCACCTGAAATTTTTAACCTTAACATTCCCGTTTTGGGTATCTGCTACGGCAGCCAGCTTATGGCTCACCTTTTAGGCGGCGAGGTAAAATCCGCCGAAACAAGCGAATACGGCAAAACCGAAACAAGCTTCAGCCCCGAAAGCCTTATGTTTAAGGGCTTGAAAGAAAAAAGCATAACCTGGATGAGCCACACCGACAGAATTGAGAAAGTCCCCGAAGGCTTTAAAATTACAGCCTTTTCAAAATCCTGTCCCGTTGCGGCTATGGAAAACTCCAAAAAGGGTCTTTACGCCGTTCAGTTCCACCCGGAGGTTTCCCATACAGAACAGGGAAACGAAATCCTCCGCAATTTCCTCTACGAGGTCTGCGGCGTTAAAGGCGACTGGAGTATGAAAAACTACATAAACACCGCCGTAAACAATGTTCGCGAAAAGGTGGGAGACGGCAAGGTTCTTCTCGCTCTTTCCGGCGGCGTTGACAGCTCCGTTTTGGCAGCTCTTCTTTCAAAAGCCGTAGGCAGCAAGCTTACCTGCATTTTCGTCGACCACGGCTTAATGCGCAAAAACGAAGGCGACGAGGTTGAAGCAGCCTTCAAAGACAGAGACTTAAACTTCATCAGAGTAAACGCCGGTGAACGCTTCCTCACTAAGCTCAAGGACGTAACCGACCCCGAAACAAAGCGTAAAATCATCGGCGAGGAATTTATCAGAGTTTTCGAGGAAGAAGCCAAGAAAATCGGCAAGGTTGACTACTTTGCCCAGGGCACAATCTACCCCGATGTAATCGAATCAGGCTCCGGCGACGCAGCAGTCATCAAAAGCCACCACAACGTCGGCGGCTTGCCCGACTACGTAGACTTCAAGGAAATAATCGAGCCTCTCCGCCTTCTCTTTAAGGACGAGGTTCGCCGCTTAGGCAGAGAGCTTGAACTCCCCGATTATCTGGTAAACCGCCAGCCCTTCCCGGGGCCCGGGCTTGCCATAAGAATTATAGGCGCAATCACAGAAGAAAAAATCAAAATCCTTCAGGACGCCGACTTCATCTTCCGTGAGGAAATCGCCAAGGCAAATCTCGACACCGAAATCAACCAGTATTTCGCAGTCCTGACGAATATGCGCTCCGTTGGCGTTATGGGCGACTTCCGCACCTACGACTACACCCTTGCCATACGCGCCGTCACCACCACCGACTTCATGACTGCCGACTTCGCCCAAATCCCCTATCCCACCCTCGCCAAAATCTCCAACCGCATCGTCAACGAAGTCTCCAACATCAACCGCATCGTCTACGACATCACCACCAAACCCCCATCAACTATCGAGTGGGAATAATGAAACCAAGTGCTGTGTTCCGCCAAATAAGCCTAACACAGCACTTTTCTATTGCAATTTGATACCAAAATGATACCACAAAAAATAATTTCCATCATTCCCCACATTTCACAGCCGTCATTCCATCACCATACATTCGACATTATATTACAATCAGACATGGGCAATCTCAAACCAAATCTGCGGGCAAAAAATAAAAAAAAGAGAACCAACCCTTGTTTTTTCTTTGCCCGAAAGTTAATCCCTGTTCTACCAATATTACTTTTGATTAAACCCCATTGGGATTGCAACTCCTCTCTTCTTTTTTGCCCCAAAAATGTCTTTCTTTTATTTATGATGACAGTGACAGCTGTGACGGTTGTGACAGTTTTTTATCTATACTAAACCGTCATAAATATGAAATCATGCAACCCTGTCCAAGAAAGTCCTCAAATTTCCCAAAATGTCTTGACGTGACATACAAAATATGATATTATGTTCAAGAAAGAGAGGTTTTGTATATGCCCAATAATTTGATGACCGTATCACAAGCAGCCGAATATTTAAAGGTATGCGATAAAACAATAAGGCGACTTATTGCAAAGCAAGAGCTTACAGCTTCCAAAGTCGGAAATTCTTGGCGAATACAAAGGGGCGATATTGATAAATACTTAAGCAAAAACAGTAATTTGGTGAAGTAATAAAGTGAGTACGCAATTATTTTATAAAGATGAATACTCTGTTATCATACTCGGTGATATGCTTAATGATAACAGAATACCCGATAATCACATAGATTTGATTATTACTTCGCCGCCATATAATGTCAATAAGAATTACGGCAAAGCCAATGACAACCTGAGTTATGATGAATATCTGCAATTTACTCATAAATGGCTGTATAAATGCTATAAGCTGGCAAAACCCGATGGCAGATTGTGTATGAATATTCCGATTGATACGGGAAAAGGTGAGCAAAGAAGTTTGGGTGCGGATATAACTTGTGTAGCAAAAGATGTTGGCTGGAAATATCGTACAACGATTGTATGGAATGAGGGCAATATATCAAATCCACGTGCCAGAGGCAGTTTTATGAGTGCAAGCTCACCGCACGTAATTACTCCCGTTGAGCTTATTGTTGTTATGTATAAAGTACAGTGGAAAAAAGAAGCTAAAGGAAGGTCAGACGTCACAAAAGATGAGTTTATCGAATGGACTAACGGATTGTGGACTTTTTCCGGGGAGAGTAAAAAGAAGATAGGGCATCCGGCTCCTTTTCCTGTAGAATTACCGAAGCGCTGCATTAAGATGTTCAGTTATGTTGATGATATAATTTTAGACCCGTTTATGGGTAGCGGAACTACTCTTGTTGCGGCAAAAATAACCGGTAGAAAATCTATGGGAATTGAGATTTCGAGAGATTTTTGCGAATTGGCTATGATGCGACTTTTAAAATATTGAGATGATGATACAATGAAGAAAACAAAAGAACAAATCAGCTTCAATATGAAGCAGGTTAAGAATAAAGATTCCGCAATCGAAATAACGCTCCGAAAAGAATTGTGGAGCAGAGGGCTGCGGTATCAAAAAAATGTAAATGACATATATGGTAAGCCGGATTTGGTATTCAAAGGTAAAAAAATTGCTGTTTTTTGTGACAGTGAATTTTGGCATGGATATAATTGGGAAGAACGTAAAAATGATTTTAAATCACATCGTGAATTTTGGTTACCGAAAATCGAAAGAAATATGCAAAGGGATATTGAAGTTACAGAGGAGCTTCAAAGGCAAGGTTGGAAGGTTCTTCGATTTTGGGGCAACGAAATTAAAAAGAATGTTAAGGGTTGTGCCGATATAATAGAAAAAGAAGTAAAGGGGTATATAGCCGAATGAATTGGACATTTTATCCGCTTAACAAAAAAATACCGAAAGCACTTGAAAAAGTAGTTAAATGCTTTGAAAATTGCGAGGATAAAATATCGTCGACTTTACACAAGTATAAAAGTGACGAAGTGCTTCAAATAATATGCCCCGAATTTGAAAGGATTAATTATGTTGTTGAAAAGGGCAAATCGGGTGAACAAAAAATAAGGGTTCCCGTAATGTACGGAGAAAACGGAAAACCCGAATTAAGTTTTGAGGTTGATGCTTATAACAGGGAAGAAAAAATCGTTATAGAAGTTGAGGCAGGAAGAGCTTGGACGAATTATCAATTTTTAAAAGATTTTTACGAGGCCTGTTGTATGGATAATGTTCGTTATTTATGTATAGCGGTTCGAAAAATATATCGCAATAATCAAGATTATAAGAAGATATGTAATTTCTTCGAAAATATGTACATAAGTAACAGGTTTGAAATTCCTCTTAAAGGTATTTTGATAATAGGCTATTAGAAAGGCTGAATGCTATGGTTTATAAAATTATAGATTTATGTGCAGGTATAGGCGGTATAAGACGGGGGTTTGAATTGGCAAAAGGCTTTAAAAATGTTTTATCAGCCGAAATAGATAAGTACGCTTGTATGACATATGAACATCTTTACGGAGATAATCCCCAAAATGATATAACGTCGGAAGATTTCAAAAAAAAGGCAGAGAATACAGACTATGATATTTTACTTGCCGGATTTCCCTGTCAATCATTCAGCAGAGCCGGAAAGAAACTGGGGTTTCATGACAAAACAAGAGGCACATTGTTTTTTGACATTGCCGATATAATTAAAAGAACAAGGCCCAAGGGTTTTTTGCTTGAAAATGTTGATAACCTTATAACCCATAACAAAGGCGAAACTTTTGACACAATAATCAAAACACTTGTGGAGGAACTGGATTATAAGGTAATAGGTGTTAGCCAAGAAAACGGAAAAACAGAATACAATGCAAGAACATTTGTAAGAAACTCAAGGAATTTCGGTGTGCCGCAAAACCGACCTCGTGTGTATATCATGGGTTTTGACAGAAAATATTGGGGTAATGAGGTTGACAATCTTCCGAATACTTTGCCAAAAAAAAGAAATGAAAAAATATACAATAATTTAAATGACTTATTGGAAATGAATGCCGAACCTGAATTTTTCTTAGCTTCCGGTTACGTTGAAACTTTGGAAAAACACAAAGCAAGGCATGAATCCAAGGGCAACGGTTTTGGATATAAAATTGTCAATTTACCCGAAACGGAAAATCCCGTATCAAATGCATTGCTTGCGACAGGCGGTTCGGGAAAAGAACGTAATCTTGTTATAGATAAACGTGAGGGTATTGCCGGCATACAGCTTCCGAGAAGAAAAACTCCGTTAAATGACAGAGGTATACGAGTAATGACACCTCGTGAATGGGGTAAGTTACAGGGTTTTATAAACTATGGATTTATGGATAAGGACGGAAACGATATGTTTTCTTTTCCCGAAGGTGTGGGAAAAGCACAGCAATATAAACAATTCGGAAATGCCGTTACAATTCCGGCAGTTGAAGAAATGGCCAAATTTATGAAAAAATGCTTGGCACAATTGGAGGAAAAAGAAATGATGACGGGAAATAAAGGAGAATGGAGTGAATTGTACACTCTTTTCAAATTGGCTGCAGATGGCAGATTGTATGCCGCCGATGCCAATACAAATAAAATCGAAAGTATTTATTACGATATTTTAAAAATAATACGAAACCAGAAAGATGATACTTGGCACTATATAAGAAACGGTAATATCAAAGTTGTTTCCGAGAGTACAGGAAATGAAATTGCTGTTATTCCGATTGAGGAATTTCGCAAAAATGCCGAATTACTTCTTTCCTCAATTAAAGCTGTCACAAGCAAAGACGGCTCATTTGAAGTTCCTTGTATTGAAAACTTCACAAGCAAAATAAGATGCAACGCAACAAAGGCCAAATCCACAGATAAGTCCGATATAACGCTTATTGTGCATGATTTTAAAACTTGCAGTGAACCCACACTTGGATTCAGCATTAAATCACAACTCGGAAGCCCCTCATCTTTGTTAAATGCTTCAAAAGCAACAAACTTTGTATATGAATTAAGCGGTCATGTATTAAGTGAAAAGGAAATAAATACATTTGACAACTACAGATTATTTAAGGATAAATTTAGCTTCCTTGATTCGCTGGGAGTTATCATAAAGTTTGATAGAGCAGATAACAAGGTTTTTAACTCAAATCTGATGCTTGTTGATACCAAAATGCCTGAAATAATCGGTCTTATGCTCGAAAATTTTTACAGAGGGAACGCAAATAAAGTTACTGAATTAACAGAAATCTGTGTTGAAAAAAATATTTGCAATATAGATGATGACAGTAAACAAGTGTTCTATCCATATAAAATTAAAGAGCTGATGACCGATATAGCTCTCGGAATGATGCCTGCGACACATTGGAAAGGCAATTATGAGGCTACAGGCGGTTACATAATTGTTAAAGAAGATGGGGATATTTTATGCTATCACATCTATAACAGAAACGAATTCCGGGAATATCTGTATAATAATACAAGGTTTGAAACACCAAGTAAGAGCAAACACCATTTTGGCTCAGTTGAAGATGTTGACGGAAAACAAGTTTTAAAACTGAATTTACAAATAAGGTTTATGAAATAGAAAGGTGTGAAAAAATGCTTAAAGATATTGGCATAAAAAACAAAAAAACAAAAGCTTCAGATATTTTTAATAACTACTGTTGGAAATATTATAATATGAAATGTTTACCGTCGGAGTATGTGAAATTATGTCAGAAAGCATATCATAATTGCCCTATTAAAAAAAACAACGCATTAAACGGCAGTATATTTGAACTTATAATATCAACATTATGCATAAAAGAAGATATAAAGCCAATATATCTTCAAGCATCTGTTGCATTTGTTCCCAATGTAATATATGATATTATACTTTATTCATCGGGAAACTATCCAATAAGTTTAAGTTTAAAAACAAGTCTAAGGGAAAGATATAAGCAAGCCGATTTAGAGGCTGTAGCACTAAAATATGTTCATAGAAAATCTGAAAATTACTTAATTTCAACAAATAAACCCGAGGTTGCAGATTTGAAAACAAAAATAGCAAACGGAGATATGTTTGGAATAAATAATGTTATATATGCGCTTTCAGATGAATTTAATGATTTTATTAGTTCGCTGAAAAGCAGAAGTTTTATAAAACCTGAAAAAATTGAAATTGTGAATGCCAAATACATCATAGAATAAAAAAACAATAAAAAACAGCAAATAGAAAGTTGTTTATGATGTTAAGCCAAGAGACAGGAGGGGATATATATGAAAATATTAATTTCTGATGTAAGAATCGAAAATTATCGTTCAATCGAGTATCTCGAATTGTCGCTATCAATGATAAATGTGATTATTGGTGCAAATAACTGCGGAAAATCAAATTTTTTAAGGGCTATAAATATTGCCTTGGGACAGAATAAAGTTGTTTCTTCAGATGACATTTATGTTGGTAAAGATGAAGTATTAGATAAAAATAAATGTGTAACTATTGATATAATGATTCGTCCAACAGATAATTCACATCGTATTACAGAACAGTTTTCGGAATTTTGGACAGAAGTTTTTACAGATAAATGGATTACATCGGGAGACCCGATTGGAGACTTTGTTGGTATACGAACAATTTTACAATATGATAACATAAGAAATGATTATGTTATCATACATAAACAAATTGTAGATTGGGGCAATTCAATTTCATCTGCAATTGTTGGTCGACGTAAATCATTTACCAGTGATATGAATACATACATTTCTGCGTTCTATATGGATGCTCAGAGGGATGTAGTAGAAGATATTAAAGATAGAAAATCATATTTTGGACGTGCGACATCACAAATAGAGCTTTCTAAAGAAAAAATTGATGACATTGAACGGCAGCTGAATGATGTCAACTCTCAAATAGTAGAAAGTATACCCGCATTAAACAATACCTCAACCAGAATTGCATCAATCGCATCAACTGTAGGTGCGGCGGATGGCATTGTAGAAATAGAACCATTAGCAAGAAAAATGTCTGATTTACATAAAGGCATGGATATAATCTTTAGAGACGGTGAAGCTGCTAGGCTTTCTGTATCGCAACATGGTATGGGAATACGAAGTTGGATTTCATTTTTAACTTTAGGAGCATATATTGATTGGGAAGGGCAAAATCTAATTAAAGATGATCCAGAATCAGATAATTATGTAATGCTTACAATGGAAGAACCTGAAGCACATCTTCATCCTCAAGCTCAACAAAGACTCTACTCACAACTATGTAATTTCCCCGGTCAAAAAATTATCAGTACTCATTCTCCTAATATTGTATCACAGGCAAACTTAGCTGATTTAATCCATTTTGAAAAAATCAATGGGAAAACAATTGCCCATTGTTTTAATAAACAGGATTTTGCTCAAGAATAAATAAATCGCATTAAACGAGAAATTATTACTTCTCGTGGAGAACTGTTGTTTTCAAAAGCGATTGTACTATGTGAGGGAATTACGGAGGAACAGGCTTTGCCAGTTTATTTTAGGGAGCAATATGGAATTGAACCTGTATTTTGTGGTATTAATATAATTGGAATTGGTGGACGAAATTATAAGACTTTTCTCTCCTTAATAAAAAATTTTAACATACCTTGGTTTATTTTCAGTGACGGTGAATCATCAACGAAAAGAATAGTAAAAAAAGCGGTCTTAAATACCTTTGGACTCAACGCAGAGAAATGTGATAATATAATTATTCTCGACAATGAAGAAAATTACGAAAAACACTTATTGAATAGTGGTTATATAAATGAAATTGTTGAGGCAATTAACATGATTGAAGATAACATGAATTTTGTAAAAAATTATGCTAACGAACGAGACCGTACTGTTGCCAAAAGAGAAAAAACAAATCTACCAAAATGTTCCCAATGTCATCAGGATATTTATAAAGATGTTATCAGAGACTATTCAGGTGCCGAAGGCTGGGTTAATGCAGTCTATGATTGTTGTACTGGCCAACAAGCAAAGGCAAAATATGCCACGGCGGTAGCAGAAAGAATAGCTTCTATTTCCGACATAAATCGCAGGATTCCGCCAAAAGTAAAAGTTTTGATGGAAGCATTAAAATCTATTGTGAAACAATAAGGGAGGATTTAATGATGAAATTATCTCTAAAACAACAACAAATAGTGGATCATCCAGATGGAGCACTTTTGGTCAAAGCCGGTCCCGGCAGTGGAAAAACCAGGGTTCTTATTGAACGTATTAAAAAATTAATATTATCAAACAGACGTGGAAATGTTTTGGCATTAACTTTCAGTAATTTAGCAGCAGATGAAATAAAGGAAAGATTGTCTGAAGAGCATTTTTTTGAAGAACAGCTTGATCGTGTAACCTCAGGTACGATACATTCCTTTTGCTTAGACTTGGTTCAAACACGTGGAAATTTGCTCGGTCTTAGTATGGATATGGTTTTGTTCGAAAATGAAGATGATCGAAAATCTGTTTTAAAAGAAGTTTTTTGGGAAAATCCAAGCCTTAAAGATTTTCTTTTACAGCAACAAGATAAAAATCGAATTTTGCAACGAAGCCTACAATTGATTACCGAAAAAAAGAAGAACTTTATTTTGCCTGAAGATTGTGATGAAAATGCACCATTTCCACAAATATATTATGAGTACAATCGAAAACTAATTGAGCAAAATGCAATGGATTTTGATGATATTTTATTTTTTGCATATCAACTATTGACAGAAAACCCCAATGTTGTTCATATGTACAATTTACTATATCGCTATATTTGTATTGATGAAGCACAAGATTTAAACTTTGCGCAATACCAAGTAATTAAAGCATTGTGCGGAAATAGCTTCAAAAATGTTATGATGGTCGGAGATGCAAATCAGTCTATTTATGGTTTTAATGGATCCGATAGTAATTTTATGACAAAACATTTTGTAACAGACTTTTCACCTGTTATTTATGTTTTAAATGAAAATTACCGTTCTGCTAAACGTATAGTTGAATTTGCTAATAAATTAGAACAATATGACAGTATATCAAATTATGTTTATGACGGTGAGCTTACAGCAACCAAATTAGCCGATGAAGAAAGCGAGGCAAAATTTGTTGTCGATAAGATTGAAAAACTCATAGAAAAGGGACATTCTGATGTTGAAGGCACGATCACAGCCGAAAAAATTGCTGTAATAGCTAGAAACAGATATGTTTTTACTTATTTGGAACAAGAACTTAATAAACGAAATATTCCGTATTTCTTTAGAAAAAATTCCAGTGGTATAGAAAATGAATCTGACTATATGAAAGTGTTTGAACTGTCAATTAGAATACTTATTAACAAAAAAGACTATATTCACTTAACGCAACTAAAAAAAATGGTTGGGTTTTCCGGTAATAATTTTAAGCAGGATAGTGGCTTGTCCATTTTGGAGGAAGTATTAGCACAGACAAAATTTAAGAGTATGCTTCCTGCAATAGAGATTTTGAGTAGAGAAACATTAAATTTCGGTGCCGCTTTGAAATGCATTAATGGTGTTTTAACAACTTTTGATGATGATGAGCGTTATCTTATTTCTATGGACATTCAACAATGGCAAAATCATTGGAATAAATACTGTACGCAGATTCCAAGAGAAAATAGAACATTAACATCTTTTAGAAATCAAATATCTTTAGGTAAAACAAAAGAGATAGAGATAAGTAATGGTCTTTCTCTTTTAACGGCTCACATGTCAAAAGGCTTACAATTTGACGTTGTCTTTATAATTGGATTATGTGAGGGAACATTTCCTGATTATCGGGCAGTCAAAGCCGCAAATGGCCAACTTTTACAGGAAATGAATAACATGTATGTAGCTGTAACAAGAGCAAAAAGATTATGTTATATGTCTTATCCCCAAAAAAAACAAATGCCATGGGGAGATTTTAAATATCAACAACCCTCCAGATATATTAAAGATATTGTTTCAAATTTAGATAATTAAGATTGAACAAAGATGGACATGGAAATTGAAATGAAATAAGGAAGTTAAGAAATATGTTAAATAAAATCGAATGATAGTAGAAAACGATAAAAGAAAGTTTTTATCTTCCAATTATTCCCATATTAAGCGGTAAAATTACAGACAGGAAACCATCATACAAAATTTCGAGAAGAAATCACTGGTTCGGAAGTTTGGGTGATGCAGAGATTCTTATGTATGTTCAGGGCAATAAAAACATACATCTTTATGCCGACTGCGATTTTGAAGAAACGTTGGTTGGCTGTGGAATATATACCTGGGAGGAAATACAAGAACTTTCCGTTGAAGAATTGGAAAACGCATTTGATGCCCTTCCTTGGGTCAATGCAATTCTTTTAAATATAGATTGTGCTGAAAAATAAAAGAGTTGCAAGAGATAAAACAGCAGTTGTCGAAAAATATATGTTTCACAGCTGCTGCTTATTGTTATGGTTATTTATCTTTCATAGGAAGAATGGCTTTTGTGTTTTTGGGGCTGTGGCTGTGACAGTTTGAGTTGCTGTTCTTTTTGTTTCTGTTCCTGCAGTGCTTTTTCTTTCTCAAGGGCAATGCTGTCAACTATATCGGCATAGGGAAAGAACTTTTTTGCACGTTCCGCCGAATCAAAGTTAAGAACAAAATTATCGTTTTCGGTGTACAAGCCT
The DNA here is from genome assembly GCA_021200955.1 of Clostridiales bacterium. GTDB lineage: Bacteria > Bacillota > Clostridia > Lachnospirales > CAG-274 > JAJQCI01. Next base: position 6,394 of record JAJQFU010000061.1, on the reverse strand, counting down.
GTTCCGTCGGAGCCGTCTTTGAAGTACAGTCTTTGCTTAACACGGACTCTTGCACAATCCATCAGACGAGGTTCGGGATTACAATATTTTTCAAGGTGCTTTAAGTCAAAAACTTCAAGATTTGCTGCGTGTTTCAGGCTCCTGTTTCCGTATTCAAGAAGTCCGTCCATTAAAGAAGCTGTAAACTGACCGCAAAAGCGGTCTCTTATAAATGTGATTGACTGCATCAGTGCCGAGCAGCTACGAGAAATATCTTCAATAAGATAATAGGCCATACGTTTAAAATTATTAAGTCCGTCAATTGTTTCCGTCTGTTCTTTTATTGTACTTTCTTGGGCTTCTATAACCTCATCTTTTTCTTTTATGATTTCGGCTTGCTTTTCGCACTCTGCTGCGGCTTCTTCATATTTTGCCTTGTAGCCGCTGTAATAGGATATAACCGCCAATTTTTCGGTTTCCTGCTTTTCAAGGTTTACGAGGTTGTTTTCTTTTATGGTGAGAAGTTTTGCCTCTTCTTCAATCTTTTTGAGGTCGGCTGTATTTACAACAGCCTTTTCTTTGTTAAACATTGCAGGCATATATTCTATCTGCTGAGGAAGCTGCTGCAGGCGGTTGTCTGTATCATGCACTGTGGCTTTAAACTGCTCTACGCTTTGATTTTCCCTATGTAAGCCTGTTTCGGCGGCACGCTCTACGCCGTGGCGGTTCATAACCTCTTCAAGTGCAGACTTTTCCCTGTTTTGCCAAGCTATTGTACTGTTTTCTTTTTTGTTAGCCTTTCCGTCAATACCTTGCTGCTTAAAGGCTCGGTCAAGGGAATTTCTGACCATTAAGCCCTGTTTATATCCTCTGCCGAGAGGAATATAGTCTATATGTAAATGAGGGGTACACTCGTCACAGTGCATAACGGCATTGAATACATAGAGGTTTGGGTTTCTTTCTTCAAAATCTTTCATATACTCGTCAAGTATGGTTTTGCAAAGTTCGCCCTGTTCAGTACCTACGGCACTGTCATATATATTTCCGACTTGTATTACGCTTTCATAAAACAATTTTTCCCTGTTGCCCGAATTTTTAATTTGCTCCATATAGCCCTTCACTCCGGCGATACGGCGGTCTTTTCTTTTTTGCTTTGCATTGTAGTTTTCTATTGCTTCGGCAAAGCAATTCGTATAGGCTGCTTCAAGACTTTCCTGTTTATAATATACGTTGTCTTTAACCCTGTCGAAATCTACGTTTCCTTCAATAAACTCTCTGTTGTTGTGAGCAAGAGATCCTTTGCCTTTCATAAGTGATATGCTTTTTACCGTAATTATCATCTCCTTTCAGTAAGAGCAAGCTTTTCTGATTTAAAACAATCGAGAAGTAAAGGCTTTGTTACTTTCCCGAAAGTAACGTAAAATCAGTTTTGACATCACCCCTTTGGGGCAACGTCAAAACTTTTTGCGGTTTCGCTACGCTCAACATTTTTATGCAGATAAATCTGCACTGTATTGCGGTATTTCCGCCTTAGCAGAAAACCATATCAACTGTTTTCCGCCAAAGACAGAATTATATACCGTCCGCTGTTTGTCCGATAATGTTCATACCGAATACCATATTCGTCAAGCAGGCGGTTGCTGCAAACATTCAGCTTTTTGGTGATTGCATTCGGGGCAATGTTATTAACTCCGAGACCTGTCACCAAATCCGTAGGCGACCCTTTCCATAAGGGCTGTTGTCTGACAAATGAAGCTATACTTTCAAGCAAAGGGTCAGGCGGTTCTCGCCAAGGTTCTTTGTCGGACTTAATAAATTTCCACACACAGCGGGTTCTGTCAAATTCCAAATAAATACGCTGCGCCACTTGGTCACGTCCAACCACATCCAAAGTTGAGGAATTGCCCGAACGTTTTTCCGACTGAAGCACGAAGGCTCCGTCGGCGGCTCCGAGCAAGCCGTTGGTTCCCGAAATTGTTTCAAAGGGGTCTGCTGCATCCATCTTGCGTGTGTGGTGTACTAAAATAATGCAAAGGCGGTGCTGTTCCCCGAATTTCTTTAAGCGTGTGATTACATCATAATCTGTGCCGTAATTATAATCGGGTGTTAATTCCCTTATTTTTTGAAGAGTGTCGATTACAATTAACTTCGTATTCGGGTGTTCGTTTATAAACTCCGTCAGCTGATACTCCAAGCCTTTAGACAGAGAATTTGCCTGTGTGGAAAGGTGGAGATTTTCACTGACATTTATATCGAACATTCTTACACATCTGCTTTGCAATCGGGCAAAAGTGTCTTCAAGTGCAAGGTAGAGAACGCAGCCTTTGTTTACCTTGTTGCCGAAAAGAGGCTGCCCTGTACTGACAGAGTAAGCGAGTTGAGCCATAAAAAATGATTTGCCTGTTTTCGGTGCTCCTGCAAATATGTATGTGCCTTCATATAAAAGGTTTTCAACTAAGGCTGCGGTCGGCGGATAAGCAATATCGTAAAGTTCACTCATTGTAATTGTCTCCAGTTTTTTTAAGGTGTTTTTTTCATTATTCATATAATCCCTCCTTTAAATTTCTTCTCTTGCTTTTATATCGAGAAGCAGTTTTACAATATACTTTACTTCTTCAATGTCACAGTCTATTATTTGACTGTTTTCAAGAAGATTAACAAGGCGGTCAAGCCTTTTGGAAAGCCTGTTAATCATCATCCTGTTTACAACAATTTGCAATGGTTCGTCGGCTATAAGCCTGTTGATTATATATTCCTGTTTTGTAGTGCCGCACAGAAAAATTTTCCTGTTAAGGACTTCGTTTTCCTGCGGCGATATACGAAAGGCAACTGTCAGGCTTCGCCAACGGTTATGTTTGTCTCGGGATTTAGCACTCATTTTTAATTTCCTCCGCTATATTGGCTTGAAACGCCTTGTTTGTCAGTTCGGCAAGGTTCTTCTGATTTTCTGTATTGTTATGGGTATATGTGTCGAGGGTTAAAGATATTTTCTCATGACCGAGCAGCTTTGATACAACGATTGGATTTGCTTCAAGCTCCGACAGATAATATGTTGCTGCGCTGTGACGTAAGTCATGTATTCGAATAGGCTTAACTCCTGCAATTGCAGCATATTTCTTTAATTTTACGGATAAAGTGCTTTTGCACGTCTGAAATATCCTGTCATTTTTACCGATTTTGTAGAGTGAGGATATAAAGTCCTGCACATCCTCGGCTAAAAACTTGGGAATATAAATTTTTCTGATACTGCTTTCGGTTTTTGGAAAGGTTATAATGTCCTGTCCCTGTAAATGCTGATAGGATTTTGTAATGGACATAGTGTTGGCTTCAAAATCGAAGTCTGAGGGAGTTAAGGCAAGAAGTTCACCAATACGGCAGCCTGTGTAGAAAAGAGTTTCAAATGCACAGAAAGCAAGGTTATCATCAACAACCGAGATGAATTTCTTAAATTCTGCCGAAGTCCAAAATTTCATTTCTGCAGATGTTTTCTTTTTGCCCATAGACCCTGCAATCTGTACGGGATTTTGAGTTAAGCCGTAGAACCTAACGGCATAGTTGAAAAGAGCCGACATCTGCGAGTTAATTGTTCTAAGATATGTTTGGGAATAACCTTTTCCGTTTTTGATCCCCTTTTCAATTACCGCATTTTGCCATTTGATAATCGAATTGGGAGTTATTTCGGATAAAGCCACATTTTCAAAGTAAGGAAGAATATGCAGCCGTGCTATATCGAGTTTGGAAAGGTATGTGTTGTATTTCAACTTTGGCTTTATCTCCGAGAAATAACGGCTGACAAAATCTACGAACTTCATATTTATATTGTTTTTTGAACTGAGAATAAAGTCCTTTTCCCATTCTACAGCTTCTCGTTTGGTTTTGAAACCACGCTTAAACTTTTGCTTGCTTTGTCCCTGCCAGTCTGTGTAGCGGCAGTGGACAACCCATTTTCCCGTAAAAGCACCGCTTTTTGTTTCTTTTGATACGCTCAATCAATACACCTCCGTTTCGCCGTAAAGGCATTTTTCTGCAAAGTATTTCCTGTTGAGTTTTCCGCTGATTACATAAAATCCTTTATCTTTTAGTTCATTATTCAGCTTCTTCATAAGTTTGTAAGCGGAAGGAACGCTGACACCGAGAGTTTCGGCAATCTCATCAGCAGTTATAAATAATTTGTTTGTCATAAAAATCACCTCCGTTTTAATTTTTTCTTGACAAGCCGGATTTGGTAGATTAAAATAAATGTAAGATACACTGAAGTTGGTAATTATTCATTTTATATCATTAATATAGGAATATGTTTATTAATCACTGTATCAGGTGATAAATATATATTATCACATATTTCAGTGGTTGTCAATGCTATTTTGAAAATTAATTATAATAAATATTTCTGATAAAAACGGAGGGTAATTTGCTATGTATAATCCGCAGGATATAGCCGACAGAATAAAAAAACAGGCTAAACAAAAACATATTTCTATAAAAGACCTTCTTTCCGACTGTGAATTGGGAGTTAATACAATATCCCAATTGTCAAAAGGTCAAACTATTGCATATTCAAGCCTTGTAAAAATTGCCGATAAGCTCGAATGTTCAATAGATTATCTTATCGGACGAACAAGAGTTGTAAAAGTAATCGACCTGCCGAATGATTTAGCGGAATTAATTATAAGAAAATATAAGGAAAATGATATTGATACGTTTATAACCTTAGATGATATAATCCAGGCTCCGCAGATGAATATGAAAAATTATTTTGTAAGAAATATTGATTTCGATAAGATTTTAGAGATATATAAACGAGCCAAGAAGCACAACGACGATATTATGAGTTCAGATGATTATTTGGCTATGTTTAAAGAATATACCTTTAAAATTCTCGGCTATGATGCAAGCGGCTATGTTATTACCCCAGCAAACTACAGTAAATTGAAGTTAATTTACAATGTTTATAAAGACAGCTTTATAGCATAACTTTAACGGCTTAAGTGACAGTTTGCGGTAAAAGACAGGGATGTGTAAATAACCGTCATAGCTGTCACAACCGTCACGCCGTATTGTTTTGAGTGGAAAGGTCTGACAAAAAAGAATTAATGTGTTCGATAAAATTTTTTTGACACTGACGGAGTGTCAGATAAGTAGTGATACCAAAATGATACCACGAAACAGGTAAAATAAAAATAATACATATAATTCGGAATAAAACCGCTTTAGTTTTTCCGAGAAATAAGGCAAAAATAACCCGTAAACAAAATTTATTCCAAGAGTGGGAATAAAAAACAAAACCCCAAAAAAGCTGAAAATATAGGCTTTTTGGGGTTATTTTTTATGAGGCGTACTGAAAACGTACTATATTTAATCTATGTTTTTATTTTGATAATAATATTGCTTTTATTTAAGCTTTGGTATATAATATTTTTAGACTTAAGGGAGTGCTGCGTTATGGAATGTATGTCTGTAATTAATACCAAAGATAAATTGAATACAGATGTTTTTGTGAAATATACTTCAGATAACAGAAAAATTGTAAAGCCGTTTTTAAAGTGGGCAGGCGGCAAGAGCCAGCTTTTGAAAGAAATAAGACAATATTACCCTTTCAATAAAGGCATATCTAAATACGCTGAGCCTTTTGTCGGCGGCGGAGCTGTTTTGTTTGATATACTTTCCCATTATAATTTGAAGGAAATATACATCAGCGACATAAACAGGGAATTGATAAATACCTACTTAATAATAAGAGATAACCCTGAAGAACTGATAAAGCTGCTTTTAGGGTATCAAAGTGAATTTATTCCTATAGATAACGACAACAGAAAATCATATTATCTTAATAAAAGAGAGCGTTTTAATGATTTAAAAATTAACGGCAGTGTCAAAGATAACACAGAAAAAGCCGCTTTAATGATTTTTTTAAACAAAACCTGCTTTAACGGTCTCTACAGAGTAAACAGAAAGAGGCTTTTCAATGTCCCTATGGGAGCGTATAAAAATCCGCTTATATGCGACGGAAAAAATCTCCGTGCAGTATCGGATAAGCTTAAAAATGTAACCATCGTATGCGGTGACTACAGGCAGTCAGCCGATTTTATCGATTTGAGACTATAAAATTTACAGACACAATAATGGGAACTGAGGTTGCTATCAATTAATTTTTAAACATTAAAGGAGTATTAGTATGAAATATATAGTTACTATTGAAGAGATGATTTCGCAAGATTTTGAAGTGGAAGCAAATGATATGGAAACCGCTTTGGAAATTGCAGAACAGAACTACAGAGACGGGATTTTTGTTCTTGAACCCGGAAACCTCGTTTGCAAACAAATAAGTGCCGAAAGTATAGATAAAACAGATATAGTAGATTTGATATAATCCCCTTAGAGTAGACACTTGAAATAACAAAAATATTTCAAAACT
>JAJQFU010000022.1 GCA_021200955.1 Clostridiales bacterium | reverse complement strand
TTTATTATAATAGATAACTATATTTTTTGTCTACTTTTTTAGTATAGCACCACACGAATTACGGCGATATGGACATAAATATTCCGAGAGACAGAAATGGTGAATACGAGCCGAAAGTCATTAAAAAATATCAAAATACGCTTACGCAGAATATGGAAGAGAAGATTATTTCTATGTATGCCAAGGGAATGACAACCGGCGATATAGAAAGTCACCTTAACGAGATGTATGGCCTTGATGTGTCAGACAGCACAATAAGCCGTATTACAGACAAAATATTGCCTATTGTGAAAGAATGGAAGGAGAGACCTTTAGAGGAAATATATGCTGTTGTTTATCTTGATGCAATACATTTTCACGTTCGGAGTGAAGGCCATATAGTTAAAAAAGCGGTTTATATAGCATTGGGCATAGACTTGGACGGCAAACGTGACGTCCTCGGTATGTATGTAGGCGAAAATGAAAGTGCAAAATTTTGGCTGTCGAGGGAGTGAAAAATTAACTGTGTAAATGGTTTTAACAACCAAGTTTTTGACAATAATAATATTACAGCCAAACAGGGTAACACTGAAGAGCGTCCTGACAAAGGTTGTGAAAATAAAATTGGTAGGAAGCAGCGGTACAAAAGCCGCTGTTTTTCAATTGTGGATATTCCTAAATTGGCTAAACCTCGGAAATTTGAGACCCGAACTCACAGGGTTTTAGACTGCAAAATCTGTCCTCGAAATATATTATATTCCATGGTCCCTTATGGTATTTCAGCAAAGAAACGGCCGTATTGACCGGTACGGACAGAAAAATCGACCGGATATTCGCTATATGTTGATTGAAAGCGATAACAAGAAAATCAAAGGCGATATGCGTATTATTGAAATTTTGATTGCCAAAGAAGAACAGGCTTTGAAAAATATAGGAGATCCGTCTCTTTTGTTAGGCAAGTTCACGATTGAAGATGAAGAACTTGTAATTTCCGAAACTATTGAAAACGGCTCGGATGCAGCGGCTTTTGAGCAGATATTGGACGAAAACGAAGAGGAATTTGATCCCTTTGAGGCGTTTATGTCAGCAGCTGCAGAACAAGACAAGGTTTACAGTGTCAAATCTGATATTGTAACAGATGAAACATTATTTTCCGATATTGATTATCTCTGTCAGGCTCTTAAATATCTTAATCAAACAGAGGCTCATCCTGTAGAAAAGCTTTTAACCGTGTCCGGCTTGGATATTAAACTTACAGACGAAATGAAACGCAGACTGGCTGCCCTTATTCCGGAAGAAGCACAGCCTCATGGAGATACTCTTCGTGTTTCCGATGATAAAGATTTTTGTATGGAACAGATGAGGAGCAGTATGCAGAAAAATATGGATGAAGCTGCATGGCCTTCAACTCAGTACCTTTGGAAGCTTCACCCTGTTTTAACTTGGGTAAACGATAAAATGAGCCTGCAGTTTAAGCGAAATGAAGCTCCTGTTATAGCATTGCCGGGAAAATTATCTGAAAGTGAAATAATTTATATTATAAACGGCAGTATGCCCAACTTGAAATCTACACCTTTGATTGATGAGTGGTTTGGCCTCAAATATAAAAGGGGCAGCTTTGAAAAGGTAATGGACATGAACGAAATAGTTCAGTCTGCCGGGCTGGATGGAAAACAGATTCCAAATACAAACAGTATTACAGACAGAGATATAAAAGTAGCAAGTGATCTTCTCGAAGTTGTTGTTGCACAGGCTATGCTGCATTTAGATGAGTATTTAAAAAAATATCAGGATGAAATGACACCGCTTCTTGATGAAGAGGTTGAAAAGCTGACTGATTTACAGGAAAAACACAGGGAATATTATCAAGTAACACTTTTCGAACAGGAAAGAAAGCTAAGTGAGCAGGAGCGACGCATTGATGACCTGTTTGACAGGTTTGTAAACTGGGTTAAAGACACTTTGACAGTACAGAATAATCCTTATATTCGGGTTATTGCAGTACTAACTGGGGTATTGCAATGAGTATGGACCTAACCGGAATTACAAATAAAAACGAATATTATACAAAGCATTATTTTTCAGCGGTGTTTGAAGAAAACGCAAAGGACAGAATAAGCTCATGGTCTGCTTCGGCTAAGACCTCTAAGGAAATGCGTACGCTATGGGCGATGCTTCGTCAAAATGCAAGGTAGTATTATACTGCACACGACCGATATGTTCGGTCATCTCTTAATATGCAGTCTCTTGCTTCCATAAGAAATATGGCCGATGCATATTTAAACTCTCTTGGATACCCGGAGGCAAAGCCACAGACAATTTTAATTGACGAAGAATGCTCTGTTTCCGTATATCTTGAAATGACAAAAGCAAACGGAGCTCCTCTTTTGTGGGTGCTTTTGGCTGCATCAAAAGAAACGGAAGCAGGCATTATGGAAAGTTTTTTGTTTGATGCCGATAAGGTGAATGAAGATTCTTTTGGTGGTGTGCCTTCCGATATGCTGACTGGTTTGTCAAATGAAGAAATTACGGCTAAAATTTTCTTCGGCTCTGCTGAGCCTCCCCGGTTTATAATGTTTATAGGTATGAACCAAATTGCATTAATCGACCGCAATAAGTGGAATGCAAAAAGCTATCTTCAATTTGAACTGGAGGATATTTTTTCAAGGCTGGAGAATACAACCTTACAGGCAATGGCGGTTTTGCTTCATAGAGAAACCATTTGTCCGGATGACGGAAAAATTTTACTGGATGAGTTTGACGAACAAAGCCGAAGAAATAACTCCGGTGTTTCTCAGGACTTAAAATATGCTCTTCGGGAAAGTATTGAGCTTTTGGGCAATGAAGTTCTTTATGATATGACTAACCGCCTTAACCGCAATTTGGATACAGAACCGGTTGATGCAGGTCAGCTTACTTTGGAGTGTCTGCGTTATATGTACAGAATGCTTTTTGTGTTGTTTATTGAGTCACGCTCAGAGTTAGGCTATGCTCCCATGAAGGTACAAAGCTATGTAACAGGCTATTCTTTGGAGAGCCTTCGTGACATTGCAGATAATATACGTGAGAATGTAAATGAAGTAAGTGACGGGTATTATCTTTATGAGACTTTGTCAAAGCTTTATGACCTTATATATAACGGTTATCCGAAAACAGAGGAGGAAATGAAAAAAGTATCAAATTCGGAAAGCTACCATGATATTTTTTTAATTGCTCCTCTGAAGGCTCATATTTTCGATCCTGAATATACAAAAATGATAAATAATTCAAAGCTGCGAAACAGCTGTATGCTGCGTATAATCGATTTAATGAGTGTTACGCGGTCTAACGGCAGAAGAAACAGCTGCCGGGGACGTATCTCATATACAAATTTGGGAATAAATCAAATGGGAGCAGTATATGAAGCTCTTTTGTCATATCGTGGCTTTATAGCCGAGGAAGATCTTTATAAGGTAAAACGTGCAGGAGATAATTTTAATGAGCTTGAGGTAGGTTATTTTGTTTCCGAATCAGAGCTTGAACATTATACAGAGGAAGAACGTGTGCGCTTTGAACAGGTAGAAAACAGAGGAAAACTCAGAATGTATAAAAAGGGCTCTTTTATATATCGTCTTGCAGGGCGTGAGCGTGAAAAGTCAGCCTCCTATTATACACCGGAAAGTTTGACAAGATGTCTTGTTGAATACGCTCTTAAAGAGCTTTTAAAAGATAAAAGGGCAGATGAAATACTCGAGCTTACTGTGTGTGAGCCGGATATGGGAAGTGCTGCCTTTTTGAATGAAACCATTAATCAGTTGGCGGAGGCTTATATTACTCAAAAGGAAAAGGAAACTGGCAGCGTTGTAGGATACGAAAACAGATATAATGAAATTCAGAAGGTAAAGATGTACATTGCAGACAGAAATGTCTATGGCATTGATTTAAACCCTGTGGCTGTGGAACTGGCGGAGGTTTCTCTTTGGCTGAATACAATATATAAAGACGGCTATGTACCTTGGTTCGATACTCAGCTTATAAACGGTAACTCTCTTATAGGTGCAAGGCGGCAGTGTTATAGAATTGAAAGCTTGATAACAAGGGAAAGAGGGCTGCGCTGGTATGAAAATGCTCCGGAGAGGGTTCCTTTGGGGAAGAAGCGTATGCCCCGTAAGCAGGTATATCATTTTCTTTTAGGTGATCCGGGTATGTGCAGCTATTCAGACAAGGTTATTAAAAAGCTTGAGCCGGTTAAAATCAAATATATGAAGGAATGGAACAAGAAGTTTTGCAAGCCCTATAATGACGATGAAATTGATACACTGCTGCGCCTTTCGGCTGTTGCTGACGATCTTTGGGAAAAACAAATTGAACTGCGGCGTAAAGTAAAAGAGGGTACCTTGGATGCTCTTTCTGTTTATGGACATAAGGACACGGCTTTAGATTCTCATACCACTATAAGGCAGAAAGACGAAATATATTCAAAATATTATAAAAGCGATAATATGAAGAATGCCGGACCTTATGCAAGACTGAAATTTGCTATGGACTATTGGTGGGCACTGTGGTTTTGGCCCATTGACAAGGCAGAACTGCTGCCTTCACGAGCGGAGTTTCTCTTTGATATGTCTTTGATTTTGGAGGGCACTACAGATTCTGTTGTAGTGGTAGACAATGAGACAAGGGATAAAAACTATAACCGCAGACAGCTGTCTTTGTTCCCTACGGAAAAGCAGCAAATGGAAGATAATATATATAAACAGCTGTATGAAACCATTGAGGGTAAAGTGGATATATCCGGGCTGCGAAAATATGACCGTTTAGGTTTAGCTTACAGTATTGCAGAACAAAATCACTTTATGCACTGGGAACTGGAATTTGCGGATTTGTTTGAGGAAAGGGGCGGTTTTGACCTGATTATAGGAAATCCGCCGTGGATAAAGATAGAATGGAACGAACAGGGTGTTCTGTCTGACAGAAATCCTGCATTTGCCATTAAAAATCTTTCGGCAACCCAAACTGCCAAACACAGAGACGAGGCGCTTTCCGACACAAAAACCCGTTCACTTTATTTCAGCGAGTATGAAGCTACGGAAGGTCAGAAAAACTTCTTAAATGCCTATGAGAACTATCCTGATTTAAAGGGTCATCAGACTAATCTTTATAAGTGTTTTTTGCCTCAGGCATGGATGTTTGACAATAATTACGGCGTAAGTGCTTTCGTTCACCCCGAAGGGGTTTATGATGACCCTAAGGGCGGTGTGCTTCGTGAAAAATTATATCCTCGGCTTTGCAGATATTTTATGTTTACAAATGAGCGTAAGCTGTTTCCGGAAGTAGATCATCATGCACAGTTTAGTTTAAACGTGTACGGGGCTCCTAAGACGGTTGTTTTTGACACTATAAGCAATCTCTTTGATGTTAAAACCATAGCACAGTGTTATGAGGGCGACTCTTCTGCGGCTGTTCCGGGTATTAAAGATAAAGACGGAAACTGGAACGTTGAAGGGCACCCTGACAGAATAATTCACACAGAAAAAAAGGAATTGACAGTGTTTGCAAAATTATTTGACGGAAGTAGTAACTGGAAACAGGCACGGCTGCCCGTACTTCATGCAAAGCAGCTTGTTAATGTTCTGGAATGTTTTGCAGAGCAAAAAACAGTGATGGGTGATTTTGCGAGTATGGTTTCTATTACACTTATGTGGGACGAAACCAATGCACAAAAAACGGAACTATTGTACGTAATGTTCATTTTCCGGAAGATACATTAGACACCGTGTATTCAGGGCCTCATATCGGTGTTGCAAATCCCTTGTTTAAGTCTTCACGGCATATTTGCAAATTGAACAGTGATTATGATAATATAGATTTGACTGTCTTGCCGGAAAATTATATTCAGAGAGTAAATTATTCACCTGCTTGTAAAATTGAAGAATATATACATCGTATACCCGTTACCGGTTGGGGAACGAAATCTTATAACGACTATCGGTTGATTGTGAGGAAAATGCTTAACCAAAGCGGCGAACGTACACTAATTGGGGCGATTGTTCCTCCTATAACAACACATATAAACGGATTGTTGAGCATTTGTTTTCGAGAACAGTCACAAACTGTTATATTTGCAGCATTGGTGGAATCTATTCCTTATGATTTTTATATAAAAGCATTGGGAAAATCTAATATTTATGATGATACGGCTGCAAAACTGCCTTATTGCAGCAGCAGAAATGATTCTTTGCTTTCATTAAGAATTTTATTGTTATCTTGCGTTACAAATTCATATGAAAGTTTATGGAAAAATAGCTTTAGCTGTGATTTTAATAAAGACTTTTGGGCAAAGTCCGACCCTCGTCTTGCTCAGTCACGTTTCGGATTACTTACTGAAAACTGGACTTGGAACACACCTCTCCGAACGGATTTTGAACGGAGACAGGTCCTTGTGGAGATTGAGGTGCTTAAGGCTATGGCTTTGGGTATGACGTTGGAACAGCTTAAAACAATATACAGAATACAGTTTCCTGTTCTGCAAAGCTACGAAGCAGATACGTGGTATGACGCAAAAGGGCGAATTTTTTTACCACAAACCGCTCTCTTATCGGTGTAGGCTTTCCACGGTCGGAGTGGGAGAGGGCAGACACAGTTGAACCCGTCTGCCGGGGCAGCGGACATTGGAACGGTATAATGAAAAACGCTCCGGAAGGCTATGTCTTTGCCCGTACCTTTACCGACGATACGCAGCCCGGCGGTCCTGTGGAGCGAACTATTGAATATTTTGCTCCCTTTGACCGCTGCGACAGAGAAAAAGACTATGAAACAGCCTGGAAATTTTTTGAAGAAAAATATAAATAAAATACAGAGAAATTATTAAGGAGGGATGCTGAATGCTGCCGTCTATACTTGCAAAACAATTAAAACAGGGCATTAGAGATTATATAGAAACCACATTTCCTATGACTAATGAGCCTTTTAAGGGGTCTGTCCGCAAAATGCTTGATCAGAAGGACTTTGTTTACCATGAGCCCTATACTGCGTACGCCTTCCTTTTCGCGTGTCAGATAAGGTGCCGGTTTGTTTTGAAGCAATACACCCGGCTTACCTCCCGTATATACATCAGGAAAAAGCATTTAAACGGCTGACAGGAGATAAAGCTAAATCAACACTTGTGGCAACAGGAACAGGTTCAGGCAAGACAGAGTGTTTTCTTTATCCTATTTTGGAATATTGTTACCGGCACAGACGTGAAAGAGGAATTAAAGCCCTTATTATTTACCCTATGAATGCTTTAGCCTCCGATCAGGCAAAGCGTATCGCCAAGCTTATTCACGGGAGCAGGGAGCTTAGGGGAAATGTCAGTGTAGGTATATATGTGGGCGGGCAGGAAGCTGCTTCGCCCCGAATGATGTCTGAACAGGGGGTTATTACTGATCACGAAACTCTGCTTAACAGTCCGCCTGATATTTTGCTGACCAACTATAAAATGCTGGACTATCTTTTAATCAGACCCAAAGACAGTCAGCTTTGGCAGCACAACAAACCCGACACACTGAAATATATTGCCGTAGACGAGCTGCATACCTTTGACGGAGCTCAGGGAACGGATCTTGCCTGCTTGCTGCGCCGTTTGAAACACCGTCTCGGCATAAAGACAGGGTATCTTTGCTGTATAGGTGCTTCCGCAACAATGGGTTCAAAGGATGACAGCAGCAGTATTTTGGAATATGCTGCCGAGATATTCGGTGAAAAATTTGAAAGTGATGCTGTAATTACGGAGGATAGACTTACTGCCAAGGAGTTTTTTGAAGGAGCGGAAATTGCTGAATTTTCCATGCCGACGGCTTTGCAGATTAAGGAAATTGATGAGCTATCGATGAACTCCGACCCTGAAAGTTATTTAAATAAGGCGGTTAAAGCATGGTTTCCCGATTATTTCTATGATGTTATGAGTGATGAAGGAAGAACGGAGCTGGGACGCCTGCTTATGCACCACAGCTTTATGCAGGATGTAATAAAGCTGACAGAGGGGCAGTATTATCAGGTATCCCAAATTGCAAAAGAACTTTTGAGATACTACCCTGAGCTTAAAGACGGCGATACAGCGGATTCCTTGATTAACTCACTGTTTGCCTTGATTTCACACGCCCGAAACAGCTTTGAAGGAAAGCTGCGTCCATTTTTAAATGTAAGTGTTCAGCTTTGGATAAAGGACTGTGAACCCACCCCTGTCAAGTAGACAGAGCAAATAACAAAAGAATTATGTATAG
>JAJQFU010000026.1 GCA_021200955.1 Clostridiales bacterium | reverse complement strand
GGGCTAAGTTGAGCAGGAAAAATCATTCCGAAGACAAATATTTTAATAAACAAAGACGCAAAAGACTATGGCACCGTTTGCTTTTGGCAGCCGGTTCCATTGTTGTGTTTATAACAACTTATATGCTCATTCTCCCTGCCATAACCGCCGAGGTCGGCACAATCGAGCTTTTCGATGAATCCCTTTCCTCAGGCAGCGCAGTAACCCCGGAAGAAAACGAAACTTACATTATTATAGAAGAAACTACTGAAGAAACTGTGGAAGAAACCACAGAAGAACAAACCGAGGACATATCGGAAGAAACAACGGAAAACACGTCTGAAGCCCTTTCGGAAGAAACCTCTGACTACGCCTTAGAGGAAACTACTTTGGGAACAGGCTCCGGCGGCACCGATACCTCCGGTGACGTCACCTCTGAAGAAGCTTCCGAAACAGCTTCATCTGACGAAACCTCCGGGGGATTAACCGAAGAAGCAGAGGAAGAAACCACCGCAGAGGAGTTTGTTATAACCGCCGACAATATGCTGATTGCCCTTCTGGGCGAAGTTGGCATAGCTTTGGCGGATGCGGATGAAACAAATGCCATTGCCACCACAGGTATTACATTCAGCGGCGACGGCACAGACGGAGCTTATGTTTGTACATATGACCCCGACACAGGTAATTTTTCTCTGAAACTCTATGCCGATATAGTTATTGCCGTTGACGATGTTGTCAACGTCGACAGTAAAGATGAAGAAGAGGCGGCTGCTGTTCAGGCGGCAAAAGATATTTTAAGCACTAACACCATCTACAGCGAACAGGTTGGTTATTACAACAACATTTATACATTCAGTCTGCCCGAAGGTATTGTTTTAACAGATGATTTGCTTTATGACAGCAGCAATAATAATAGTACCAGAGTTTATATGGGTGAAGATAAAGAAAATTATGTATATTATTTTACTGAAAACACAGACGGAACATATGATGTTGTAATTGTTTTTCTTGACGATTATATAAAGAAACAAACAGGCACTATCGATGGTACTCTGACAATTGATGCATATATCCACAGCAGCTGTTATGACTCTGAAACCAAAACAATCACGACCGGCAGCGGCAGCTTCTCTGAGCCAATCACAATCACTGCTGAAAACATCTCTTGGGACGAAAATGAAACCCTTTACAGTGATTTGATTATGTATAAAACCGCAAGCTATAATTCCAGTGAGAAAACAATAACCTATACAGTCAGGGTTCTCACAACAAAGGGTACAGGCAGCGATGTTACAATAAGAGATGTTGTTACATCCTCATCTGCTCTGACAGGCTTAAGCTCAAACGGTCTTTCAAGCATAACCTACACCACAGGCAATATGTGGGCAATGAAGAGCTCGTCTCTTTACACAATAGGTGAGGATTTCATTAATGATTCGGAAAGTTATGTGAATATTGTGCCTATAAGCGAAGCAAAGGCAGGAGACGCATATTATTATTATGACTCCGACGGAAAAATGATAATAGTTCTTCCTGAGCTTAGCGAACCCACCGAAACGGTATATTATGACTATAGTCAAAACGGCTATACACACTACAATGAATATTATATAACCTATACCTATGACGTTTCCCCGGACAGCACAACTACCTACACTGTAAATAATACTGCAACGGGTACCTCCACCGATGAAACAACAGGCGCCGAACTTACGGATTCAAACAGTGCCGAGGTTAAAATATCAAGCGTAAAGCTTATAAACAAATCCGGCAGCCTAAACAGCGACGGTGATACCATAACATGGACTATTACCGTCGGAACCTCAGACAATACAACCAGTCTTGCAGGCTATGTGCTTACAGACACAATGTTCGGCGATATAAAATTAGATGACCTCACAATAAAAGATTCAAGCAGCAATACGCCTATCAAAGGCACTGATTACTATGTAACCCAAACCGGTGAAGGAAACCTTTCAACTATTACATTTTATAAAGGAACATACTACACCATTACATACACCCAATCTGTTTCAGCCGGATGGAATGACACCACCTATACAAACACCTCTTCACTGGTTTCGGAAGACGGAAAAAATACTGAATCCTCATCTGCAGACGTAACCGTAGGGGGATATTCGGACGGATGTCTTATAAAAGATTCTTCGGGCATGTCGGATATCGACGGAGACGGAGTTTATGTATTAAGCTGGACGGCAGGCGTTAAGGTTCCCGAGGGAGGAATCCCCGCAGGCACCACCTTTACAGACTACGTTGAGGGAACAGACCATTATATTACATATGACCAGGCTGTGGATATAGCAAATGCCATTAAGGCAGCTTTCGGCGAAAAAAACGTTACAGACATTTGCTTCAGTACCCAGTCCGGCGGCAACAGATGGTATATAGACACATCAAAGTGGGTTTCTCTTGAAGATATACTAACTAATACAGACGGTCAGTATACCGACACTAAATTTTATCTCTATAAGTTTACAACAGTAAATGACATAGCTTATGACACGAGCGGAAGCAACAGTATAGCCCTCACAGCCTACAGCACAGGCGAAGAAATTACAAGCGGCACTGCTATTGTTGCGACCTCGGTTGATCTTGCCGAAGAAGCTGAAGAGGAAACAGCGTCAAGCTCTCTCGGTTTAGACCCTATTCTTGAAGCTGTAATTTCACAGGCTCTTGACCTTTCGGCAGAAGAGGTTGAGGAAGAAGCCGAAGAAGAGATAACATACGGCTTCATTGAAAGTGAAAACATTGCTTTGGCAGCTGACAATACTATAACCACCGGAACTAACTCAGAGGGTGAAACTGTTTATTATTACAGCACAAACACAATCACCTTCGACTATTACACAACTGCCGATGTTTCAAGCGTAACCACCGACAGAACCTATTATAACTACATTTTCAACGGCAGCAATTATGCCGCAGCAAGCACCACATATTCCAAAAATGTAGTTAAATACGGCGTAAACGAATACGGCTATCTCCAAACCGGAGACGTAACTATTTCCACATCAACAACCGAAAACGAAATTTCTTGGGTTGTTAAGGTTAATTTGGCGGATTATACTGAATATACCATAACAGACGCAATTCCCTCCGGTGCGGCTATAGAGACTGTTTCCGTTTCGGCGTATGAAAATTATAACTATGAAACAATAGACAGTACTTCAGGCTCTTCATATTATAATTTAGGCTTTTCCTACACAGCCTCAGACACTGAAAACGCAGACGGCAGTAAAGACGTTGTTGTTACAATAAATGACCCTGACGGAACTGCGAGAACAACCAACACAGTCTATATAAAATTCACCTGTAAGGTCAATATTGAACTCGACACAGACGAAACCAAGAAGTCTGTAGAATATGCCAACAATGTAAAGGTAACCGTAAACGGCAATGTTGATTACGGCGACGGCAGCGAATCAATTACCGTCTCCTACACTGAATCCTCAACGGGGTCAAATAATAAAGACGTGTCAAAAAGCCATAGCTATGACACAACCAACAACCTTATTCACTATGTAATAGGCATAAATGAAGAAGGCACAACCTACACATATGAGGTAACAGACAGCAACGGAAAAACCTCTGAGGAAGCATATTCCGACCTTACAATTACCGATACCCTTACCTACAGCACATACCCGAGCTACGGAACAGCCAGAGACGTAAGTCTTTCCTCTGTTTACCTCTACTATGCACAGCTTGACAGCAGCGGAAAGGTTGTTTATGACAGCGACGGAAACCCGAAGGCAGGGGAGGCGGTTCCCTCAAGCGCTTACAGCTGGTCATATTCCTCTGAAAGCAATCTGTGGAACGGCGTTGACGGAACCATTACAAACACAATTACATTAACCGTTCCAAATGGCGTACCTCTTGTGCTTATATATAATTATGCCGTTACAATTACGGGTACATCGGACGTAACCCCCGACACTACGGCAAACGCTAAAAACTCCGCTGTTTTAAGCGCAGACGGTGATTATATAAGCGAAATAACAGACTACACAACAAGCAAAGACACATATTCTACAAGCGGAACCTCTCTTGACCTTAACGGAGCCAACTCCTACATCATCCATAAGGTAGACGCAGAGAACTTCTCAATAGCCCTTGAAGGGGCTCAGTTCGACCTTTATGTTTATGATGCGGATAAGGGCAGATTTGTGGACGTAGACACCTACACAACAGACTCAAACGGTCAGATTAAGGCAGCCGCTGTTGAAAAAACAGGCGAGAATGAAGACGGAAGCACATATACATATTATGAGCTGACTCTTTCAAACGGCAACACCTATGATATTCCCGTAAACACTCTTTGTTATTTTGTTGAGTCCTCGCCTTCATCCAGCGACTATAAGCTTGACACAACCAAATATTATTTCTATTACGGCGACGGCTATACTACCGCAGTCAGCGCATGTGACGGCTACGCTTTGGCTTATGCCGCTGAAGGCGGAAGCTTAACCGCAGTAAACCTTATAAACTTCCCGTCACATACAGAATATATTACAAACGAACACTCGCCTGAATATTATTCTGATAAGAAAACCCTTTCGGTTCTTAAGTTTTGGCTTGACTCTGACGGAAACGAATATGAGAAAACCGACGGCAGTGTAAGCTTTTATCTCTACAGGCTGTTTACCGATGTAAACGGCAATGTGACCTACAGCCCCGATAACCTTTCCGGCACCGGCGACCAGGGGTCTGACCCCAACACCGGCGGCGGCAGCGGCTCTTCCTCAAGTGTTAATCTGACGTGGAAGTGGCAGGATAGTCAATGCACTACTTGGTATGACGGCGGAGTAGTTTCGGTAAGTGCAAATTCAACTGTTGATTTTACTGTATATATATCTAATAATAAATACTGGACACCTGATCTTACGTTAGTAAAAATTGATGATGACGGTACTGAAACAACAATTGCCACAAGCGTTTCTAGCAAATGGGATACAACATCATCAGACAGTAAGAATATATATGTTTTTGAAGGTATAGAAGTATCAGACTCTGATATGACTATCGGTGTGAAGTTTTTTTATGCAAATTTAAATGATCTGTCTGTAAGCATAGCTGCCGGCAGTTCATCATCCGGCGTCACAACTACAACTACAGCTGCGACTACAACCACAACAGAAACTACAACCGAAACTACAACTGAAACAACCACAGAAACTACAACAGAAGGTGAAACTCAAAGCAAATCAGACGATGAAACCGAAACCACTACCGAAACAACCACTGAAACCACTACAGAAACTACAACCGAAACCACAACCGAAACTACAACAAAAGATGACACCGGCAGCGGATCTTCCTCAACAGTAAAACTGACGTGGAAGTGGCAGAACAGTGACACTTCACCTTCATCCTCGACATCGTGGAGTACAGGCGAATCATATGAAGTAAGCACAAATTCTACTGTAAACTTGACCTTTACTACAACGTGGGCGGCACAAGTAATTGTGGTAGATTGTGATTCTGCTGATTCTGACGGTTATTATGAAGTTATCGGTTCAGTAGCCGCATATGGCTCTGCTTGGGATAGTTCCTCAGGTTCATATGTGTGGACGGTTGAAATACCTATAGAAAGTACTGATAAAAATATTGGTGTCTTTTTTCAGTATGGAAATTATACAAGTGGCGGATATAGCAATAACTTCTCTGTCAGTGTATCTTCCGCTGATTCATCTTCCGGCGGCGACAGCGGCGGCACAACCGCATCAAGCTACACAGTTAATTTAACTTACGGCGGTTCTTATGATGATTCGAGTGGTTATTATAATACTTCGGGAACAGACAGCATTGAAGTTTCGAAAGATGATGACTCAACTGTAAAAATAACATTTTCTAATCCAGATTCATGGGATCATACGTTAAGATTGATTGATTTGGATACAGCTACAGTACTCGATACTGCCACAGTTTCTACAGGTTCAGAACAAACCTTTACAGTGATAGTGGGAGGCAGCAACAGAAATTTATATTTGGAGTGCGGCTGGAATTCAAGTTATTCAGTAAGCCTGACAACAGACTACTCCCCCACAACCGACACGGGCACAGAAGATAACGGCAGTGAAGCTGTAGAAGAGCAGGGCGAAACCAACAGCATCTTAACAAACAGCACCATAACTTCATCAGCTTCATCCATTTCGTTAACCGCTTTAACAGCCGTTCTCTCTGTGGCTTTAGCAGACGATTCAGGCAGCACAGAAACCGAAACTGTCATATATGACACCTATTATCACAACTTCAGCTTAGACACCTTTATTGAGGATGGCGACTTCTCAATTGATGACGATTATGTGATACCAAGCGGAAGCACAGAAGCAGTGGCAACCGACTTCTTCACCATAGAGGGCAGTCTTTCACAGATACACGGCACACGTGACTATGACTTAGACGGCGACGGTGAATATGACGATGGTGAAACCCTTGACACCTGTCTTAAAATGGACAGCGATGCTAAAATAACCTTTAAACCGGCACGTGACGGCTATCTTCTCCTTGCCTTTAATGCAAACGGTAACGGCAATGAAACTATCACCAACAGCTGTCTTATTACAGGCGGAGACGGAGAATATTCCGGAGGTAAGTCTGAAATTGCAACCAACAATTTAATCAAGGTAGGGCTTACAGGTGACGGCAGCACAACCTACACACTTACAAGATCATCCTACTGCTTCCTTTTCTATATGTCCTTCACAGAGCAGGATATAACTGAAGAGGAGTCCACAGGCTATCTTCACAGCTTCAATGACGGCACAAGCTCAAGCTTCTACACCATTTCCGGTTCAACAGGTACTGCTTCATCTTCCTACGGCGTAGTTAACTATGCAGGCGAAGATATAATCCAGTTCCTTAAAATGGGCAGCAAGGCTGAAATTACCTTTGACGCCCCCGAAAGCGGCATATTGTATTTCGTGCTGACAGACGCAAAGGACTATATCGAAAAGGGCAAGACAATAGGCGTTAATCTTGACGGAAATGACAAGGAAGCCGAGTGGTATAACGATGAATACAGTACTATAAACAGTGTAAATGCCGACAAGGTCTATCTTTTGACCACCAGAATTACCGCCGGCACTCACACAGTCACCAGAATTAACTCGACTGAATATCAGCTTTATTATATAGGCTATGTTCCCGATGATTATGCCCACGCAACGGAATATTACGATATTCCCTACAGTGCATACGGCGAGCTGGTTTATGACGACCCAATTACCCTCAGCGCAGCTAATGACTGGTCTTGGTCGTCCGTTACACTTCCCTCTGAATATGTAACCGCAGAGGGTGAGGTTTTGGGCTATTACACCTATTACATTGTTGAGGTTGACGAAACGGGCAAATATATCACCCATTATAAAAACGTCACCACAACCGATTCGAATGGAAACACCACACTGGGTATAGCCTCCGGCACAATGGGCATTTATAATCAGCTCAATGACGAAAATGAGGGCGTTACTCACGTAACCGTAAATAAACAGTGGCTTAACGAAAAGGGCGAAGATGTTACAACCTCGTCATCCGCTCTGGCGGCGATTACCTCAGACACAAGTGTTTATGTGGATCTTTTCGCTAAGGTTTATGTCTACAGTGAAAATACATCCTCTTATTCATCGGGTCAAAGCTACTCCAGAAACTTCAATAATGAAAGTACATCTGATAAGCTGGCAAGTGACAGTGACGGATTTTTCACTGTAACCGGTGCTGTAAACAGTTCAAGTAATGTAGGAGAAGTAACCTATACCGAAGGTCCTACTGGTGATGGAACATCTACAAAGTATACAAAATATTTGAAGTTTGAAGGCTCAACCAAGGTAACTTTTGACTCTCCGTCCACAGCCGGTACTCTTACACTGTTGGCATCTAACTGGTCAAGCACAAACGGCTATTCAAGTGCGGAAAGTATAGGCTTTAAGCTGACTGACCCCGATGGAAATACATATAATTTCACCTATTCAGCAACTGATGGTTTGTCAGGTACTTATCCAACCGGGTCAACGGCTACATTATATACTGCCGATGACGGCACAGGCAAGGTTTCAGTATCTGGAAATGGTAAGGCAGCTGCAAACGGTGTTGTTGTCTTTGAAATTGCTACCGATGCAGAAGGCACGTGGACACTTCAGAGAAACTCAAACACCATTCAAGCTTATCTTTTCGACATAACCTATTCCTACACATATAATAATTTGGCTGACGGCTACGGTGTTTATATAGGCACATATGAAATAACAGCAGATGATGACTGGTCTAAAACCATAAGCGGTCTGCCCCTGTATATTTATGCCGATGATGAATCGGGCAGCTCTTCAAGCGCTACGCCTATAGGCTATTACAGCTATTACGTGGTGGAACAGGACGTAACGGGTAACTTCGAAGAGCCAACCTACACCTTTACAATGGATGTAGGGCCTATAGTAACCTCTATAGAGCTGATTGACAAGGAAAAAAATAAAATAAAGTTTGCTTATCACAATAAGCTTACCGATACTATTGGATATGCTACAACAACGGCAACAGCTTTCACCTATGAGCTTGATGACAATAATGAGATAGTTTATATCACAGATGAAGAAGCAGGTTCTGATGAATACGGAATAAGCTATCCCAGTCTGTCATCAGCTACCGTAGTCAGCAGTGCAATTACCGCAGTGACCAAAGGTTCTATTTTGGTGACAAACACTGCGGTGGAAGAACCGTTCCTTCTGCCCTCAAGCGGCGGAAGCGGAAGTTTTAAGTATATTTTAGCAGGAACGCTCACAAGTATTGCAGCGATCTTGCTCTTATATAAACGAAGGAAAGGTTTGAGCGCAGGCTCCTGATGGGGCAGAGCTTAAGCAGAGCCTCGGCTCAGACTGTGTAAATAAAATTAAGGGAGAATTTAAAGACGAAGGGGAGAAACGCAAGTCTTTTATACATAATCCCATGAAAGGAGTGATGTTTAGAAAAAAGAGGATCAGCTTAAAGGGAAAAAACCTTTTAGCCGAAGTCTTTCGGACGCAGTAATGCGCCGACGACGCACAGATGGGAAACAACTCACACACAAATAACGACAATTTGTGGGGGGGGGTAGATTTAGCCAGCCCGTATTAATCGGAAGCGTTTATCAACCTCCACAACTAAGAAAGGATGGTACTTTTATGAAGAAAGTAACAAGATTTTTTAGCCTCCTCCTCGCAATAGCAATGGTTTTGGCAATGAACTTTGGTACGCTTTCCGTTATGGCGGACGGTGACACCTACACAATTACAATTAAAAGTGATAAGACAGGTCACACATATGATGCATATCAGATTTTTACAGGTGATTTAAGTGACGACGGAAATACCTTATCTAACGTAAAATGGGGTACAGGTATTGACGGAACAGAATTAATTACACTTTTAAAGGCTGATAGTACAGTTGGTTCTTTGTTTAAAGATTGTAAAACAGCAGCTGATGTTGCAGATGTATTGGGTGACGGCACAAAGATTGATTCTGACGGTGCAAAAATAGTTGCTGACATAATAGACAACTATTTGTCTACTAACAGTGTTTCAGCTACTGCAACAAGTACAGGCGGTACTGAGTTAGGTTCTGACAGCAAGTATACCTACACAATATCAGGTGTAAGTGCAGGTTATTATCTTGTTAAGGATCGGGACGATTCAGTTATTGCTGACGGCGATGCTTATACAGATATTATACTTCAGGTAGTAAATGATGTAGAAGTTAATGCAAAAGCTGTATATCCTACAGTTACAAAGACTGTCAATCAGAGCAGCTATTATGAAGGTGAAACCGTTACCTTCACACTTACAGGTACAGTTCCCGACACAAGTGCTTATGACAAATATGAATATATCTTCAACGATACAATGTCACCGGGCTTGACATATAACACAGGCAGTATTACTGTTAAGGTTGATGATAGCGATGTTGACGACACTGAATATTCGGTATCAACAGGTACTTACACAGAGTCCGGCAGTGAGTATAACGGCGGCACAACAATTAAAGTAAGCTTTGAGGATGTATCAAAGTACAGCGGAAAATCAATCGTTGTTACTTATACAGCTACACTTAATGAAAATGCTGTAGTAGGCAATGACGGCAACCCCAACAAAGTTTATCTTGAGTATTCTAACAACCCCAATACAAGCGGAGGAGGAGAAAAAGGTAAAACTCCTGAAAAGGAAGTTGTTGTATTTACATTTGAAGTTGACGTAACAAAGGTTGATGGTACAGATAACACTAAAACTCTTGAAGGTGCTAAGTTCGTTCTTATGAACAGCACACAGACTATGTATGCTGTGAAGGATTCTGACGGCAAAATTTCATGGGTTAGTGATTCTACTCAGGCTTCTACATTTGAATCTGACGCTAATGGTGAATTTTCAATTGTAGGTCTTGGTGAAGGTACATACTACCTGAAGGAGACCGTGGCTCCTGACGGATATAATCTGCTTTCAGATTTAATTAAAATCGAAATTGAAGCAGAATATGAAGATGCTTCCGGAACAGATACAGACGATCCTAATGAGGCAGTAAAAGTAACAACTTTATCTGCTACCGTAACCGTAGGAACTGGTACAGGTACAACTGCAAGTGGAGATGCTGACGAAGGTACAGTTGATGTAACCGTAGAGAATAAATCAGGTGCAGTTCTTCCTTCAACCGGTGGTATGGGTACAAAAATATTTTATACTTTGGGCGGAATTCTTGTTATAGGGGCAGGCGTTCTTCTGATTGTTAAGAGAAGAATGAGAAACGATTGATTTCCCTCTGAATAGGGTTACGTTTTGAAAATAGGCTCCCCGCCTTTCGGGGCGGGGGCTTTTGAAGAACCGCCGGTTTACAAATCGGCGGCTGTCCAAAGGTAAAAAATATTTTTGAAAACTCATATTTTCTGTAAGCTGTCCTGTGGTATGTATCTAATGCTGTCCTGTGGTATGTATACGTCATTAAGCCTTTCTGTAAGTGTCATCACACAAGCCTTTCAAGGTCTTTCAAGGTTTAAGCCAAAACCAAAATCAAACAGACACGTATTAAATTTTTAAAGTGGGGGGGGGTAATCGGTAAGTTAAAGCATTCGTTTTAACACCTATCGTCCTCCACGAAAAATCCACAAAGAAAGGACAGAATAATATGAAAAAAATATCTAAAATATTAAGCCTCCTCCTCGCAGCGATTATGGTTTTGACAACCTGTATTTCAACAACCGTTCTCGCAGATGATACCTATACAATAACGGTTAATGACGAAGCTACAGGTCACGTTTATAAGGTATATCAGATTTTCGCAGGTACTTTGTCATCTGACAAAACAACCCTTACAGATGTATCTTGGGGCAGCGGTGTTACTGCAGCTGAGTATACTAAGGCAGAAGGTGAATCATACAGTTCACCCTTAACAGCTGCCGAAGCTATGAAGTATATAACCGAAACCTATAAAACAGCCGACGCTTCAAACCCCGAAAGCTATTGGGGCGATGAGCTTAAAACATGGTTAAGCAATCACGGCGTTACACTTAACACCGCAAATGAAATTGACGGTTCTACTTATACTGAGGGCTACACAAAGCTTACTTATGTAGCGGCAACTACAGATCCGGCCGCAGCTGCTTATTACTATAAAGACGGCTATGCAGCAGGCTACTATCTTATTATAGATGACACAACAGGCAAACTTGCAAGCGGCGACACATATTCAAGCTATATGGTTCAGGTTGTGGCAGATTCAACAGTGACAGTTAAAAAGAGTGCAGTTTCTGTTGATAAGCAGGTTGACGATAAAAACGATTCTACAACGGACGAGAACGGTGAATCTTGGCAGGATTCAGCTGACTATGACATCGGCGATGCAGTGCCTTTCAAGCTGACAGGTACACTTCCTTCAAACTTTGAAGATTACACAACTTATACATATACCTTCCACGATACACAGGACAAAGGTCTTACATTCAACAGCAGTTCAGTTGAGGTTTATGCCACAGTAGGCGATAAAACTTATCTTATTGACAGCAGCTGCTACAGTGTAAAAACAGGCGATGACGTAAGCGAAACACAAGATCCTAAGTGTACATTTGAGGTTTGCTTCAGTAATCTTAGGAAAGACATAAAAGGTACTGATACAAGTGACCAAACTGCAACATCAACTGACATCACCTTAACAGCAGCAAGCGTTATTACCGTTAAATACACATCTACATTAAACGACCACGCTAATATCGGCTCAACAGGCAATGACAACACCGTTTATCTTCAGTATTCAAACAACCCCAATGCTGATGGCACAGGCACAACCCCCAAAAAGACTGTTACCGTATATACATTCGAGGTTTCAGTACACAAGGTAGACAGCAGCGGCAATCCTCTGGGAGGAGCAAACTTCACACTTTATAAGCTTGAAAATGACGGTCAAACAACAACTTGGGTTGAGGTTTCTGTAGAATCTACTACAAGTGCTGACGCAACCGGAAACAAAGTTATAAAGACAGTGGAAGATGAATCATATACTGAAGTGACTACGAATGAACAAGGAACTGAAGGCACAACCGAGGTAGTTGTAACCGGCAGCAAGTTCACTTTCAGCGGTCTTGACGCAGGTCAGTATAAGCTTGTGGAGACAACAACTCCCGACGGATATAACACAGCAGACGACCTTATTTTCACAATCGTTGCTGAACATACTGTAACAGTTACTACCGGAGATGATCCCGAACTTATCAATCTTTACATAACAAATTCATCAGGTGAAGTTATATCAAATTATTACGGTGACGGAACTGCTCCGTCAACCATAACCTTTACGGTTGATACGTCCACTGCCGGAATTTCGACCAATATTGCAAACTATAAAGGTACGGAATTGCCGGAAACCGGCGGTATGGGCACGAAGATCTTCTATACATTGGGCGGAATACTTGTTGTTTGCGCAGGCGTTCTCCTTATTGTTAAGAGAAGAATGAGAAACGCTTAATTAATAAGCTTTAAAACAAACTAAATAAATTTTCCTCCGCCGTTCCCCCGGCGGAGGACTTTTGCAGAGCTCTCGTCGCAGCAAACTTCGTTAGTTTGCTTCGGCGTAAACGCCAAAGCAAGACTGTACTTCGTTGCTGCTCCTCTTTCGCTGAAAACTAAGGTTTTCAGCGAGTGCGCCTACGGCGCATTAATGCGTCCGAAAGGCGTCGGCGGAGAGGAGTTGACGAGGACTTTGCAAAAGAAAAATCGGGAGCGAATATATGAAAATTGACAAAGTGACACTGATTTTATTCATAATTTTAATGGGCGGAATGTGTCTGCTTTTATATCCCACAGCCAGCGACTATTGGAACTCATTCCACCAGTCGAGGGCTATTGCGTCATATGTAGAGGCGGTTGAAAACCTGAGCGAAGTAGACTATGAAAAGATTATTCAGGCGGCTCAGGAGTATAACGCAAGGCTTTATGACAATACGGGCAGATGGCATATGACGGACGCTGAGATGGAGGAGTATAACAGCCTTCTTGACGTGTCTGGCTCGGGAATTATGGGCTATATCGACATAGACAAAATCAATGTGGAGCTGCCCATTTATCATACTGTGGAGGATTCTGTTCTTCAGGTGGCGGTGGGGCATATGCCCGGGTCGTCTCTGCCTGTAGGGGGCACGAACACCCACGCCGTTTTGTCGGGTCACAGGGGGCTGCCCTCCGCAAGGCTTTTTACGGATTTGGATAAGCTGACAGAGAAGGACACATTCGTAATTACATTTCTTGACGAAAAAATTACCTACGAGGTTGACCAAATTAATATTGTGGAGCCGACAGACAGTTCGAAGCTGGCTTTTTCCCCGGGGGAGGATATTGTGACGCTTATAACCTGTACGCCCTACGGCGTAAACTCTCACAGACTTATGATTAGAGGGCACAGGGTCGCAAACGCCGAGGAAGAAATTGTTTTGAATGTGTCGGCAGACGCAAATAAAATTGACCCTGTTGTTGTGGCGCCTATGGTGGCGGTTCCCATATTGCTGCTTTTGTTTGTGGTGATGATGGTGAAAACAAGCAAAAAGGGCAGTAAAAAGGAAAAGAAGGAAAAAAAGGATAAGAAAGAAAAGAATAAGTAATTTTTTTAGGCGGTGTTTCTATGAAAAAAACATTTGTTTTAAGCTTTATATTGGCGGTTTTGGCTTTTTCTGTGACGGCATTTGCAGACAACGGCTCAATTTCGCTGGATTGTGATGTGGAGGGTATTACCTATACCCTTTACGATGTAGACGACTATTATGTAGTAGACGGCGAGGTCTACGATAATATGTTCTATGCCTATAAGGTTGACCCTAACGGGAGTTCAGCCGATTATACTGCGTCGGCTTATATACTTCGAGACGATGTTTCGTCAACTGTCACCGGAGTGACTAACAGCGACGGCGAGGTTGTGTTTTCAGACCTTGATGACGGCGACTATCTGCTTATTGCTGAGGTATATAACGACGGCGAATATATCTACAGCGTTATGCCTGTTGTGGTATCGGTTTACAGCGAGGAGGTCACGACGGTAAGCTGCAAGGTCAGTGCATTATCGGCAACATCAACGGACGAAACCCAGTCGGTTTCGGCTCTTAAGGTCTGGAGCGGCGACTATACGGAAGAGGATCTGGAAAGAAGTATTACAGTTCAGCTTCTGCGCGACGGTGAAATTTATGATGAGCGTGAGCTGAGCAGCAGCAATAACTGGCGCTGTACGTGGGCAAGTCTCAGCACGGGTTATAACTGGCTCGTGGTGGAGAAGGTTGTTCCCGACGGGTTTATGGTGAATATCGACCATGACGGCAGTGTTTTTATAATTACAAACAGCACTCTTAAGGGCAGTCCCGAAGGCACTACAGAAGGAGAGACGGAAGCCACAACCGAGAAGGAAGTGGAAGCAACAACAGAAAAATCCGCCGAGGTCACTACCAGAAAGAACTCAGGCGGCGGGGGCGGCGGAAGATCAGGATCCGAAAGAACTACCGAAAGCGAACCGGAAACTCCCGGGGAAGGCTCGACAAATAAAACGACAACAGAGAATAATGATGAACCGACTGAGGAAAGGGGCTCTGAAGGCTCGTCTTCAAGCTCAAGCCAAAGCGGCGGCGAAAGCGGATCATCCGAATCATCCTCAGAAGCTGTAACCAATGAAAACGGCGAGGTTTTGCCGCCTGAAAGCAGCCCGGGTGAGCCCGGCTTGCCGCCGGACGAATCAACTCCAACTCCGCCGGATGAAAGCCAACCGCCTGAAAGCAGCGAAAGTCTGCCCCAGACAGGTCAGCTTTGGTATCCTGTTCCCATACTTTCATGTGTGGGCGCACTGTTTTTGATTATCGGAATAGGCAGAAGGAGAATGAGCTGATGAAGAAAAAAGGCAGTGTTTTTATTGCTGTGGGGATTGTTATGATTTTGGGGGCGTTTTTGCTGACGGGGTATAACATTCTTGACGGCTTGAGGGCTGAAAGGGCGGCGAAAGCCGAGGCGGAGGCTCTCAGGGCGCAGCTTCAGGAAGCGGCGGCTGATTCTCTTGATAATTTTACTGTTGATGAAACGCCGATTTATGTGCGTTATCCCGATATGGCGATGCCTGAGATTGAGATTGACGGTGAAAAATATGTGGGTATGCTGACTATTGGCAGCCTGGGGCTTGAACTGCCCGTTAAGGGGGAGTTCAGTATGGCAGGGCTGAGAACTGCGCCTTGCCGTTATACAGGGTCGGTTTATAAGGACAATATGATAATTTGCGGGCATAACTACAGGTCGCATTTCGGAAATCTTAACAGCCTTAAGGTGGGCGACAGTGTTGAGTTTACCGACGGCGACGGAAATGTTTTCAGCTATTTGGTTTCGGAAATCACTCAGCTTGACGGGTCTGATGTTTCGGGAATGACGGAAAAGCAAGAGGACGACAGCTGGGATTTGACGCTTTTCACCTGTACTTTAAGCGGAAGCCAAAGGGTAACAGTGAGACTTATAAGAATTGAACAATAAAAAAGAGGATTTTTCTCATTAATCTGAGTTAAATCCTCTTTTTATGTGATTTTATTTAAACTTAATTATAATTATTTCTTATAGCATTCGAAAATCTTGTCTGTGAAGGCTTTTTCGAATTTAGGTGTAAACAGGCTCACAACGGGAACAAGAATAAGTCCGCCGATCATTGCTATGGCGCCTGCGTTTATGGGGGAAGCGATAAACTTCAAGTAGATGTTTGAAACTGTCAGAACAACGCCGTATATGAAGCAAACCCAAACCGAAAGCTTTGTGACGCCCTTCCAATATAAGCCGTACATAAAGGGCGCAAGGAAAGCACCGGCTAAAGCACCCCAGGAAATACCCATAAGCTGAGCTATGAATGTGGGAGGGTCAAGGGCGATAACTACGGAGATTATGATAAAGAAAACAATAAGCAGTCTCATAAGAAGAACCTGTTTTTTGTCGTCCATATCCTTTATAAATGTTTCCTTTATAAAGTCCAGAGTAAGAGTTGAGCTTGATGTCAAAACAAGCGACGAAAGGGTGGACATTGAAGCCGAAAGCACAAGCATAATAACTACCGCAATAAGAACGTCGGGAAGGGCTGTTTCCAAAATATGGGGAACGATTGCGTCATAGGCTACTGCACCCTCTGCGTTGTAAATTGCCGGTGAGTCGAAAAGTCTGCCGAAGCCGCCTAAGAAATAGCAGCCGCCGGAAACTATAAGAGCGAAGAATGTAGATACGATTGTGCCTGTTTTGATTGCCTTTTCGTCTTTAATGGCGTAGAATTTGTGTACCATTTGGGGAAGTCCCCAAGTTCCCAAAGAGGTAAGGATTACAACGCCCAAAAGACCGATTGGGTCGGGGCCGAACAGGGAAGCGAAAGCACCGTTTGCAGCTTCTCCTGAAGGAGTTGTGGCGGGGATTTCTGCCATTTTGGATACTGCCGCAGTAAGACCGCCCTGGCTCTTAAGCACTGCCAAAATTATGAGAACGATACCCACAAGCATAATACAGCCCTGAATGAAGTCGTTTATAGCTGTGGCAACATAGCCGCCGACGATTACATAAATAGCTGTCAAAACTGCCATAGCGATTACGCAGTATGTATAGGGAATACCGAAAGCCATTTCAAAGAGGTTTGAAAGACCGTTGTAAACGGAAGCTGTGTAGGGAATAAGGAAAATGAAAACAATAGCCGAAGCGGCGATTTTCAGCGCCTTGCTGTCATATCTTTTCTCGAAATATGAGGGCATTGTCACAACGTCCATGTGGTGGGTCATAACTCTCGTTCTTCTTGCAAGTACGAGCCAGGCGATAAGGCTGCCTATTACGGCGTTGCCGATACCGATCCAAGTGGATGACATACCGTACTTCCAGCCGAACTGACCGGCGTAGCCTACGAATACAACGGCTGAGAAGTATGATGTGCCGTAGGCAAAGGCTGTAAGCCAGGGGCCTACGTTACGGCCGCCTAATACGAATGCGCTGGCGTTTCCTGCGTTTTTTCTTGAATAAATACCCACACCTATGAGAATAGCAAAGAATATGAGTACAAGTGCAATTTTAGTTACCAAAATAATTTCCTCCTTTTCTTTTGTAACTTTAAAGCGTTAAATCGATTATACTACAATACGCCTTCTTTTGTCAATGATTTTAACAAAAAAACTGCGAAAACCTTAAGAATTTTTATGAAAAATATACATTGAAGCCAAGAAACAGTCCTTTGACTTCAATGTATATGTTGATATTTATTAAATGCTGTCTAAAAGTCTTTTTGCGTTTAAGCCTAAGATGTCTGACTTTTCTTCTTCCGAAAGGGCGCTGTTTTTCACAAAGTCGACCATTTCCTTTTGTTCACACCAAGGGGAGTCCGTTCCGAAAAGAATTTTTTTCGTGCCGTGAGCCCTTGAAAGGCTTATAAACTCATCTTCCGAAAGCAAGCCCGAAAGCTGTTTTTCGCCGAAGGAAAAGGCAGTGTCAAAATAAACATCTGCTCCGGCAAGATTTTTCTTGACCTCGTCCCAAATATTACAGCCGCCCATATGAGCAACAACAAGCTTTTGGGGCTTTACGTCCTCAATTACATTTAAAATGTGCCTTGTCCAACAACGCTGTGAATCGGGGTAGCTGCCGTCAAAGCCTGCATGAACAAGAGTTATAAGCCCCAATTCTTCCGCACAGCTTAAAATCCGCTTATATCTTATATCGTCAAAGTCTACTCCCTGAAACTCGGGGTGAAGATTTATTCCCTTTAAGCCCAAGCCTTTAGCTCTTTTAAGCACGTCTTTGTAATTTTCCGTGTCCGGATGAATACCCCCGAAGGAGTGAATTTCAGGGTGTTCGCTGTTGGCTTCAGCCGCATATTCGTTTATTTCGTCTGCTTTGGGTGGGTTTGTCACCACAGGCAAAATAACCGACAGGTCAATTCCGCTTTCCTTCATAGAAGCTATAAGCCCGTGGACTGTTCCGTCGGCAAAGGCGGTTAGGTGAGCGCTTCTTTCAAGCTTCGAAATAGTATGCTCCGCCATTTTATCGGGAAAGGTATGTGTATGAAAATCTATTATCATAGTTTTCCGTCTCCAATTTCAGAATTAAAGATTATATGCCGCTGAGGGGTTTAAAATCTCAAGACCTGCCGCCTTTATTGCGTCTACGGCTTTTTTATTGTCTGAGGTTTTGATTATAACGGCGGCGTCGTCCTTACCGCTGTTAAGGGCATATATGTATGAAAGGCTTATTCCCGAATCGGAGAGAGCGTCTGTCAGCTTGTTTAACATTCCGAAATGAGGGGGAAGCTTAACGCCCACTACATCGGTAAGGGTTGAAGAAAAGCCCTTTGAAGTCAAAATTTCCTGAGCTGTTTTGGGGTTTGAAACTATAAGTCTGAAAACGCCGTAGTCAACTGTGTCGGAAAGAGATACACAAACTATATTTATATCGTTTTCCGCAAGAGCCTTTGTTACCTCGTTAATTCTGCCGGGTCTGTTTTCTATAAATATTGAAAGCTGCTTAATAAACATTATAATGTACCTCCTATCTCCCAGCCCTTTTCAAAGGCTGTCAAATTTATATCGATAGTTTTTGCCGGAACTGTGTTTTTTATTACTTCAATCCATTCTTCTTTTTCAAAGCTCATAGCCCTTGAGGCAACGCCTATTATAACAACATTGAAAACCTTTGGGTTGCCAAGCTTTTTGGCTTCTCCCATAGCGTCGCAGCTGATAACCTTGTGCTCAGCCTTTAAGCCTTCTATAATGCCCTCGGGATATTCCGCAGCCCCTGTCACAACGGACATAGGGTCTATTCTTTGGTCGTTTACTATAATTATGCCGTCCTTTTTAAGAAAGTGTTTATATCTCAGTGCTTCAAGTCTCTCAAAGGCTATAAGCACGTCTGCCTGACCCTCTTCAACAATAGGTTCGGCTACCTTTTTTCCGTAGCGGACGAATGTAACAACGCTTCCGCCTCTCTGGGCCATTCCGTGAACCTCGGAAAGCTTAACGTCGAAGCCTGCCGTCGTTATAACTCCGCCTAAAATACGGCTTGTAAGCAGTGTTCCCTGACCGCCTACACCCACAATCATTATGTTTTTTACATCGGACATATCTTATTTCACCTTAACCTTCTCTATTGCGCCGAATTTGCAAAGCTGCATACAAAGACCGCAGCCGTTGCACATAGTATCATCTATCTTAATTGTTCCGTCCGCATTTTTAGTCACTGCCGGGCAGCCGGGCTTAAGACACATTCCGCATTTTTTGCACTTGTCGGGAATAGCTCTGCACTTGCTGTCGAAAACAACGCCCTTAAGCAGTGCACAGGGTGACTTTGTTATAATTACGGAAACAGCTTCTCTTGCGGCTTCTCTCTTAATGACCTTTTCAAGCTCGGCTATGTCGAAGGCATTTACCTCATATACGTGTTCAATGCCCATAGCCTTGCAGAGGTTATAAATGTTTATGGCATAGGTGGTTTCGCCCTTTAAGGTCTTTCCCGTTGCGGGGTGATCCTGATGACCTGTCATACCTGTGGTGGAGTTATCCAAAATCAAAACTGTGCCTGTTGCCTTGTTGTAGACCATATTCATAAGGGAGTTGACGCCTGTGTGAAGGAAGGTTGAGTCGCCTATAACAGCAACCCAGTCTCTTACGTACTCGCTGCCTCTTGCCTTTTCCATACCGTGAAGAGTGCTTATGCTTGCGCCCATACAAACGTTTGTATCCATAACGTTAAGAGGAGCAACAGCACCTAATGTATAACAGCCTATGTCTCCGGCAGCGTGCATTTTAAGCTTTTTAAGCACTGTGTAAACGCTTCTGTGAGGACAGCCCGGGCAGAGAATAGGAGGACGGGGCGCAGCCTTTGCAGGCTCGGCTATATCAAGCTTTTGACCTAAAAGCCTTTCTCTCAGCATATTGGCTGAGTATTCGCCCTGAACGGTGAAAATTTCCTTTCCTATACACTCAATTCCCCAGCTTTTAACCTGTTCTTCAATTACAGGCTCAAGCTCCTCAACTATGTAAAGCTTGTCAACCTTTGAAGCAAATTCTTCAATAAGCTTTCGGGGCAGGGGATTTACAAGCCCTAATTTAAGAACCGACGCATTGGGAAGAACCTCCATAACGTACTGATACTCTATGCCCTGTGTAATAATACCGATTGATGTATCATTATATGTGACGGTATTAATGGGCATTGAACAGGCGTCCTCCGCAAGCTGCTTAAGCTGCTGTTCAACAATAACGTGTCTCTTCTGAGCATTTGCCGGAAGAAGAACGTTTTTGGCTATATTTTTTACATAAGGCTTAATCTCAGGCTCCTGTCTTTCTTCAAGCTCAACAACACCCTGTGAATGGGCAAGCCTTGTGGTGGTTCTTACAATAACGGGAGTATCGTATTTTTCGCTTATTTCAAAGGCATATTTCATAAAACGCCTTGCTTCGTCGCTGTCTGAAGGCTCGATCACGGGAACCATAGCCGCTCTGCCTACCATTCTTGTGTCCTGTTCGTTTTGTGAGCTGTAAAGCCCCGGGTCATCAGCGGCAACCATTACAAGACCGCCGTTTACTCCGCCGTAGGATATTGAGTAAAGAGGGTCGGAGGCTACATTTACGCCTACGTGCTTCATAGAAGCCATAGCCCTTACTCCTGCCTGTGAAGCGCCTATTGCCACTTCCATAGCAACCTTTTCGTTAGGCGACCATTCGGCATATATTTCATCATATTTAACTATGTTTTCGCTTATTTCTGTACTCGGTGTTCCGGGGTATGCGGCTGAAACCTTAACGCCTGCCTCATAAGCACCCCTTGCTATTGCAGCATTGCCGAGCATAATCTTTTTTTCACCCATTGCAGCATTTCCTTTCGTTTATATGTACAATTATTATATTTTATCAGTTCATAAGAGTTTCTTTGGGTCTTAAGTCTCTTACTCTCTTAGCCTTACCTTCAAATCTCTGAAGAGTGTTAGGCGATTCAAGCTTAATTATTGTGTCAAGACCGAGGATAACCTTAAGCTTTGAATTAATCTTCTTAGCCAAAGCGTTAAGCTTCTGATAGTCGTCTGTCATTTTATCGGGAGCAAGCTCAACTCTTATTGTAAGCTTGTCTGTGTGACCTACCTTTTCAACTATAATTTCATAGTGAGGGCCTATTTCGTCCATACTTAAGAGAACCTCTTCAATCTGGCTGGGGAATACGTTTACGCCCTTAATCTTAAGCATATCGTCTGTTCTGCCGCTGAAGTTCTCCATTCTTATAGTAGTTCTTCCGCACTTACAGGGCTCGCAGATAAGTATTGTAATGTCTCTTGTTCTGTATCTTACAAGGGGCTGAGCCTCTTTGTCGAGACAGGTAACAACCAGCTCGCCTTTTTCGCCGTAGGGGAGAACCTCTCCCGTCTTGGGGTCGATAATTTCGCAGAGGAAGTGATCCTCATTAATATGGAAGCCGCAGAGATATTCACACTCGCCTGAAACACCGGGGCCGCCGATCTCGCTCATTCCGTAATTTGAAGTAACTAAAATTTGGTCGCCGAAAACCTTGACGCACTCTGCTCTGATAGCTTCAGTAAGCATTTCGCTGCCGAAAAGACCGACCTTAAGGTTAATGTCCTTCTGAGGGTTAAGACCCATTTCCATAGCTACCTCGCCTATACGAAGGGCATAAGAAGGGGTTGCAACCAAAAGGCTTGTTCCGAAATCCTTCATATACATAATCTGTTTTTGTGTGTTGCCTGTTGAAGAGGGGATAATGGCTGCGCCTATTCTTTCAAGACCCGAGTGCAGACCCAAAGCCCCTGTAAACATACCGTAGCCGAAGCAAATCTGTGCAACGCTTTCAGGGGTAGCACCGCCTGCGCAGGCAAGTCTTGCCACGCACTCAGCCCAGTTTTCAAGGTCACGTCTTGTATATCCCACAACTGTGGGCTTGCCCGTTGTACCCGATGAAGCGTGTATTCTGACAATATCCTTCTGAGGCACTGCAAACCACCCGAAGGGATATTGATCTCTCATATCCTGCTTTGTTATAAAGGGCAGATATTTAACGTCCGCCAAAGTCTTAATATGCTCCGGCTTAACGCCTACTGCGTCCATTTTAACCTTGTAGGCAGGCAGATTTTCATAAACATATGCAACGGTTTTTTTCAGCTTCGCAAGCTGTATTTCTTCGATTTCATTTCTTGAAAGGGTTTCTTCCTTTGCCCATATCATGATAACTTCAACTCCTATTCTTCATCTGTGGGTATTGGGTAGTAAGAAAATTTCCGCAAAATATTTTTATTTATCGGATTTCTCTTCATTTGTTTTTGACAGCACCTTGTTAATAATTGATTTATAGCCGCCTTCTCCGTAGTTAAGACAGCGGTTTACACGGCTTATGGTCGCCGTTGAGGCTCCGGTTTCCTCCGCTATGGCGTTATAGGTATATTTAAGCTCCAAAAGCCTTGCAACCTCCGTTCTCTGAAACACCGCATTCAGCTCCTGCCTTGCAAAAGCATCGGTAAAAAAAGCCTCGCAGTCTTCTTTTGTTTCAATGGCTAAAATACATTCATAAAAAAAGTCTTTAAGCCCGTAATCGTCACTTTTCAAAACAGGTTCCTCCTCAAAATTGCGGCTGCAGTATGCAGTATCTGCAAAGCAGAAACTATGGTTTACTTTCTGCCGACAAAAATTTTATGCCATTATCATATTATACCACCTTTATTCTGACTTGTAAACATTTTTACTGAATTTTTTTAAGTAAACATCTGTT
This sequence comes from Clostridiales bacterium, assembly GCA_021200955.1. Lineage (GTDB taxonomy): Bacteria > Bacillota > Clostridia > Lachnospirales > CAG-274 > JAJQCI01. The sequence goes on along the minus strand of JAJQFU010000026.1, from coordinate 24,047 downwards.
ATTTTGTTCATTTAGTTGACTTCGACTAATTGTGTGTTGATTTTTAATAAAAGAACAGATATAATTATAATATAGGTCGGACGCTTAAAAAGATAATCTTTTTATATAGAGAAACTTATAAATTCGGAGGTGAAGCTTATGCCAAAAGATATAAAGGTGGCTATTTCAGCTGATTTTCTGACAGCATTTGCAAGGCTGCCCAGAGGTGTTCAGGGGAAGGTTACCGATTTTGTAAATAAACTGAGAAAAAACCCTTTGGCATCGGGAATTAACTATGAAAAAATCCGTCAGGGAGCAGATAAAAAAATGTGTTCCGCCCGTATAGACGATACATACCGCTGTATTGTTGTCCGCCAGCCCGAATCGGGCGTGTTTTTGCTTTTGTGGGTTGACCACCACGATGAAGCCTATGAGTGGGCAGTGAGAAAAAAATGCGATGTAAACCCCAACACAGGGGCAATTCAGGTTTATGAGGTTCAAACGGTTAAAGAAACGGCTGCCGATTATAATATAAAGCCCTCTGTTTTCGGGTCTTTGAAAGACAAAGACCTTCTGAGTCTGGGAGTGCCGCAGGTTCAGCTTGATTTTGTAAAAGCCATAACTGATAAGGAAGAGCTTTATGCTGCGGAAGGGTCGCTGCCCGGCGATGCCTTTGAATATTTGTCTTTGATTGCGGAAGGCATAGAAGCAGAGGAGGTTATTCAAATGGCTAAGGAGGAGGCTGCTTCAAGCAATCCTGCTGAGGATTTTGCTTCTGCATTTAATGCTCCCGCTACGCTTAAATCATTTGTTGTTGTAGACGGAGAGGAAGAGCTTATGAGAATTATGGCTGAGCCCTTGGAAAAATGGCGTGTTTTCCTTCATCCCACACAGCAGAAAATAGTAAACAGCCGTTATTCCGGCTCTGCCAGAGTTTTGGGCGGCGCAGGAACAGGCAAAACCGTTGTGGCTATGCACAGGGCAAAGCACCTTGCTTCAGGGCTTGAGGACGGAAAGAAAATTTTGGTAACAACCTTTACGGCAAACCTTGCAGCCGATATTAAAGACAATCTTAAAAAAATATGTTCGGCAGAGGAGCTAAAAAAAATAGATGTAATTCATTTAGACGCATGGGTGGGTCAGTTTATGAAGAATAATGACCCCGATGTCAGAATAGGCTATGACGAGGATATTAAATCATTATGGGAAAAAGCTTTGAAGGAAGCCGGCACTGACCTGAATTTTAATGAAAAATTTTATGAAGAGGAATGGAACCGGGTGGTTATTGCCGGGGGAGGCTTAACCTTGGAAGAATATTTAAAAGCAAAAAGAACAGGCAGAGTAAGAGGCTTAAATAAAAGACAAAGAACCCTTGTTTGGAGGGTGTTTGAAAGCTACCGAAGCTTAATGAATGAAAATAAAATCAGAGATATTAATACGGCTATGTATGAGACATCTCAGCGTTTAAAAGAGGAAAACAGCTGCCCTGTTTATGAGCATATTATTGTTGATGAAGGGCAGGATTTCAGCGATAATTCCTATAAGCTTTTGAGAACGCTGGCAGGAGACAGCCGCCCCGACGATATTTTCATAGTAGGGGATTCTCACCAGCGTATTTATCGAAACCACCCCACACTGTCGAAATGCGGAATTAATGTCAGGGGCAGAAGCAGTATTCTTAAAATCAACTACAGAACAACAGAGGAGATCCGCGCTCACGCCTTCGCTATGTTAGACGGAATTTCATTTGATGATTTAGACGGGGGCTTTGACCCCGGGGATAAGTGCCGTTCACTAACCCATGGCGAAAAGCCCATTATAAAAGCCTTTGACGATGAAAAAGAGGAAGCGGATTTTATTATAGGCGAAATAAACAGACTTAAGGAAAGCGGCATTGAATTAAACGATATTTGCTTAACTGCCAGAACGAAAAAGCTTGTTGATGAATATATATCCCGTATTTCAAAAGCGGGTATAAGATCCTTCGCCATTAAGCGGAACAAAACCGACGACAGAGCCTTCGACGGCTTAAGAGCCGCCACTATGCACAGAGTTAAGGGGCTTGAATTTAAATATGTTTTTATAGCAGCCGTAAATGACAAAATAATTCCTCACTCTTCAGCCATAGACAGAACAAGCCCTCTTTCTGAGGCTGAGTCTCTGACTGCTGAAAAATGTCTGCTTTATGTGGCTATGACGAGAGCTCAAAAGGGAGTTTATATTACAAGCAGCGGCAAAAAATCCGAGTTTTTAAAATAATTGCAGAACGTAAAAAAGTCACTGTACGCTGTCCGAAAGCACTGTGTACAGTGACTTAATTTTGTTTTATTGCCGCTTATTTAAGATTTTTCTTAAAAAAGTCATTTATCTTTTCAAAGGGTATTATATCGGTTTTGTCATATAAGTCTGTATGAACTGCCCCGGGAATAATCATAAGCTCTTTGTTGTCTCCCTTTAAATTTTTGAAGGCGTCCTTGCTGAAATAGCAGGAGTGAGCCTTTTCTCCGTGTATTATAAGAACGGCGCTTCTTATTTCATCGCTGTATTGCAATATGGGCATATTCATAAAGGACATACATCCTGTAACGTTCCAGCCGCCGTTTGAATTGAGAGATCTCTTGTGATAACCTCTTTCTGTTTTGTAATAGTCATAATAGTCCTTTACAAAAAACGGTGCGTCATCGGGAAGAGGATCAACAACTCCGCCGCCGAGAACATAGCTGCCTGTTTTATAGTCCTCTGTTCTCTGTGCGTTGAGAGCCTTTTTCTTTTCATATCTTGCTTCTTCGCTGTCTTCGCTGTCAAAATAGCCTTTAGCGTTTACTCTTGTCATATCATACATTGTTGAAGCCACAGTTGCTTTAATTCTTGTGTCGAGAGCCGCTGTGTTAAGAGCCATTCCGCCCCAGCCGCAGATTCCCAAAATGCCTATTTTTTCGGGGTCAGCCTTTTCGTTTGTTGATAAAAAGTCAACGGCTGCCTGAAAATCCTCAGTGTTGATGTCGGGTGAAGCCATATATCTGGGTTCGCCGCCGCTTTCCCCTGTAAACGAGGGGTCGAAGGCTATTGTTAAAAAGCCTTTTTCAGCCATTGTCTGAGAATATAAGCCTGATGACTGCTCCTTTACCGCTCCGAAGGGACCGCATACGGCAATTGCCGGAAGCCTGCCCTCTGCCCCCTTGGGAACATACATATCCGCCGCAAGGGTTATTCCGTATCTGTTGTGAAATGTTACCTTACTGTGGTTAACCTTTTCGCTTTTGGGGAAGGTTTTGTCCCATTCTTTTGTTAAATTTAATTTTTCAGCCATTTTAAAAACTCCTTTCCGTAACGCTTTCGGATGTTTGCCGATGTTTTAATGTCTTTTGATTTTTTTCGGAAGCATTTCCTAAATTCCATTCTTATATATTCATATTATATCAGCAATAATCAAAAATTTCAAATACCTGTATTGAATAGCGAGCTATGCTTTACAAGTATAATTAAGTATATTGCCGTAGGAGAATATTTTACTTATCAAAGGAATGCTGTTTCTACCCCCCCCGAAATGGCTCAAAATTTTAATATGCTAATATATTATTTGACATTGACAGCTTTGAAAAATTTTCGGCTGTTTTGTTTTTTTGATAATTATAAAGTATACTATTGAAAATATTGGTAAAATACTTTATAATAATGTTAAATTTGAGAAAAAATAAGACGGAGGAACATATATGAGAATAATAAAGATATTTTTGGCTTCGTCAATTGACGATTTAAGATCCGACAGGCTTGAAGTGGGGGATTTTATTCAGCAGCTTAACAATATTTATATTAAAAGCAATTTATATTTCAAGCTTATAAAGTGTGAAAGCTATGACAAGGCTTTAAACATTGTGGGCAAGCAGTTTGAATATGACGACGAAATAAGAGAAAGCGAGCTTATTTTCTTTTTGTTTTATTTAAAGGTGGGAGACTACACAAAACACGAGTTTGAGGTGGCTCTTGAAAGCTTTAGGCTTTCCGAAAAGCCTAAAATAATCACATATTTTAAATATGTTAAAACAGTTGAAGAAATCGGCTCAGACGTAAAAAGCTTTATGAATGTTTTGGATAACAACCTTAAGCATTACTACAATACATATCAAAGCATAGACACTCTAAAGCTGGGCATAATTATGCAGATTAAGCTTTTAAATCTTGACAGTGCCGTAATCGATATTGAGAAGGGTAAGCTTCGCATAAACGGCAGTGAATTTGCAAATGCGGAAAATATTCCTATGTTCGGCAAAAACGAAAATCTGCTGACGCTTAAAAAGCAGCTTAAAGAGGTGGAAAGCAGCTATTTTGATCTGTATGAAAAGAGAAGGGAAAACCCCGAAGATATGGAGATTTATTCACAGTTTTATAATGCTGCGTCTGCAAAAGCCAAGCTTGAGGAGCAAATTCGCGAAGCGGAAAAGCGTCTTTTGGAGCTTTCCGAAAAAATGACAAGAGACAGAAGCAGCGGCAGTCTTTCCAAACGGCAGATTACAGGCTATAAGCTTTTGGAAAAGGGCGATTTTGACGGTGCTCTTGAAATTTTGAATTTGGATGAAATCAATAAGGATATTGCCCATAACGAGCTCATTTCGGAGGCTTATACAGATCGCCTTCAGCAGAATGTAAATGAACTTCTTCAGAGAATTGACGTTTTAGAGCAGACAGGAAACGGCGGCAGAATCTATGATGAAATATTCGAAATATACGAAGAAGCCTATAGAATTGCCAAAAAGCACAGCCTTTCAAAGAATTTTCTTTTTGATTATTCTTCTGCACTGCGCAATCAAAACAGGTATGCGGAAGCTGTAAAAATTGCCGAAAGACTTAAATATTATTATAATGATCCGGATAAGGATGTCAATGAGGTTAAAATAGCTGATTTATTGATTTTATTGGGATTATTATATACAGATACACAAAGGTTTTCAGAAGCGGAAAGGGCTTATGCTGATGCAGCTGAAATATACAAAAAAATAATTAATGAAAATCCCCAGCTTTATGCGTCTGCTTTATCTGTCTGTTATAATGATATCGGCACGTTGTACAGCACCGAACAAAGATTTTCGGAAGCAGAAAAAGCTTTTACAAAGGCATTTGAAATACGAAAAAAGCTGGCGGCTGAAAATCCGGAAGGCTATGAAGGCTATTTGGCAGACAGCTATAATAATTTAGGTCATTTGTATTATGATACACAAAGATTTAAGGAAGCTGAAGATTATTACAAAAATTCTTTGAAATTATATAAAAAGCTTTCCGATAATGATTCAGAATCTTACTTATATTATTTAGCAATCGGTTATAATAATATAGGCAGCTTGTATAATAATACATACAGATTTGATGAAGCGGAGGAAGCCCAAAAAAAGGCATTAGAGATTCGAAAAAAGCTTGCAGAGAAAAATCCCGAAGCCTACGCTCCCTGTCTGGCGGACAGCTATAATAATATCGGAATTATATATAGTATTACACACAGATTTAACGAAGCTGAGGACGCCTTTAAAAAAGCATTGGAAATTCGAAAAAGTCTCGCAGAGACTGATCCCGAAGCCTTTGCTCCCAGTTTGGCAGCCGGCTATAATAATATGGGGAATATGTACAAAAATTTACAGAGAAATGCGGAAGCAGAAGCTTCTTATAAAAAAGCACTGGAAATACAAAAGAAGCTTGCAGAGAATGATCCGGAGGTTTATGCCTCGGATTTAGCAATGATTTATAATAATTTAGGTCTTTTTTACTTAGCTGAGCAAGAATTGTCGAAAGCAGAAGCTTCTTATAAAAAAGCACTGGAAATACAGAAAAGGCTTGCGGAGAAAAATCCTGAGATTTACGCATATGATTTGGGATGCGGCTATAGCAGAATAGGAAATTTGTACATCAAAACAAAAAGATTTGAGGAAGCGGAAGAAGTATATATAAATGCGTTGGAAATACGAAAAGGGCTTGCGGAGAAAAAACCTGAAACCTACGGACCCGATTTGACTGTAAGCTGTTACAATATGGGAATTTTATATGAGGAAATGAATGAGCCCGAGAAAGCAAAAGTATATTTTGAAAAAGCGTTTAGAGAAGCGGAAAAGTATAGGGAGACAAACGAACCTTGTAAAAAAATATATAATGATTTAATGTCTCTTTTGAAGCATTAAAATACAATTATCGATAAATTAAAAATCTCTCATTCAAGCTCCGCAGGAATAAACAGGTATAATTATAAAGAAATTTGAAAGGCTTGTTGCATATACATATAAAATATTGTATAATAATAGAAAATAATTGTCAAAGACCTTTTTATAATAGCATAAATTTTTTATACATACGGAGGTATCGGATATGAGTATTAAAAACAGAACCATTACTAGAAGAATGAATTCATCCTTCAACGGGCTTAAGGCTGAATTTAAGTCATTATGCCTGCTCAGAAGAGAGGATTTTGAGGTTCAGCTTGAGGCATTGAAGAAGTCCTGGAACAAATCCGACCGTCACAGCAAGCTTAAAAGGCTTTTTGATATGTTTGATGCCTACGGAATTAAATATGAACGCGGAAGGGATTTCGGCTATTATGAAAACCTCGTAAAAAAAAGCAATATTTCCGAATTTAAAAGTGCGGAAGACAGAATGCTTTATGCTTTATATAAACAATATATGAAATATCCTTCTCCCGATGAGTATATGAAGCGGACAGTTGATAGGCTCTGCACCAAGGAGGACGGCTGGGAGAGGGACACTCTGCGCGTAAGAATTTTAAAGCAGTTTATTAAGTACGGGAATTTTCTTAAAGACGCAGACATTAAGGGCAAAAGCCTTGTTTTGCAGTATGCGGAGGAAAAAGCAGGAAGAGCTGTTGAAGAAAATGAAGTTATTTCTTTTGTTGACGATGAAATATTCGGCTTATTAAATGTTGAAAGTGAAAAGATTAATAAAGATGGTTTGGAGCCCGAAGAAATTAAAAGGCTCCGAAGCAGGGCAAAGGAAAGGGTAAAAGCTGTCAGAAAAAATTCAGAATTGTTAAAAATAGCAGATGATTTGGCTCAGGGAAAATTCAGAGTGGAAGGAGCCACAAAAAAATATCTTTATCTCTTTGCTATGGTTTATAATATGACCTACTATGACGGCAGAGATTTTAAAATTATAAATTATGACAGCGACATAGAAATTAATCTGTTCCGTGATTATTATTCAAACAATCTTTTAAGGTTTGTTTCCGAAATATATGACGGCAGAGGAAAAGCTATGTATGAGACAGACCCGTCGGGTCAGGGAATAAACTATAAAAACTTTGCCGAAATGGTTTATCTTTATTATATAGTAAAAAACTGCAGCCCCGAGGAAAAAATAAAGCAGTCTAACGCAATGATTAAAAGAATACAAAAGAAGTGCTTAAAAAAGGGAAAACCCGAAACAAAGGAGCAGGGAGGAACCCAAGCCTACAGAGATTATTTTAAAGGCGGAGAAACTGACGGCGGGCTTTTTGCCGAAGATATATTAAGTCTGCCGGAGAAAGACTTCGAAGAATTTTTGTGTGAAAAATATAACTGCGATACATACGACGGAAGCTATAAAGATAATAAAGGAAAGACAATAGATTTGAAGAGTGGAGTTTTTTCGGTTGAAAACGAACAGGAGTCTGCCTTCAGAGAATATCGGGCTGTTTTAAAAAAGCTGGTAAAAGAGATTATTTTAATTGACTATGACTACAGCATTCTCAATGTAAGAACCTCGAGTATATGGAAAAGGCTGTATGACAGAGTGTGTATAGGTGTTGCTAAGGAAGTTAAAGCTTTCGAAGAAAATGACGGGGCTTTTGAAAAAAACAAGGCTGTGAAAATTACAGAGGAGGAGGTTCAAAAAATCAAAAATATTTTCTCCGCAGATGATTTGCTTGATTACATTAAAAATTATATTGTAGGTTCGGGAGAATGTGAAAAAAAAGAAAACAGCCTATGAAGCATTGCTGCCTGAAATAGAAAAATCAACGGCGAATGTTGTTCTCGAAAACTGTAATTACGGTTTATGGTTTTCCGATATTGCCTTCTATAAAAAAGACAGCCGTGAAGCCAAAGCTAAGGAATTATATGACAGAATTTATAATGTGCTGCCTGAGGACGAAAAAAACAGCTTTACAGAAGAATCACTTAATAAATTCATAAAGCTTCTTTTTGCCTTTAACAGCTTTTTGGGATATACGGCTGATGAACAAACAAATTATCAAAGCTTAGCTCAGGAAAGAGAAGAAATATCCACAGCTAAAACAAGCGCATTGTTTGTAACATCAAAAAGCGCTGTAACCCGTACATCGATTATAGTCGCTTATTATTATCTTTATAATATTACCCACGAATATGACGATTCCGATAAAACAAAAAGCTTTGAAGAGGTATTCAAAAGCTTTGAAGTGAACATAAACCCAATACTTGAGAGAGCTTTTTATCAGCCTCTCAGCGGAAGAAGCCTTTTTGACGTCTTAGTTGTTTTTTCGTCATATGCTTCTTTATATATCTAAATGAAGCGCCTGTTAATCATATCAGTGCTTTCGAATAAAAAATTATGGAATGGAGTGTTTTATGAAAATAAAAAAAATAAGCAAAAGGGGAGCATATCATGCCGCTGAAAAAGAAGAAAATCAGGACGCTGTTTATTTCGGCAGCAATAAAGATTTTTATGTGATTTCTTTAACAGACGGTGTGTCTGCCTGTAAGAAAGCAAAAGAAGGAGCCGAAACAGCCGGCAGGGCAATAACAGACCTGTTTTTAAAAGCCGGTAAGCTTTTTTTTGAGCTTGACGAAAAAAAGGCTGCCGAGATTATTCTGGCGCATATTCTTTATGAACAGAAAATATGCGCAGATAAAGCCGGTGAAAATTTAAATGAATATTCCTGCACTGCCGCCTGCGTTGTTTTTGACAGAAAGAAAAATAAGATATTATGCTTTAATTTAGGCGACGGTATGATTATGGCTGCGGGCAGAGGAAGCTGCCGCGTTGTCTGTCCGCCTTCTGACAGCTCTTCGGGCTGCTGCGTTACAACAACCGAAAATGCTGCCGAAATGGTTTCAGTCAGAGTTTATGATGCGGCTTTAATAGACTCTGTTGTGATTTGCTCAGACGGAGCGTGGGAGGTTATGTTTGAAAAAAACTGCAGACTTAAGGAGGAGGCTGACAGCCTTCTTATAAACAGCGAATATGATAAGCTGGGCGATTTTCTCACAGAACAAAACAGCTTTGACGATTACAGCTTTATATCCTTAGATATGCGGCGGAAGAAAAGGAGGCGTTCTGCATGATAACACGTGAGTGTTTGAAAAAGGGAAATACTGTTCTTCTCTGCGGAAAAAGCAATAATGAAATATTTAAAAGAACCTTTACGGTTATAAGAAGGCTTAACGGGGAGGGAAGCTCCGCTGTTTGCTATGAGGCTTATTATGAGCCCGGCAGAAAAGGCATTTTGAAGGAGTTTTATCCGGCGGAGCCCGAAAAGTCTTACGGGCTTAAGAGAAATAAAAATAATCGTCAGCTGATATGTCAGACGGGGCTTAACGAAGCGAGAGAAAGCTTTTTGAAGGCTGAAAGAAAGTATATTGAACCTTATTTGTTATTGCTTGAGACGAAGAATAACGACAAAGACAATGTTTTGGCAACCTTTGTACCCGACTTTGAAATTTATCACGGATGTGATGATGAGGGAAATATAATCGGCACAACATACATATGGACACCTCAGCCCGAAGCCGAGACCTTTGACAAAATATGTACGGAAATCCATAAACACCCTGCGAAGGACCCTGAGCATAAGCTTGTAATAGCTTTAAAAGCAATTTATTCTCTTACAAACTGTGTTTGTGCTCTGCATAAACTGGGAATATTTCACAGGGATATAAATCCGAATAATTTCGGTTTTCTTAAAAGAGAAGACAAGCTGCTGACGGAGTATCTGTCTATGTTTGATGTAAATACTCTGTGTTCGGCTTATGATTCGGGCGATGAAATTGTCAGAACAGAAGGATATTGTGAACCGGAAGCATTTAAAAGTGAAACAGGTATCAATAGGGCGAATAATAAAACGGATATATATTCAATAGGTGCTTCTCTTTTTACAGCTGTTATTGTTTCAGACGAAGTGAAAGAAAACAATTATCACTATAAGGCGGAATATTATGACCGTCTCGAAGAAATGGTTGATTCATCCAAGCTTATTAAGGCTTCAGAGAGTAACTCACACCCCAGACTTAAAGAGGCTTTGACAAGAATTTTTCAAAAATGTCTGTGCGAAAGAAGCGGCAGGTATGAAAACTGCGAGGAGCTTGCCGAGGAGTTGGATAAGGCTTTATATTATGCTGTTCCGGCAGAAGCGGCGGCTAAGGGTTATCTTGACGGAAAATGGGTTTATACTGAGCTGGAAAAGTCTCTTGACAAAAATAAGGAGAAAAATTCTTATTTGTCAATGCAGTATCATTTATATAAACATCCTCTTTATAAATGCGTTAAGGACGATGAAAAAACAATAAATGTTCTTTTGTTCGGCTTCGGAAGCTACGGTCAAAAATTTTTGAATGCCTGCTTGCAGGCAGGTCAGATTTTGGGAAAGGAATTAAATGTAACTGTTGTTTCAAACAACGAAACAGACAAGGATATTTATTTGAAGGATAAGCCCGAGCTGGCTGAATTTTTTAATATTGACGGCTCATTATCGGAAAAGGAGGATTCATACGGAAGCGTTGCATTTGAAAAGGCGGAGCTGGCGAATAACAGCAGTGTTTCCCGCAGTGCGGTTTTGCAAAATGTAATTTATGAGCATTATGACAATAAACGTCCCCATTATATTTTTATCGCTTTGGGAAAAGACGCTGTGAATTATGCCGAGGCAAAAGCCTGTAAAAAAGCTGCCGAGACCTTTGAAATGGACTGCGTTATAAGCTATGCCTGTGAAAAGACCGAGCCTTCGGCTGCTGACACTGCTCCCATTTACCCTGTATATGTAAACGGGGATATAAAAAAATCAGAGCTTTACCCGGAAATAGAAAGAATGGCTTTCAACACACATTTGATTTGGGAGAAAAACATAAATGTAGATTATAAGCCTATTAAAGACAATTTTAATAAGCCCTATAATCATGATTCAAGTGTTTCCAGCGTGCTTTCGATAAAATATAAGCTTTACAGCATAGGCATAGATTTAGACAGGTTAAGCTTTAATGAAGCAGCCCTCCGTTTTTCGGAGGAGGTTATAGAAAAAAACGATATTGAAAAAAAGAACAATCTTATTTGGATCGAACACCGCAGATGGGTAGCCGAAAAGCTGTGCGACGGATGGAGCAGAATGAAAAATCTTGAGGACTGCAAAGGAAAGGATACAAAGGACAAAATACATAAAAGGCATATTTGTATTTTAAAAAGCAGACCCGACCAAAAGCTGGACGATGAATATGAAGCCGATAATTTTGAAAAATGGGACAGTGCATCTGAGGGCGAGCTTCAGCAGCTTGACGAGCTGGACAGAATGTCGGTTGAGCTTCACCGTATGTATAAGCGCAGAGCAGAGGGTGTTAGCAGACAAAACTCATTAAACGGAGATATTATTATGAGTATCCGAAGCTTTATAGAGGGTCACAGAAAGGCATTTGCCGCTTTTCAGGAGTGGTTTAGCTGCATGAAGGATATTGTGGGAAGCGACGGACATAACTCGGCATATAATGTAAAACAAAAGGTATATTCATATAAGGGACTGAAGGAGTCATTTTTAAACAGCTTAGATACCTTGACTGCCGAAAGCAAAAAAGCCGTTAAAGGACAGGTTGAAGCCTTTGATGCTGTTTTTTATCCTGTTTTGGCTTGTACTGAATATCACAGCTGGAAAAATGAGGATACGAAAATAATAAATTCTATTCCCTTTATTCTTACTTATACTGAAGAAGCATATTTGGCTATTCCGTATGCCTGCGGAGACAAATATAATACCTTATCGGATGTTTCTTTCGGAAATGTTGCGGCGGCAACTCCGGTAAACCCCGAGAGAATTATATATTTATATTTAATTGAAGAAAAACAGGATGTAAAAAATCTTCTGGATTCACTGCCGGGAGTAATTTCATATATGAATAAGAAAAAATTCAGGGCAGCAGTGGATTTTCTTTTGATGTATACAGGTAATACGGCAAATTCGGTAAATCAGGAGTTTTTGCAGGAGTTAAAGAAAACAGGCGGAGGAAAAATCAGAACAATCAAAACAATTATGCTGGATGAGCCTGAGGATGCGCCTGCTGAAGCAGAGGCATATCTTAAAAAACGCAGCAAAGGGAAAAAGCTTTTTGCCGTTGAAAAGAATTTAACAAATCTTTCGTCTATGATGCGTGTAGGCAGGGTTTATAAAAAATTCCCGTCCTACAGGTTTGTTTCGAAGTCTATGAGGTTTGAAGATTTGTTTAACTGTGATATGTTAAGATTTTTAAGGAAGGACTCTTTTATCACTGTGTCGGATATGCTGGCGTTTCAGTGTTCATTAAGCGACAGCAGCAATAACCCCGAATTTTTCCGCGATTATAACAGGCTTTTTACTATGTATAAGCAAAAAACACGTGCTTGGAAGTCTCTGTGCGACAAGCTGCTTTCATATTCCGAGAAGAATGATGTTGCTGCCGTTTTTAAAAAGGACCCGAGAAACAAAAAAAGTATTGTGCAGAATTATAGCTTCAGACGGCCTGCCTTTTGCAGCAGGGGCGCAGCAAAGATTATAGACTTTTTAAAAACAAAGGAAATAATTGAAGAGGGAAGCTGCGTAAAGAGTTATTTATCAGATTCCTGTGAAATTATTATTAAAGACCCGTACGGCTATGCAGAGGAATTTGAGAGTTTGTTTTCAAGGGAGGATATATTAATTAATCACAGCGGAATATCTTTTTCATATAACAAAAACCGCGAAGCCTGCGTTGTATTTGAAAATTTGAAGGTTTCCGGTCTGAAATTAGACAAGGACAGAAAAAAAGAGCATTTGGAGCTTCTGAATTTTTTCAGAGAAATTAATTATATTATGAATTATAAGGAGCTCGACGGAACAGTCAGCTTTACATATGCAGGGAGCAAAATCAAGGAGCTGCTTACAACAGCCGGTAAAATTCTTGAAATCTATATTTATCATAAGGTAATGGAATCGGGAGAGTTTAACGATGTTGTGTGCAGCCATGAAATAAACTGGGAGGAAACCGATGTAAAAAGCGAATTTGACTGTATAATAACAAAGGGATTTTCTTCGCTGTTTATTGAATGTAAGGCAAGGCCTTATATCGAACAGGATTTCTATTTTAAGCTCAACGGCTTAATGAGAAAATTCGGAATAAACGCCAAGGCGGTGTTAATTGCCGATACAATGGAGAAGGATTCCCGCGACAACGCCCTTAATAATACTATGCAGAGAAAACGGGGCGATATGATAGATGTTGTCACTGTTTATAACCGGCGGGATATTGCCAATATAGGAGATACATTGCTGAAATTAATTAAGGAGGACTTTTAATATGTATAAACCGAAACCTATTGACACAACAGACGTAGTTTTACCTGAGGAGCTTTTGGCTCTTACCGAGCTTATAGCTGAAAATGTGCATGATACCTGGGCAGTGGGAAGAATTTCGGAAGGGTGGACATACGGAGACAAAAAGGACGCAGTCAATAAAAAGACGCCACTGCTTGTTCCCTACGGCGATCTGCCCGAAAGCGAAAAAGACTATGACAGAAATACAGCTCTTGAAACATTAAAGCTGATTATAAAGCTGGGCTATATTCCCACGAAACAAAAGGTATAAATAATACCGGCGGCTTTTGACGCTCAATTAAAATTTTATTATAAGTTTGAAAAAACCTCCTGCAATTCCTGTCAGGGGGTTTTAAATTGACGATTGTTATTTTTTGCCGAAAAGCTGTTATTAAAATTTACTCATATTCTGTTTATTTTTTTAACAAAGTGTGTTATTATAAAATAAGTACAAATGAAGCTGTTTTATTCGGAGGGTATTATTTATGGAATATATTAAATCAGAACGAAGCTATATTATAAGACTTGACAGGGGAGAAGAGGTTTTGGAAGCAGTCTCGGCTCTCTGTGAAAGAGAAAGCATTAAAGCAGGCTTTGTCACAGGGCTGGGAGCGGCAAATGACATTGAAATAGGCATTTTCGACACACAAAAGAAGGAATATTATAAACAAAGCTATAGGGGCGATTTTGAAATAAGCGCTCTTGTAGGCAACATAAGCAGACAAGAGGGAAAGCCCTATCTTCATTTTCATATTACAATAGGAAACCCAAAAGAGGGCAAATTCGCCGCAGGGCATTTGTCAAGGTGCGTTATCAGTGCAACAGCTGAAATTTATCTGACAGAGGTTGATGCAGACGTTGACAGAGAGTTCAGCGAAGAAATAGGGCTTAATCTTATAAAGTTTTGAAGGGAGTGAATAATTTGGAAAATAAAGACAGAGTTTATGTTTTGGGTCATAAAAACCCAGATACTGATTCAATTTGCTCGGCTATTGCCTATGCTTATCTTAAAAACCAAAAGGGCGAGGGCTATATTGCAGGCCGCTGCGGAGCATTAAACAACGAAACAAAATTCGTTTTGGAATATTTCGGAGCCGAAACCCCCGAATATATCGAAAATGTAAGAACACAGATTAAAGATATCGAAATAAGACAGCCTGAAGGCGTAAACTCCCTTATTTCCCTTAAAACCGCATGGGAAATAATGAAGGAGAGAAACGTTGTTACACTGGCGATAGTCAATGAAGAAAACAAGCTTGAAGGGCTTATAACAGTCTCCGACATTGCTAAGTCTTATATGGACGTTTACGACAATAAAATCGTGGCTACGGCTAAAACCCCATACAAAAATTTGGTTGAAATTTTAAACGGCGAAATGCTTGTGGGTGACATAAACCAAACCATAACAAAGGGAAAAATTTTCATTGCCGCAGCAAACCCCGAAATGATGGAGGACTATATTGCCGACGGCGACATAGTTATCTGCGGCGACAGGTTTGAATCCCAGCTTTGCGCCGTTGAAATGAAAGCCCAGTGCATTATAATCTGCTGTGAAAACAGCCGTGTTTCTAAAACAATTAAAAAAATAGCAGGAGAAAACGGCTGTAATGTTATTAGAACAAACTACGACACATACACAGCCACAAGACTTGTAAACCAGAGTATGCCCATAAAATATTTTATGCGCACCCACGACCTTATTACATTTGCAAAAACCGATTATTTAGACGAAATAAGGTCGATTATGGCTCAAAAACGTCACAGAGACTTTCCCGTTCTTTCAAAATCGGGAAAGTTAGAGGGTATGATTTCAAGGCGAAATTTAATCGGCGGAAGAAGCAAACGGGTTATTCTTGTTGACCACAACGAAAAATGCCATGCTGTTGAGGGGCTTGAACAGGCTGAGGTTTTGGAGGTTATCGACCACCACAGAATAGCGGATTTTGAAACAGTGAACCCCATATTTTTCAGAAACCAGCCTTTGGGCTGTACTGCCACAATAATAACACAAATGTATAAGGAGCAGGGGGTTGAAATTCCCAAAAGAGAAGCAGGTCTTCTCTGTGCGGCAATTATTTCGGACACGCTGATTTTTTCGTCTCCCACCTGTACATATCAGGACAGGCACACCGCTGAGGAGCTTTCGAAAATAGCAGGCATAGAAACAGAGGACTTTGCCAAAAAGATGTTTTCCGCCGGAAGCAGCCTTAAAAACAAAACCGTAGACCAAATTTTCTATCAGGATTTTAAAATGTTTTCTGCCGGAGAAATAAGCTTCGGAGTAGGGCAGTTTAATCTTATGGATAATGACGAAATAGAAGCCCTTAAAGGCAAAATCTATAATTATATGATTGAAGAAAACGAACAGCACGGCACTGACATGATGTTTTTCCTTTTAACTAATATTATAGAAAAAAGCTCTGTCGCCGTATTCTGCGGTGAAAATTCCGCCGAATACATAACAAGAGCCTTCAGAAGCCCCGACACAGACTTTTCAGTTACTTTAAAGGGCGTAGTTTCGAGAAAAAAGCAGTTTATTCCGGCTCTTATAAACGCAATTCACACTGAAGCAAATTAAATTATAGGCTTCGTCACTTCAGTCGGAAATTTTCGCATAAGATATAACTCAGAAGGGAGTATTTTTTTATTATGACAGGTGAAAAGAAAACAGATGTTTTTATAAGCCATCATATGCAGTCGTCGCATCATATTGTTGAGTGCATAGCAAATAAGCTGGAGGGTATGGGCATACGCTGTTGGTATGCGCCCAGAGACACTGAAGGAACATATGCCGGAAGTATTGTCAAAGCAATAAATTCCTGTTCTGTTTTTTTGCTTGTGTTAAACAAAGAAGCCTCTGAGGCTATGCACGTTTTAAATGAGATAGACACTGTCTGCAGCCGTTTTGCGGAAAAGAAGGATGTTAAAATAATTCCCTTTCACATAGCCGATGAAGATATAGGCGATGAATTAAAATATTATATTGGCAGAATGCATTGGATTGACGCTATGAATCCGCCTATTTACAGGCGTATTGACGAGCTGACGGAGCGGATTGCGGCGCTTTTCGGCAGCGAAGAGAAAGCCCCTGCTTTATCACATACAGACAGGGCTTCAAAATACAGGCTTGTGGAAAGAAGGGTTCAGCCCAGAGAGGTGTTCGAAGGCAGAGAGGAGCTTTTGAAGGATATTGATTCCGCTTTTGAAAACGGTAAAAAAGCCGTATTTTTAGAGGGAATCGGCGGAATAGGCAAAAGCGAGGCTGCAAAGCAGTATTCAGTCTCAAAGGAATACGGCTCAAATTATGATTTGGTTTTATATCTGACCTATCAAAGCAGCTTAAAGGATTTAATATGCAGCAGCTCTGTTTTAATTGAAAATTTTACGCCTAAAGCTCCCAATGAAAGCGATGATAAATTTTTTGAAAGAAAGCTTGAAGCTCTTCAGTGTCTTTTAAACGAAAGAGTTTTAATGATTATAGATAATTTTGATGTTGACGGAGACGAAAGCTTAGACAGGCTTTTGGAAAGCGGCTGCCGGTTTATTTTTACTACGAGAAATTCTCATAAGGGCTGTTTTTCCATACCCGTTGAAGAAATCAAAAATTTTGACATACTTTTAGATATTTTCGAAAAAAATTGCGGAGAAAAGGTTTCGGAGGATGACTACGGTTATTTAAAAGAAATATTTGAAATAATCGAGTATCATACATATACAGTTGAGCTTATTGCCAAGCAGATGGAAGCCAGCTTTTTGAGCCCCGAAGAAATGCTTGAAATATTAAAAAAAGGACAGGCTCAGAGCCTTTTGACGGAAACTGTTGAAGGAAGAAATAAAATGAATACTGCCTTCGGGCATATTTGTTCTGTTTTTAATTTAAGCGGCTTAAGCTGGGAAGAAAAAAATATTTTAAGGTGTCTGTCTCTTATGGGGGTAGGAGGCGTATCCGCCTTAAGATTTCGTCAGTGGATGGGCTTTGACAGCTTTGAGCCCTTTAACAGGCTTATAAGAAAAAGCTGGATGCGCAGAGATACGGGCAGAAGGCTTTTCCTTCATCCTCTTGTTTCGGAGGTTGTCAGGGCTGTTTTGGCTCCCGATATGAAAAATACATATGAATTTCAAAAAAGAATGGCAGCCTTTGCCTATGATGCGTGGCTTCGGCCCTATAATGAAAATTTGGAAACAGCCGATAATTTTCTTTCGGTGACTGAATTTTTTTCAAAGCCCGACGCCTCTTATCTTCAAATTTTGGAATGCTATGAGGGCTTTTTATGGCAGGTGGGTAAATTTGACGCTGCTGTTTCATTCGGTCATAAGCTTTATAATTCATGCGTTGAGCAGTTCGGCGAGGATTCCTTTGAAGCCGGTTATGCGGCAAAGGCTTTGGGCGGCAGCTATTTCAACAGCCGGCGCCTTAAGGAGTCTGTTCCATGGTATAATCAGGGCTTAAAGAGTATGCTTGCCTGCG
The DNA here is from genome assembly GCA_021200955.1 of Clostridiales bacterium. GTDB lineage: Bacteria > Bacillota > Clostridia > Lachnospirales > CAG-274 > JAJQCI01. The sequence continues at coordinate 6,063 of JAJQFU010000026.1, read as the reverse complement.
GAATTGAAGCTAATGAAGATTTGGCAATGTCTTATGAAAAGGCAGCGCGCTGCTGTACGTGGGAATATGACAGAGATTTTGAAAAGGCTCAGCTTTATTTTAACAAAGCATTGGAAATAAGAAAAAAATGCGATGAAATTTTGAAAAATGAAAATAAAAGAGTTTGTTATGCGGAGTTTCAAAAAACTGATGAAAATTTTGCTAAAATTCGTATAGGCGAAACATATATGGAAATGGGCAGAATGTATCAGCTGATGGGAGATTATGAAAAGGCGCTTGAATGCTCTTCTGAATTCGGAAAATTAATCTCCTTATATGACCCCGGGAATGTTTCGGGAATTGCTTATTCATTATATGACAAGGGCGTTTCATATTATCATTTGGGCTTAAAAGCAAAAAAAGAAGGAGACAGCGTTAAGGCGCGGGAGCTTTTTGAACTGGCGGAAGAAAACCTTAAAAAAGATTTGGAAAGCAACACCAAAATGAGGGGCTCTATTGCCGTTGATACTATTGACAACTGGGAAATGCTGGGGGATTTATACAGTGCGGCAGGCAGACAGGGCGAAGCCGCTGACGCATATATGGCTGTTATAACAATGACAGAGGAGCTTTTCGGCGAGGATGATTTAAAAATTAAGGAAATCAAGGAAAAGCTGAGGTTTGATAATTAAGAGAGGGTTTATAAAATATGGAACAAAGCAGTGAACAGAATAATGAAAATAGGGCAAGTGTTTTTATAAGCTATCACAAAAACTCATCATTTGACGTTGTGTTAAAAATTGCGGAAAAGCTTGAAGAAATGGGAATAAAGTGCTGGTATGCGCCACGTGACGAAAAAAGCACTTATGCAGGCTCTATTGTTAAAGAAATTAAAGACTGTCCCGTTTTTTTGATTGTATTAAATAGAGAGGCTACATTCTCCGAGGATGTGTTGAATGAAATTAATGTTGCTGTTGAAGAGGTTAAAAAAAATAAAGAAATTATAATTCCTTTCAAAATATCTGATATTTCTTATGAAGAAATGAGCAATGACGCAATATATTATATCCTGAGATGGCACTGGATAGATGCAGTTGAGCCTCCCATTGAAATGAGAATTGAAGAGCTGGCTCGGAGAGTATGCAGCGAGTTGGAAATAAAACCCGAAAAGACAATTTTTATTAATGAAAAGAGCGCTTACGCCGAAAGCGGCTATATTAAAAAACGCTATAGGCTTATAGGCGCAGAGGTATATCCCGACAGAGAAAGCTTAGGCAGAGAGGATATTATTAATGAAATTTATGAAAAAATATCCGGCGGCGTAAACAAGCTGTTTCTGACAGGTATGGGCGGAATAGGGAAAAGCGAAATTGCCAAAATGTACTGCCTGAAATACAGAGAAAAATATGATGTTATAGTTTGGATGACATATGACGGGAGCATTCAAAAAACAATAAATAATGACACCAATCTTTTAATAGAGGGTATGCAGCGTACAGATTATCCCAATGATACCGAAAGACAATATTTTGAAAGAAAGCTTAATAATCTTAAAGCAATATCAGATAAAAAAGTACTTATTGTTTTGGATAATTTTGATGTAACAGGCGACAGGGATTTGGAAAGCTTTTGCAAAGGCAGCTATTCCGTTTTGTTTACAACAAGGTGCCGCGAAATTGAAAGAAGTATTCCCGAAATTGAAATTTCGGCTATTAAAGATGAAAATACTCTTATGCAGCTTTTTTCCATAGGATATAAAAAGGAATTGGATGATGAAGCTGAAAAATCGGTTAAAAAAATCATTAAATATCTGAACGGCCATACCTTAAGCATAAGATTATTGAGCTCCAATATGCAGAAAAACCGTATTTCTCCATCTAAAGCTCTTGAGCTTCTTAAAGCCGGAGAAGCCAAAGTTAATAACAAAAAAATCACAAGAGCCGAGGTTGTTTTTGAAAAGCTTAAGGGTATATTGAGACTTTCTGAATTAAGCGGCAAAGAGCTTTATATATTGAAAAATCTTTCACTGCTGCCTTTGGGAGGAATTGAAGCTGAGCAGTTTTACAGCTGGTGTGAGCTTGAAACATATGACGATATGGACAGGCTTGAACATAAAAGCTGGATTATTCGGAATATTGCAGAAGACGAAATACATCTCCATCCTCTTGTTGCGGAGCTTATGGAGGATGAAATTAAAAAAGACCCGGACTGCTGTGAAAAGCTTATAAACAATATGTATAAGTTTTGCAGACGAAGAAAGCAAAGCAGTGCAAAGGTGAAGCAGAAGATGCTGGATTATTCCGAAACTCTGAATGACCGTCTGCCTGACGGTCATAGGCTCAGAAAAACAGTTTTCCATATAAAGGCTGTAAGTCTTATGGATATGTCGCTTTACAGAGAAAGCTCCGTATATTTCAGAAGGGTGCTTAATCTTTCGGATGATATAGTTGAACGGACATATTTCTTTTGTAAAATATCTCACGTCCTGATTTTGGCAGGAGATTATAAAGAAGCCCTTGAAGCTGTTAAAGAAGGGTGGGAGACTGTAAAAAACATACCGGTTGATGAGCTTTCATTTGATTTGGGCTGTTATTGGCAGGAGCTTATTTTAAGATTTGCGGAAATATATCGCAATGTTGGCGAATATGACAAGGCTGTTTCATATTATGATGGGCTTACAGAGCTGGGCGACAGGTTTTATGAGGGTTCTCCCCAGTCAAAAAACGGCTGGCTTTTATATCATTATTCATACAGCCTGTTTTTAAGAAACAACCCCGGAGATTTGGAAAACGCTTTAAATAAGATTAACAGGGCTGTTTCACTTTTCGGCGAAATAGACGATGAGTGGGGAAAGGGCTATTGTTATGACGTTAAAGGGCAAATTCTTATGCTTATGGGAGAGTATGATTTGGCACTGGATTTTAACAGTATGACCCAAAAGCTTCTTATGCCTGTTATGGGCAGTGAACATATAGATATTGCAAAAAGCATCAGCTTAAGAGGAAATATCTATAAGGCAATGGGCGATATGGATAAGGCTAAGGAATGTTATCTTCGGGCAGCTGAAATTTTTCACAATAAAAACTGCCCGGAGCTTGAAAAAGAGGCATTATCTAAAACAGAAAGCTGAGGAACAGCTTGTTTTTAAATTTTCAGCGGTGTAAAAGCCGCTGTTTTTTTGAAAGCTTTTAAAGATCTGTATACTGAGAAAAATACTTATCCCCCCTTAATTTAACCTAAGCTGTTTTGGGTTATAATACTTTAAAGCAAACTGAAAAATTTAGGCTTAAAAGGGAGGAACACAATATGGAAAATATATTCTATTGTCACGGCTTGGAACAGAAAATAGAGTTCAATAATATAAATTCCGATGTTCAGCTTCATATGTTTGCAATAAAAATCAATCAGTTTGATTTAAATGATGTGTTAGCGGTTACAGATTATTATGACCGCAGGGCAGACGACCTTATAGGAAAAATCGGTAATGTTCGGCAAGCAAGAAGAAATCTTTTAGACCTTCCCGAGGTTAAAGAGGTTGTTTTAAATCAGCTTGATTTTGATAAGCTGCCTTTAAGCGATCATACATATAACTGCCTTGTTGACGCGGATATTTCAACCATTCCGAAGCTTTGTGAAAAAACCGAGGAAGAGCTGAAGGCCGTTAAAGGCTTGGATGAACTTGATATAGATGAAATTATTGAGGTTCTTCTGCCTTATGGATTGAAACTTGCCGATTTCAGAAAGAAAACCTATAACAATGATTTTATGGCTAAGCTTGAAAAGAGAGCAGAAGCTATTAATAAGAAGAATAATGACGAATTACATGACTGATATTATAAGCATTATTTTTAATAAGTTAAAACGCATAAGGAGAGTGAATCAGTTGAACGATAAATGGAAAATTCTTTTGGAAGCCGTGCCGAAGCCGCCGGAGTGGAAAATAAAATGGGATGTTATTATGCAGACGCCCTTAGCACCTTATCTTAATCAAATGTCGAATACACAGCAAAATCCCGAATGGCACAGAGAGGGCGATGTTCTGACACATACGAAGATGGGATGCGGGCAGCTTACGCAGGACATTGAGTTCCGCAGTCTGCATAAGGAAATTCGTGAGACGCTTTTTACGGCGGCTCTTATGCATGATTTGGGCAAAATTCCCTGCACAAGGCTTGAAGAGGGCGTATGGAAATCTCCCCGTCACACAATTGAGGGGGCTAAAATGACAAGGAATATTCTATGGAATGAATTTTCGCTTTTCGGAACAAAGGAAGAGCAGGAAACACGTGAATGCATATGCAATTTGATTCGTTTTCATTCTGTGCCGTCTCATATTGCAGAACAGGCTAATCCTGAGGTGAGACTGCATAAAATTGCCGCACAGGGTGAGCTGATACCCTGCTTTTCGCTTTATCTTTTGTCTGTTTTGGTCAGAGCAGACATAAGGGGCAGATTATGCGATATATTAGAGAAGCCGCTGAAGTCTGCTGAATTGTGTTTTTCACTGGCAAAGGCTGAAAATATTTTTTACTCACCGGGCCGCTTTCCCTCCGAAGCGGCGAAGCAGGCATATTTATCAGGAAAAATTATCAGAAAGGATCAGGATGTTAATGATGACACATGGGGAGAGGCTGTTATGGTGTCGGGTTTTTCGGGAAGCGGAAAGGACTTATGGATTAAAGAGCATTACAGCCGTATTCCCGTAATTTCTTTGGACAGCATCGGAAATGAAATGAATATTTCACCCGAAGATAATCAGAGTGAGGTTATGCTTAAGGAAAGGGAAATGGCAAGAGGGTTTCTGCGAAATAAACAGTCCTTTGTTTGGAGTGACGCCAATCTTACCTCTTCAGTCAGAAGAAAGCAGCTGTCGCTGTTTGAAAAATATAATGCAAGAACAAAGATTGTTTTTTTGGAAACGCCTTTGGAAATTAACAAAGCTATGAACGTAAGCGAAAAGAATATATTTATAAATATTACGGAAAATTTTGAACTGCCTGAGAGGACTGAAGCAAGATTTGTAGAATGGCGCTGTCTCTAAAGCCCCTTTATTATTGCAGCCCAATATAAAAAAAGGGCTTAAAAAAGCTGTTATGTTTAAGTTATAAAATTATGTTGAAAAAGCCAAAAGGTTTTGATATAATATTTTGGAAACATTTACAACATTTTTCTTAATATATAAAGCGGTGATTTACAGTGTCCGATTCGAATATAACAAAAAAGGTTTATGCAATGGCTCTTCGGGAGCTTATGGAAACCATACCCTTTGAAAAAAATAACAGTGGCTCAGATTTGCGAAAAATACGGAATGAGCCGAAAAAGCTTTTATTATCACTTTAAAGATAAATATGATTTGGTAGCGTGGATTTTCGATACGGAATGTGTTGCCATTATTAAAGAACACTCCTTTACGTCGGAGCAATTTTTCTCTACATTCTGCGGCTATCTCTATGAAAACCGCAGCTTTTACAGAAAGGTTTTAAAAATTCAGGGGCAAAACTCTTTTTCAGAACATTTGGAAGAATTTATTTATCCCTTAATTCAAAACAGACTTAAGGTTATGTTCGGTCAGGATAAAGTTCCTTCTATATGCGTTGACCTTCTGACAGACGGATTTGTAGGCTCTATTAAAAGGTGGCTTTTGAATAAGGACTGTTTGCCCCCTGAAGAATTTGTGTCGATTTTGGAAACACTGACGGAAAAAATTGCTTTAAGCTATTCACAAGATGAGATATAGGCAGGATGAGACTTCTCTTTCTGCTTATTTATTTTAATATATTCCTTATGATTTTAAAGTAACACCCTCTCAAATATGCCCCGAAAGGTTACACTTTTGAATGATTGGTCAAATTTTACCCAAAACTTGATTTATGGACAATGTTGTTTTAATTATTTTTTCTTATAATAAAATCAATAATATTTTCGGCTGTGTAAGTGTGTAATAAAGCCGAGAAATAAAAAATTATAAGAAAGGAAAGAACAACAATGATTAAAACAGCAATAAAAAGACCTGTTTCGGTTTGTATGATATGAACCCACCCCTGTCAAGTAGACAGAGCAAATAACAAAAGAATTATGTATAGC
>JAJQFU010000057.1:1936-48053 GCA_021200955.1 Clostridiales bacterium | reverse complement strand
CTATACATAATTCTTTTGTTATTTGCTCTGTCTACTTGACAGGGGTGGGTTCAACTTACATTTTTTTATTGCATTTTAATAATTTTAATATATAATAGTTTGTGAGAAAAGAAAGATAAGAGGGTTTTAATATGATGAAAAAAATTTTTTTTAGTGTTTTGTTTTGTTTAATGGTATGTGTACCGGTCAGTGCTGAGGAATATCTTCAATATACCGACCCGGGAATAAGCTATAATACGCAGTATGCCGGGGTAAGCGTTCAGTTTCCGAACGGAGTAACAACAAACACTGTTTACTGCAACGGCAGACTTTGCGTTGACCTTGACGAGGGTATAGAGTTTATGGGGGCTGAAATAACACAGCTTGAATATGCCTACAGAATTACTACCGACAGCGGTTCTGTCTTTTTAAGTAACGAAGCCGCAAGCAACCGCCCCGGCTTGGTTTTGTATAACAATGAGCCTTATATTTCACTTTATGAGCTTATAACCCCATTCGGCTATGAGATGCTTGTGGATTCAAGCTGTACATATGTCAGGGTTATGAAATATAATTCAAGTGTTTTGGCAAATGCCGCAGCCGGAGGAGAAAACAACGCTTACATTCGTCTTGAGGATATATCTGCTGACGGAATGAAGCCCGACGGAACAGCAAAATATTCTGTTTCAATGCTTGAAAAGCTTAAGTACACTGCCGAATATCTCTATTTAAACGGTCAGGAATATTATTTTGGCTGGATTCCCGTTTATACCTGCCCGAGCCTTAATTATACCAATGATGTTTCTGTTTATTATAATCTTTATAATTCATATTTTCTCTATGTTTTGGATTATATGACAGATCATAACGGACATTTGGGGCTGCACGGCTATACCCATCAATATGGAAGCGATGAAAGCGGGGATGGCTATGAATGGGGAGCGTCAACTCCCTACAGTGAGGAAGAACAGCAGCAAAGAATGATTTTGGCTAAGCAGACTGCGGCAAAGCTGGGTTATGAGCCTGAGTTTTTCGAGTTTCCTCATTACGGAGCTACTGACAGTCAGCTTAAAATGGCTGAAAATTATTTTGATGTAGTTTATCAAAGTTATCCCGATGCTTCAATGTTATATCAGATTATAACAACTGTAAGATCCGGAAAAAATGTTTTATATGTGACCACTCCGGCAGAATATGTGAGGTTTAAGAGAGATACTTCTATATACGGAAATATCGATAACTGCGTTAATAACGGCTATGTTTTGAGTATGTATTTTCATCCTGTTATAGATGAAGATAATATATTTATTTCGGAATATAATAATGTGAGATATTGGTGTTATGAAAATGAAGCGGCTCTGCCTGCTATATTAAATTACATCAGAAACTATGGTTATAACTTCAGGGCTTTTAATTAATTGTTCCACGTGGAACGCTTGTACGTCTGCCAAAGGTAGACGTACAAGCGTTATTTTATATTATATATTTATTGTCTTTAAGAACCTTTATAGCCTTATCAAAATTATTTTCCTTAACAAAAATATAGTCCGTATTATATGTTGAAACAACGAAAATACCTATTTTATTTTCAGCCAAAATTTTAGAAATATGAGCTATTATACCCAAAAGAGAAAAATCCAAAACACCCTCAATTCTGAAGGCTTTCCAGCCGTCGTCTCTTTCAGCTGTCTCTATATCATTTTCTTCTATACACTCTGTTTTGCAAACAAGGGATATTTCTTCATCTGTAACGGAAACAAAAGTAAATTCATTCTTTAAGTCAATATCATTTATATTATTAACCTTGCAGATTGAAAAGCTGCCCTCTATAACTTTCAATTTTAAATTCATAAGCTTACTCCTTAACCTCAAATTTTTGAAGTCTCTGTTTATACTCCTCATTTACATAAGCCTTTATAAATGTTCCGTCCTGTCTGTGGCTGCTTTCCACAATCTCACAGTTTTTATATACATTGTTTAAAAGATTTCCTTCATTATAGGGTATAAGGGCTTTAACCTCTGTTTTAAATGACTTAACTATTTTTTCAACTGTGTCAAGAAGAGTATCAATGCCTTTTTTATATTTGGCGGAAATCTGCAAAATATATTCTGCGTTATGGTCTGAGGGCAGGGGAGTAACAATTTCCTTATCCGTCTTATTAAATACCGTAATTACAGGCACGTCCTTAATCTTAAGCTCATCAAGCAGGCTGTAAACCACCTTCATTTGCTCACCGCAGTTAGGGTTTGAAGCGTCCGCAACGTGTATCAAAATGTCGGCGTACTTAACCTCTTCAAGTGTTGACCTAAAAGCCTTTATAAGTCCGTGGGGAAGCTTATTTATAAAGCCTACTGTGTCAGTAAACATATATTCAAGTCTTGATTCCTCTGTGGGCTTAATTTTTCTGGTGGTTGTGTCAAGAGTAGCAAAAAGCTTGTTTTCACAGAGAACATCAGACCCTGTCAATGCATTCATAAGAGTAGATTTTCCCGCATTTGTATAGCCTATCAAAGCAATTATAGGCGTCTGAGACTTAAGCCTTTTCTCCCTTATGACGCTTCTGTGCTCCTCAATTTCCTTAAGGCTTTTGTTAAGCTCGCTTATTCTGTCGGCGATTCTTCTTCTGTCCGTTTCAAGCTTTTTCTCGCCCGGTCCCCTTGTTCCTATGCCGCCGCCCAGACGTGACATCTCCCTGCCTCTGCCTGTTAAGTGTGACGACTTATATCTGAGCTGAGCTAACTCCACCTGAACCTTACCCTCTGCGGAAACAGCGTGCTTTGCAAATATATCCAAAATCAAAAGGGTTCTGTCCATTATTTTAAGCCCTGTGTTTTTTTCGAGATAGTCTGTCTGAGAAGGGTTCAGCTCGTCGTCACAGATTACCGCATCAGCTTCCAAAGTCTCGCAGTAATACTTTAACTCCTCTGTTTTGCCCTTACCGAAATACATCGAACGGCTTGGGGCTTCTCTCTTCTGAACCATTCTGCCCACAACCTCTGCTCCGGCTGTTTCAGCCAAATCCTGAAGCTCGTCAAGACATTCATCAACGCTTTGATATCCGTTTTCAAAATCAACGGCAATTAAAACCACTTTTTCGGCTTTTTCATTGTTGTCATAAAGTTTATTTTCCATAATAATTTTCACCTGTTTATAGTTTCTTTATTTAAAAACGGGAGCTGTTTTTATTTTTAACAGCTCCCGAAATATTATGTTTTAATCTTCTTTATTGCAGAGCATTTTATAAAGCTTAATATATTCCTGTGCGGAAACATCCCATGAGAAACGTGTGTTAATAGCGTTCTTCATAATCTGTGTCCACTGCTCTTTGTTTTCATAAAGTCTGAGAGCTTCGTTTATGCCCCACATAAGACCGCTGCCTAAGAAATCCTGGAACTTGAAGCCGTTGCCCTTGCCAGTTTCGGGGTTATAGTGTTCAACTGTGTCTACCAAACCGCCGGTTGTTCTTACAACGGGAATAGTTCCGTAGCTCATAGCGAAAAGCTGACCTAAGCCGCAGGGTTCGAAAAGCGAAGGCATAAGGAAAATATCAGAGCCTGCATAAATCTTCTGAGCAAGTGTATCGTTAAAGGTAATGTTTGCGGAAACCTTCTTGGGATACCATGACTGAAGCTCTCTGAAGCGGTATTCGAAATAGCTGTTGCCTGTTCCCAAAATTACAAGCTGAACGTCCTTTGAAAGAAGCTCGCCTGCAATATCCAAAAGAAGGTTTATACCCTTCTGATCGGCAAGACGTGAAATAATTGAAATCATAGGTACGTCGCATACAGGCAGACCTAATTCTTCCTGAAGCTTAAACTTGTTTTCCTTCTTCTTTTCAATTGAGTTTACGTCATAATTTACGAAAATCTTTTTGCTTGTGGCAGGATTATTTTCTTCATAATCGATACCGTTTACAATTCCGTAAAGAACATTGTATCTGCTTCTCATAACACCGTCAAGCTGATAGCCGTATTCGGGACGCTTAACCTCTTCTGCGTATGTGTTTGAAACAGTGTTTATAGCGTCGGCATAAACAAGTCCGCCCTTCATAAGGTTTACTGCGCCGTAAAATTCAAGCTTGTCAGAGGTCAAATAGCCGTAGTCAAGCTCCATAAGTGAAAGACAGCTTGAGGGGAATACGCCCTGATACTGTAAGTTGTGGATAGTATAAAGAGACTTAATATTCTGATAGAAGCTTATCTTTGAATATTTGTCTTTAAGATAAAGGATTACAAGACCTGTCTGCCAGTCGTTTGTGTGAATTACATCGGGAATAAAATCGATGTAGTTAATCATTTCCAAAGCTGCCTTTGAGAAGAAAGTAAATCTCTCGCAGTCATCGCCGTAGCCGTAATAACCGTCTCTGTTGCCGAAATAAAAATCATTGCCTATCATATAGGTAGGAACGTCTGCCTTAAGCTTGAAAATGTCGGCGTGCTGAACTCTCCAGTCAAGAGTTACGTCATAGCCTGTTATATATTCAGCGGAATCTACATATTCCTGCTTTACAGACTTATATTTAGGAAATACTACGCAAACCTCAACCCCCGCATTTTGTAATGCCTTCGGAAGTGAACCTGTTACATCGCCGAGACCGCCGCTTTTAGCAAAGGGCGATACCTCAGACGCTACCATTAAAACCTTCAATGACATAAAAATACCTCCTTTGTGTAAGAATATATTATCACAAATTTGTGAAATAATATTTTGATTTTATCCTTGCATTCTTATTTATATTATACTACAATATATATAAAAATGAAAGACATATTTTTAAATTTTTGGAGGTTTTTTTTATGAGCAATAAGGTTATTTTAAGAAAAGACGTTAAAGAAGAGGATAAATGGAAAATCTGTGATTTATTTAAATCTGATGAAGTTTGGGAAGAGGAGTTTAAACAGTGTGAAAAACTAATTCCTCAGCTTGCTGCCTATAAGGGTAAATTGACAGTCAACAATATGTTTGAAATTTTCGAAGCAGACGAAAAGGTAAGCAGACTTGTTGACAGGCTTTATGTTTATGTCAATTTAAGAAGTCACGAGGACACCGAAAATAATTTTTATCAGGGCTTATGCGGTAAGGCTAATACACTAATAGTTAAATACAGTTCAGCCTGTGCCTTTATTGAGCCTGAAATTTTGGCTTTGAATGAAGATGATGTAAAAGCAGCGTCAGAGGGCTCAGTTTATAAGCATTATCTTTTGAATCTTCTGAGAAACAAAGGACACATTTTAGATACGGAGAAAGAAGAAATGCTTGCCGGAATTTATGAGCTTGCTTCTGCACCGGATGATATTTTCTCTATGATAAATAATGCTGATATTCGCTTTGAGAATATTAAGGATGAAAAGGGCAATACTCTTAGTCTGACCCACGGCAAATATCAGTCTTATCTTGAAAGCAGCGACAGGGTTTTGAGAAGGAATGCATTTAAGAGCTATTATAAAAGCTTTTATAATCTGAAAAATACAATAGCTTCCACCTACAGTGCCAGTGTAAAGAAGGACATTTATTTAAGCAATGTGAGAAATTATAAAAACTCCCTTGAAAGCTGTCTTTACGGCGATAATATTCCTCTTGAGGTTTACTATAATTTAGTTAAGACCGTAAATGAATATCTGCCTTTGCTTCAGAGATATGTTAATATAAGAAAGGACAGGCTCGGTGTTGATGAACTTCATTTTTACGACCTTTACACACCTATTGTGGAAAATGTGGATTTAAAGATTGATTTTGAAGAGGCAAAGAAAACAGTTGTTGAAGCCCTGAAGCCTTTAGGTGAAGAATATATAAGCATTTTTAAAGACGGTCTTGAGAGCGGCTGGATTGACAAGTATGAAAACAAGGGTAAGAGAAGAGGAGCATACAGCTGGGGTACTTACGGAACTCATCCCTACATTCTTATGAATTATGACGGAAACTATAATTCGATGTTTACCCTTGCACACGAAATGGGTCATTCTATGCACAGCTACTACACATGGAATAATCAGCCCTACGTTTACGGAAACTATACTATATTTGTAGCTGAGGTGGCTTCTACCGTAAACGAAGCGCTGCTTATGAAATATCTTCTTTCTAAGGAGACAGATAAAACAAAGAGAGCCTATCTTATAAATTATTTCTTAGAGCAGTTTAGAGGAACTCTTTTCAGACAGACAATGTTTGCTGAATTTGAACTTATAGCCCACGAAATGGCAGAAAGGGGAGAAGCTCTTACATTCGAAAGCCTTACAGAGGTTTACAAACAGCTTAATATTAAATATTTCGGCGACGGAATAGTTTTGGACGATGAAATTTGCTATGAGTGGATGAGAATACCTCATTTTTATACTGCTTTTTATGTATATCAGTACGCAACGGGATTTTCATGCGCAATGGCATTGTCTGAGAAAATACTCAATGAAAACGGTGCTGAAAACTATATTAAGTTTTTGAAGGGCGGAAGCTCTGAATTTTCTATTGACTTGCTTAGGATAGCCGGAGTTGATATAAGCAAGCCCGAGCCTGTGGCTGACGCATTAAAAGTTTTCGAAGATTTATTAAAACTAATTGAATCTTTGGAATAATGACTTGTAATTGTCTCAAAAAAATTATATAATAGATTTAATAAATATTCTCAGGAGGAAAAGAAATGAACAAGCATGATTTTATAAACTTTATGTACGGAGCGGGAGTTTTGACTTTCGGAGACTTTACACTTAAAAGCGGAAGAAAAGCACCGTATTTTGTGAATACGGGCAACTATAAAACAGGTGAGCAGATTGCAAAGCTGGGCGAGTTTTATGCCGACTGTATTATTGAAGCAGGAGTTAAGCCCGATGTACTTTACGGACCGGCTTACAAGGGTATTCCTCTTTGTGTTGCTACTTCTATTGCACTTGCTAAGAAGGGCATTAATGTAGATTACTGCTTTAACAGAAAAGAAGCCAAGGATCACGGCGAAGGGGGAGTTATTGTAGGTCATCAGCTTACGGACGGAGACAAGGTTCTTATTATAGAGGACGTTATTACTGCCGGAACTGCTGTCAGAGAAAGTCTTTCTATTATTAATGACATAGCAAAGGTTGATATTATGGGTGTTGTTATTTCCATAGACAGAATGGAAAAGGGCAAGGTCGGAGATAAGTCTGCAATTCAAGAGGTTAAGGATGAATTCGGAATTAATGTTTATAATATTGCCTCTGTTGTGGATATAATCGAAGCTATTAAAGAGGGAAAGCTGCCTGTAGACAGTGAATATCTTGATAAAATGATTAAATACAGAAAGCTTTACGGTGTGGAATAATGTTCCACGTGGAACATTCAGCAACAGTTCAGCCGTGGAATAGCAAAAGCTGAGCATTGTATGCTTGCATACAAATGATTAGCTTTTGAATATGACACGGGCGGAACGCCAATAATCCGTCAAATATATGCGTAGCAGATATTTGGCGGATTTGTGGCTGAACTGTTTCGAGGACTAAAGAAAAAGATTATAAAAGATTAATTGGCAGTTAAAAGAAAGGAATGTAATTTTTATGGCAAAGATTTATGCTTTGGCAAATCAAAAGGGCGGCGTAGGCAAAACCACCACTGTTATAAACTTAGCTGCATATTTAGCCGAAGCAGGCAAGAAGGTTCTGATAATAGACTCAGATCCACAGGGAAATTCCACCAGCGGCTACGGAATAGAAAAGACAGATATAAAAAACTCTTATTATACTCTTTTGACAGGGGAGTCAAGCTTTGAAGAGACAGTTATAAAAGCAGAATGTATAGACAACATAGATATTCTTCCGGCAAACAGAGAACTTGCGGGAGCTGAAATTGAGCTTATAAACTTTTCAAGAAAGGAATATCTTCTTAAGGATATTCTTGACGTTCTTAAAAGCAATTATGACTACATAATTATTGACTGTCCGCCGTCTCTTAATATATTGACACTTAATGCCTTAACAGCGGCTGACGGTGTTTTGGTGCCTTTGCAGTGTGAATATTATGCTATGGAGGGCTTGACGGACCTGTTATATACAATAAGTCTTGTTAAGAAAAAGCTTAACAAAGAGCTTAAGGTTGAAGGGGTTATTTTCACTATGTATGATTCCAGAACAAATCTTTCGGCTCAGGTTGTAGACGAGGTTAAAAATGTTTTGGATAAGGAATCACTTAAGACTATAATTCCCAGAAACATAAGGCTCAGTGAAGCACCAAGCCACGGAGTTCCCATAAACATATATGACAAAAATTCAAAGGGTGCATTGGCATATGAAAGACTTGCTGAAGAAATTTTGAAAAGGGGTGTTTAATAATGGCGGAATTTAAGCACGGCTTAGGCAGAGGATTTAACCCAAGAGGCTTAAGTGCATTAATAGATACGGGAAGCGAAGACGAAGAGCAAATAAACAGACCGAAGGGCAGTGTTGTGGAGGTTGATATAATGAAAATTCAGCCTAACAGAACACAGCCCAGAAAAAAGTTTTACAATGAAAGCATAGAAGAGCTTTCGGTGAGCATTAAAGAGGTGGGCATTATTCAGCCACTGATAGTGACCAAAATTGGCGAGTTCTATGAAATTGTTGCCGGTGAAAGAAGATATAGAGCCGCAAGGCTTGCAGGGCTTCAGAAAGTGCCTGTTATTGTGAGAGAATACAGTGAGTTGGAAGCACTTCAGACTGCGCTTATCGAAAATATTCAGAGAGAGGACTTAAACCCCGTTGACGAAGCGGCTACATACAAAAGATTTAATGAGGAGTTTTCGCTTTCACAGGAGGATATAGCCAAAAAGGTAGGCAAAAGCAGATCGTCTGTTGCAAATTCAATGCGTCTGTTAAAGCTTGATGAGGCCGTTTTGAATATGCTTAAGGAAGGAATTCTTACTGTCGGTCACTGTAAGGCTCTTTTGGGCATAGAAAATAACGAGGTTCAAAGAAAGCTTGCGGAAATGGTGGTTAAAGAAGACTTGTCGGTCAGACAAACTGAAAAGCTTGTAAACAAGGCATTGCAAAACCCGGATGAAGGGGTTGAAAACAAAGAAGAAAAAGCCGATAAGCCCGATATTCACCGCTACGATTATTTTGAAAAGCAGATTTCCGCAATCGTAGGCTCAAAGGTAAAGGTTAAGGACAGTGGAAAAATTAAAAAGGTTGTTTTTGAATTTTATTCAGATGATGAAATTGACGGCTTTTTGGGGCTTATTAAAAATGCCGCTGATACGGAGGATAATAACTGATGGAAGAATATGTTTTAAGTCTTGTTGAAAACCCTTTGGCAGTTTTAATTGCTTTCGGGGTTTTAGGGGCAGTGTGTCTTATCTTGTTTATTTGGAATATCTGCCTGACATCAAGACAGGGTAAAATAGCCGATGAAGTAGAAGAATTTATGGGCTCGGACTTTGCGGGACTTAATTTGGAAAAAATGTTTGTTGACTTTATTAAGCAGAGCAGAACTGTTGACAAACAGGAACAGGAAATACTGGCAAAAATGAGTGAGGTTGAAGAAAGACTCACCTACATAATTCAGAGAGTGGGAGTTGTAAGATACAATCCATTTCCGGAAGTAGGCGGAGATATGTCCTTTTCAATAGCTCTGTTGGACAACACCTTCAGCGGCTTTGTAATTACGGGAATTTATACAAGACAGGGCAGCTTTACATATCTTAAGCCTGTGAGAAAAGGCAAGGGAGACGAAAAAGACTCAAGATACAGACTTTCAAAGGAAGAAATGGACGCAGTGGACAGAGCGATTGCTTCACACTGAAAGAGAGGGGCAATATGATTAAATATTTTGTTACCGATTTAGACAGCACATTTTTAAGAGTGGATAAAAGCATTCCCGAGGAAAATATAGAAGCAATTAAAGAAGCAAGAGAAGCAGGAATAAACGTGATTATATCAAGCGGAAGGTCAAATATGTCTCTTGATATATTTGCAAAAAATTTAGGGCTTGACTATGAGGGCAACTACATAATTGCATATAACGGCTGCCGAATTTATGAAGCAAAAAGTAAAAGGGTTCTTACGGAAAATTTATTAGACGGTGAAACTGCGAGGAAAGTAGCGGAAATAGTCTGCAAAAGAGTGCCCAATACACTTTGCTATGCGGACAGTAAGCTTTATACTCAAAACATAACACCTGTCACAAAACGTTATGCTTTTAATTCCTCACTTATCTTAAATCAGGTTGACGATTTAAGAGACGTTATGACAGGGGATATTCAAAAAATAATTATGATAGGTGATCACAATGACCTTTATAAGGCATATGAAGAGGTTATTGAAAAGCTTGGCAAGGACATAAATGCGGAAACCTATTTTTCATCTGTAGACTTATTTGAATTTGCGGCTAAGGGTAAAAGCAAGGGTACGGCAATAAAAGAGCTGGCTGATATATTAGGCGAGCCGCTGTCTGCCTTTGCGGCAATAGGCGACAATGAAAACGATATTGAAATGATAGAAGCTGCCGGTTTCGGCATTGCCGTAGCCAACGCAATAGACGGATGCAAAGAAAAAGCCGGCTATGTCACAGAGCTTGACTGCGACAACGGAGGCTTTGCGGAGGGATTAAGATATGTAATAAGGAAACGCTGATTATTCACCGTTTCCCAAAACCGGCATACCGGGGGAAGCTGCCGGTTTAATTATAAGCAAACCGAAAAATAATTTTTTCAACTCACTTATAATAATATTATTAACACTAAAGTAAAAAATATACATAAAAAATAAAAACACCGAAAGAAAATTTTCTGACGGTGTTTTTCTATGTGTTTATTTCTTTTTCTTGCTCTTATCAGCGGCTTTTTCTGCCTTTTCTCTTGCCTTGGCAGCCTGTTTTTTGGCTTTTTGCTCCTGCTTTACTTCAGCAGCGGATTTAAGACCGGCTATTGAAACTATATAAAGCCCTGCAATTTCAGCCTTAACGTTTTTCTTTACTGGGATAGCGTTATAAACATTCTTTTCCGTAATAAGAGTAACAATCTGAGGACCGATTTTTGCCTGAACAAAATACATTTTCATTTGTTTGCCCAGTTTAGGAATCTGTTCCATAACTACCTTCGGTAAATTAACATTAGAAGGCTTGTCGTGCTTCTTGCTTATAACATAGATTGTTACCTGCTGCTTCATTTTATTGATTTGGGTCTGCTGGGTGTCATATTTGTTTGAAGCCCAGCGGCTTAAGAAAAACAGCGCCGCAATTGCAGCAACCAATACCACAACCAAAATTAAGGTTATGTCTGTTCCCGAAAGGTGAAAACCGCCGCTGCTTTCAGCTGCCGTTGTTGCTTCGCTTACAGCTTCCGCAGCATCGGAAAGGCTTCCGTTCAAAAAATAAAATAAATTTGTCATTCTTTTTTCTCCTTCGTTTAGTGCGTATTAAAAAATATCTGAAAGTATGTTAATTGCTCTGTCTGCTATAATAACCTCGCCGTGTTCTCTTATGTAGGCTGATGAAACTGAATTTGAAATATGTTTTCTGCCGTATTCTGAAAGGGCAGTTTCCAAATAATCCGCTATAAGCTCATTTTCGGCTTTTCTTCTTTTAAGCAGCAGATAAAAGCTGTCTTTAAGCTTAAGAAGTGAGCTTTCGCCTTCAAAGCCGCCGTTAATTCTTTTGGAAGCAAGTGAAGCTTCGTCCATAGAATTAAAAACAAAAACGCTGTATTTTGCGTCTTTCCGGCTTATGTGAGGAGCAGCTTCTTCTCTTAAATCCAAAAAAGAACCCTGCCTGTATCTGCCTGACTTTAATGTTTCGGGCAAAAAGTCAAAACCGCTGTTTAAGGACTTGTCACTTTCAACCTTTGAAATCAAGATCATTATTCCGTCATTCATAGGCATAGCTTCTATCATAAAGGGGTTAGCTTCGGGATTTAGATTAAAGTTTTTAACAGCCTTGTCTAACATTTCCTTAAAAAGCTGAGACGTTTTTTCGTTTTGTTGTGTCAAGTCACTTAAGTTCAGATTTCTGCTTATTAAATCGGATTTTGTGAGTATAAATTTAATTTGGGTATCGCTGATTTTTTCCATCTTCATAAAAATTCACATCCTTTATAAACAGTATAAAGCTTTTTTGCCCGATTGTAAAGTGGTAAAACTTTATTGTAAGCTCTCTTTCATAACGTCCTGCATATCATAAAGACCGGGTGCTTTTCCTGCGGAAAATTTAGCCGCTTTAACTGCTCCTACGGCAAAAACCTCTTTAGACTGTGCGGAATGGTTTATCTCAATAACTTCATTTCTTCCGGCAAACATAACCGAGTGTTCACCTACAATAGTTCCGCCTCTCATAGCCGAAATGCCTATTTCACTTCTGTCTCTCTGTTTTCTTACAGTGCTTCTGTCATAGACATAGTCGAATTTGCCCGACATACTTTCATTTATGCTGTCGGCAAGCAAAATTGCCGTTCCGCTGGGGGCGTCAAGCTTAAGATTATGATGCTTTTCCAAAATTTCAATATCAAAGCCCGCTTCGTCCAAAATAGGAGCATATTTCTTTAAGATAGAGCAAATTAAATTAATGCCTATGCTCATATTTGCGGATCTGAAAAGAGGTATTTTAGTCGAAGCTTCTTTTATAAGGGAAAGCGTACCGCAACTTAAGCCTGTTGTGCAAATAACAGCGGCGATATTTTTCTTAACCGCATATTTAACAACGCTGTCTACAGCCGAGGCAGTGGAAAAGTCGATTATAACATCGGAGTCAACATTACAAAGGTTAATGTCGGTAAAAGTTGGAAAAGGCGCATTGCTTTCCACAACGTCAATTCCGGCTGCAATTTCACAGTCCTTATCTTTGGAAACTATATCGCAGATAACTCTGCCCATATGTCCGTTATATCCGTGCATTATAATTTTTGTCATAAGTAATTACCTCTTTTTAGAAAAGCTCCGATTTAATAATGCTGTATCTTATCATAACAAGCTCCATAGGCTCGCTTTTGCCCATATATCTTTTTCTCATAACTCCGTCTTTAATCATTCCGGCTTTCATAAGAACCTTTCCGGCGGCGGGGTTTTCAGCCAGATACTGGGCTTCAACCACATAAAAGCCTACTTTGTTAAGAAGAAAGTTTAAAACCTCTTTAAGGGCTTCTGTGGCGTAGCCGTTGTTCCACCATTTTGAACCTATACAGAAGGCAACCTGACACAGCTGCTGACCGGCGTTTTTGGAAACAACCTCAATGTTGCCTATAAGCTCCCCTGTTTCCTTAATTTCAATTCCCCAGTTATAGCCCAGGGGTCTTGAATAGCCTTCTACCCATTTGTGAATAACGGCTCTTGTCTCCTTAAGGTTTTTGTGAGTAGACCATGACAAATAAGCGGTTGTTTTTTCGTCAGACGCCCAGTTTGAAAGCATGGCGGAGCCGTCGTCAAGGGTAATTTTTCTGAGAATAAGTCTGTCTGTTTCAAGGCGTCTCATGCCAATATCCTTCATCATAAAAAACAATCTCCTTTCTTAGAGAAAAAGCCCTTTAAAGTAATTATTACTTAAATCAGACCGTAATTCTTCATTGCATTTTCGAGAACCTTTAAGTGTTCGTCTGTCATTTCAACAAGAGGCGCTCTGTAGCCTCCGGCTTCCATACCCATCATATTAAGGGCTGCCTTAACGGGAATGGGGTTTACCTCTATAAACAGGGCTTTAATAAGATTAATTGCTTCAAGCTGAAGTTTCTTAGCCCCTTCAATGTCTCCCGACAGGAATTTCATAACCATATCATGTGTATTTTTGGGAGCAACATTTGACAAAACGGAAATAACACCCTTTCCGCCTAAGGACAGAAGAGGAAGAATTTGATCGTCATTGCCTGAGTAAATGTCAATTCTGTCACCGCAGAGAGCTGCGATTTCCGCAACCTGACCGATATTTCCCGAAGCTTCTTTAATAGCTACAACGTTTTCAACATCGCAAAGCTTATAAACTGTTTCGGGATTAATGTTAAGCCCTGTTCTGCCTGCTACGCTGTACATAATTACGGGAATATTTACACTGCCTGCCATTGACTTGTAATATTCCACAAGACCCTTCTGTGTGGTTTTGTTGTAATAGGGTGTAACAATCAAAAGACCGTCTGCACCCACCTTTTCGCTTCTCTTGCAAAGCTCGCAGCCATGCTTCGTATCGTTTGACCCTGCCCCGGCAATTACGGGAACTCTCTTAGCTGAAGCCTTAACGGCACATGAAATAGTGTCGATTTGCTCATCATCCGTCAGAGTAGAAGCCTCGCCTGTTGTTCCGCAGATAATAATAGCGTCTGTTTCATTTTTAATCTGAAATTCAATCATTCTTTCAAGAGCGTCATAATTAACTGAACCGTCCTCTTTAAAGGGGGTAACTATTGCAACCCCTGCACCGGTAAAAAGCGACATATAAATCCCTCCTTAAACCAAATCGTTTTTAATCATATATTCTGCGATTTGAACTGCGTTTGAAGCAGCGCCTTTTCTGATGTTGTCTGCAACAACCCAGATGTTGATGCCGTTTTCAACTGAGTTGTCACGTCTTATTCTTCCTACATAAACCTCGTCAGTGCCTGTTGCCTGAATAGCAAGAGGATATTCGTCGTGCATAAAGTCGTTTTCGATTATAATGCCGTCGGACTGAGCAAGTGTATCAACAACCTCTTTAACGGAAATGGGTTTTTCAAGCTCAACGTTAATAGATTCGCTGTGTGAGTTGAATACGGGAACTCTTACACAGGTTGCCGTTACACGAAGATCGGGCTTATGCAAAATCTTTCTTGTTTCGTTGATCATTTTGATTTCTTCTTTTGTGTATCCGCCGGGAGTGAATACATCTATATGGGGTAAGCAGTTGTTGGCAATGGGATGCTGAAACTTCTTAGGCTCTTCGCCCTTAAGACCGTTTTCCAAATCCTCCCAGCCGGCTCTGCCTGCGCCGGAAACTGCCTGATATGTTGAATAAACAACTCTTTTAATTCCGAAAGCGTCGTCAAGGGGCTTTAAAGCCACTACAGCCTGAATTGTGGAGCAGTTGGGGTTTGCAATAATGCCCTTGTTCCACTTTACGTCCTCGGGGTTTACTTCGGGAACAACAAGGGGAACTTCGGGGTCCATTCTCCAAGCGGAGGAGTTGTCGATAACTACACAGCCTTTTTCAGCCGCAATAGGTGAAAACTTTTCGCTTGTGCTTCCCCCTGCCGAGAAGAGAGCAATGTCAATGCCTCTGTCGAAGCTCTCTTCTGTCAGCTCTTCAACAGTATATTCCTTGCCCTTAAATGTTATAGTACTGCCTGCGGAACGCTTTGAAGCAAAGAACCAAATATTTTCGATTGGAAGATCCTTTTCCTCCAAAACCTTAACAAAGGTTCTTCCTACCATACCTGTTGCGCCTACTACCGCCAAATTTACCTTTTTCATATAAAACACCTCTTATATTGTATTAATATTTTAGTTATGTATATTAAGCTTTTTTAAAACCATATCGCATATAAGATCAGCCGTACCTTCAAGACCTAAAACGGAGCTGTCTATAATATAGTTATAGTTTTCGCTTTGACCCCACTTTAAGCCGCCTGTATAATATTTAAAATATGCGGCTCTTTCCTTATCCGTATCTTTAATAAGCTTTTCAGCCGCATTTTTTTCAAGCTTTTTAAGCTTATTAAGATTTTGAACCTTAAAATCGTGGTTAGCCTTAATAAAAATATGAACAGCGTCGGGATCTTTTTTTAAGGTAATATTTGAACATCTTCCCATAATTATACAGGAGCCTTCTTTGGCAATGTTCTTTATAATCTGCTTTTGAATGAGATAAAGACGTTCATTCATACTTAAAATACCGGTGTCATCGTGTTCCGGTCTGCTGCCTGATTTTTCAAGCCTTCTTACAAATGAAAACAAGAGAGATGTACAGCGTTTTTCGTCCATTTTGTCAAAGGTTTCGGCGTCAATTCCGCTGTCTGCCGCTGCTCTGTTAAGCAGGTCTTTATCATAAAAGGGTATACCTAATTTTGCGGAGATGAGCGAGCCGATTTTTCTGCCGCCGCTGCCGAATTCTCTGCCTATTGTAAGAATTATTTTTTTGTCTTTAAGGTCAACAGCCATAATTATAACAGCCCCTTTCAATAGTTTTTGGTATATGTCTGTAGATTTTTTCTATTATAAAACAGACATATTATCTTAACATCTATTTTAGCACAACAATCTTCTATAATCAAACTATTTTTGCTTAAATTTCAAATTTTTATTAAGTAGAAATGCTTTCAGATGAAGTATTCTTCAAGGCTCCCCTTGAGGGGAGTTGTCAGCGAAGCTGACTGAGAGGTGAAAGCCTTTATTTTGTTAAAAATTTATATTTTTACCAAAGAAAATTACATACTTTTTATTAAATACAGGGCTTTCAAAAACAGCTCCTATTTCATAAACACCCTTTTTCAAAAAGTCCTTTTCTATATAACAGCAAAATCCGCCCTTATCGATTTTGCCCTTCAGACAGCTTTCGGGGTCTATATAAATTTCGGTGTTGAAGGCATAGGCTTTTCCTTCAGAAGATAATAAAATCATATACTTTTTCCAAAAGCCTTTTAAAGGAACATTTTCCAAATATGCCTGACACCTTATATCATAAATGTCGCCGTCAAAAATGTTGTATACTTTGCCTTTAATTTTATCTGTTTCAATAAGACTGTCTCTTTCGAAAATACTGCTGCAGCCCACAGGTCTGTAGCAGTCAACAGCAAAGTCAAGTCTGTTTTTTGCCAAGTTAATATTATGATAAGGGTCTTTTCCCTGTAAATCAGGATGTCTGTTAAAAAGAATTTCTTTTTCGGCGTCAAGTCTTTTCAGCTTTTCAAGACTTCTTTGGTCGTCTCCCCTGCTGAGGGACTCATAGTGATATAAAACCACATCGTTTCTGACAATGTTTAAATAACCCTTTTCATAAAGCTTAAAGCAAAGGTCAACGTCATTATAGCCTACCTTAAGCCCTTCAAAAAAGCCCCCTGCTTCGTAAAATTTGTTTCTGTCTACACACAGACAGGCAGCAGTTATGGAAAGATAATTAAAATCGAATTTGTTTCTGTCTAAATCCAAGGCTGAATTGTCGTTGGCGTGCAGAAGAGCGTGCCCGGGGCCTACAGGCAGATTTATAACGCCGTCGTGCTGAATAAGTGTTGAATTGGGGTAGAGAAGCTTTGCCCCCACTGCACCCGTATGCGGCTGAGCTGCCTGCCCTGCCATTCTTTCAAGCCATTTGACCTCGATAATTTCAGTATCGTCATTTAAGAAAAGAAGAAAGTCCCCTTTTGAAAGCTCCGCACCCTTATTGCACATTCTTGAAAAATTAAAATCCTCTTTTTCATAGTGATAAATAATGTTGTTTTCACTGCAAAGCTTAGAAATTGCTTTTTTGTTTTCTTCACTGCTGCCGTTGTCAACAACAATAATTTCATATTCCTTATACTCTGTCTTTTGAATAATGCTTAAAACGCATCTTTTTAAAACCTCGAAATTATCCTTTGAGGGTATGATTACGCTGACAAGAGCATTTTTGGGTACGTCATAAACAACTCTGAACTGATCTGTTCCCTCCACGGCTTCAAGTTTGCCCTTTATTCCTCTTCTTTTTAAGGCTTCATCTTTAAGTCTGTAAACCGGCGATGAAGTAAAGTTATTTTGTGAATTAGAAGAATTTAGCTTAGATTTTTTTCTTCTGTGATATAAAGCCTTTGAAATATGCCCTATATTATCTGTTTTTTCGCAAAATCTCAAAACAAGGTCATAAAGTTCACTGCCTTCAAAGTATTCTCTTAAGCCCCCTGTTTCCTTTATAATGCTTCGTCTGTAAAGGTTTAAGCTGCCGGTATACATAAAGCTTAAAAGAGTGTCCGGTGAATAGTCGGGCTTAAAAAGAGGTAGACTTCTTTTTTTGCTTCTTCCGTCAATTTGGTATTCGTCTGTGTAAATAAAGTCAAGAGAAGGATTTTCATTTAAAAGCTTTGTAATTTCATATAAGGCATTGGGGGCTAAAATATCATTGCAGTTTAAAATGGCAATAAACTCCCCTTCTGCTGCTTCTATGCCTATGTTAGTGCAGAATGAAAGGCTATTTCTTTCGTTTTGGTAAATGACTTTAATTTTGTTTCTGCCCTCATATTCCTTTAAAACCTTTTGAATATCTTCACTGCTTGAAGCATCGCAATCCAAAACAAGCTCAAAATTATTGTATGTTTGGTTTAAAACCGAGTCAATGCATTCTTTCAGATAATTTTCTTCGGCATCATAAATAGGCACAACAAAGGAAATAAGGGGCTTAAGCTTAAGCTCCGTTGTTTTAAATACAAATTTATCTCTTTTTAAGGCAAGGCTGTTATATGAGCTTTCAAACAGAAGTCTTTTAAGTCTGTAAAAGGACATACAAATCAAGGCGGAAAAGCCGTATCTTTCAAGGGCAGTCAGTCCCCTGTTATAAAAAGCCTTTAAATTTTGTACCATAAAAACATTTCTCCTAATACTTTTTACGCCCGTAAAAATTTACGGGCGCAGTTAAAGTTAAAAAATTATATTTGTTTTAAGATCTTCTTCTTAAAAAGTCGGGAATATTTATTTCCGCATTTTTAAATCTTTCTGTGTTTTCCTCACCGGGCTGTCTTTCCTCTCTTTCAAGAACAAAGGAAGAATTGTCTCTGTGAGGAGTATTTGACACAGGCTGAACAGGCTCTCTTTGAACCGCTGGCTGAATTGTTCTCTCAGCGGGAACGGGAGCGGTATAGGTCTGCTCCGGCTGAACAGCCCCTGAACCTGAAAGACCTGTTACCACAAGAGTAACGATTACGTCGCCCTTAAGGTTGTTGTTTACGGAAGTACCGAAAATAATCTCCGCGTCGGGGTCAACAATTTCCTCAACAGGTGTCATAGCCTCGTTTACATCGTAAAGGCTTAAGTTTTCGTCTCCGGTAATGTTTACCAAAACATATTTTGCTCCGTTTATAGATGTTTCAAGCAAGGGTGAATTTATTGCTTCGAGCATAGCCTCCGCTACGTTGTCCGCTGTGCCTATGCCCATATGGGCAATGCCCTTATTGCTCATAATTGTTTTTACGTCCGCAAAGTCTACATTAATGATACCTGTGTTTGAAATAAGGTTTGAAATGCCGGAAACACCCTGCATAAGAACCTCGTCAGCCATTTTAAAGGCGTCGTTTAAGGTAGTATTTTTGTTGGAAACGCCTATAAGGTTTTCATTGGGAATAACAATAAGAGTGTCAACAGCGTCTTTAATACTGTTTATACCCTCTTCAGCAAATCTTGCTCTTTTTCTGCCTTCAAATGTAAAGGGCTTTGTAACAACCCCAACTGTAAGGGCGCCCATACTCTTTGAAAGGTCGGCAATTAAGGGCGCTGCCCCTGTGCCTGTTCCGCCGCCCATTCCGGCAGTGATAAACACCATATCTGCTCCCTCAAGTCTTGCACTGATTTCGTCCTTGCTTTCCTTAGCGGCGTCATAGCCTACTGCAGGTCTGCCTCCTGCGCCTAAGCCTCTTGTTACCTTTTTGCCTATAACAATTCTGTTGTCCTCAGGGGTTAGGCTCTGATCCAAAGCCATAACATCGGTATTTACCGCCAAATAATTAACTCCGCCGATTTCGTTTTCTATCATACGGTTTACGGCGTTTCCCCCTGCTCCGCCTACGCCTACAACCAAAATATTGGCGAGACCTTCATCATACATTTCTGTCATCATCGCACCTCCTAAAAGCGCTGTAAAAAAATTCTAATCTTCTTAAGGCATATCTGAAAACCATACCCCCGAAAGTGGCTTTCAGATATGCCATACATCAATAATATTATCAAAGAACCCTGCTCTTGTCAAGCGGCTTGAAAAAGTAATATTTTAAAGTATGAAAAAGTAATATTTTAAAGTATACATTTTATTTCAATTATATCCCACAATTTATTTAAAGGCTTGCCGTCAAAATGAAAATCCTTTTCCAAATCTTCTATAGTATCAAAATACTGTGTTGTTTCTTTGTTTTCACCCCATTTAGCAAAAGGCGGTAGTATATCCACAGCGTGCTTCAGAACTCCGTCAACAGAATAATTGGTTTTAAAGCATTCTGAATTGCCGCAGAAAAACTCAATCTCATTATTAAACTTGAGCGCATAAAGAAATTCTTTTTTCTTATCATATTCAACTGATATAATTTCAATTGCGTCCTTTAATTCTCTTAAGGCTTTTCCTTCTAAAGCTGCATTGTTTGACAAACTGACATAATTATCAAAATATAGGTATGAATTGTTTTCGACATCCAAAAAATAATATTTGTTGTTATCTATATCTTTAAGATTTTCAACCGGCTTGTTTATAACATAAAATTTATTATTATATTTAAATTTAATTTTTCTTCCGTGCAGACAGTTGTCTGAAAAATTATTGCTGTTAATCATATTGCAGCCGATTCCCCTCTTGTCAGTATCTGTCTAAAACAACCTCTTTCAGCACCTTTCCTATTGCATCATGGATAACCAAATCCGCATGGGAGTCAAAGGCTGTTTCACTTTTGTTTATAAGAACAAGCTTGTCTCCTCTGTAATAATTAACCAAGCCTGCGGCAGGATAAACAACCAAGGATGTTCCCCCCACAATAAGAACATCGGCTCTGGAAATATACTTTACGGCGTTTCCCCAAACGTAATCGTTAAGACCTTCCTCATAGAGAACGACATCGGGCTTAATAAGACCTCCGCATTCGGGACATTTGGGAACGCCCTCCCCTAAGTCTAACATAGCTTCAAGGTCAAAATATTTTCCGCAGCGCATACAGTTGTTTCGATAAACTGAGCCATGAAGCTCGTAAACGTTTTTGCTGCCTGCCATTTGGTGAAGATTGTCTATGTTTTGTGTGGCTATGGCTCTGAGCTTGCCCATTTCTTCAAGCTTAGCAAGAGCATAGTGGGCGTTGTTTGGCTTAGCTTCCGTACAAATAAGGTTTTCCTTGTAATACTTATAAAAAAGCTCAGGTTTTTTCATAAAAAGACTGTGGCTTAAAAGTGTTTCAGGAGGGTAGCCGTATTTCTTCTTTGCGGAATAAAGCCCTGTTTCGCTTCTGAAATCGGGTATGCCGCTTTCTGTGGAGACGCCTGCTCCCCCTAAAAAAACAATGTTGTCGCTTTCGTCTATAATTTTTTTAAGTTCTTCATATGCCATAATAGATTCACCCCTAACTTTAGATAAAAATCAGTTTAATAAAAATGGAAGCCGCTCCACCTCTCAGCTTCACTTCGTTCAGCAGCTCCCCTCCAAGGGGAGGCTCGTCGCAGCAAGCTTCATTCGTTTATTTCCGTACAAGTACGAAAATAAGACTTATTAAGCTGCTGCTCCTCTTTCGCAAAAAGTCTGTCAACTTTTTGCGATTGGCGGCTTCGCCGCCTTGTCTCAGATTTACATCCTACTCATTAAATCAGTCTTTCTCTGCTTTTACCTTTTTTACAAATCTTGCAATACGTTCCAAAGCTGTCTTTATTTCATCAATGGAATATGCATAGGAGCATCTTATATTGCCCTCGCCGCATTTTCCGAAAGCAGTACCGGGAACAACAGCAACCTTTTCTTCAAAAAGAAGTCTTTCCGCAAACTCATCGCTTGAAAGTCCCGTTGACTTAATACTTGGAAAGAGATAGAAAGCTCCCAAAGCTTCAAAGCATTCAAGCCCCATATCCAAAAAGCCCTTTCTCATAACTCTTCGTCTTGCGTCATATTCCTTTTTCATTTTTTCCACTGAGCTGCGGCAGCTTGTAAGGGCTTCTATGCCTGCGTACTGACTGACAGTAGGCGCACACATAATTATGTACTGGTGGATTTTGGTCATTGCGGCAATAATGTCTTTAGGTCCTGCGGCATAGCCCAGTCTCCAGCCCGTCATAGCGAAAGCCTTTGAAAAGCCGTTTAAAACGATTGTTTTGTCTCTCATACTTTCAAAGGAAGCTATAGAAACGTGCTTATCCTCTCCGTAGGTAAGCTCTGAATAAATTTCGTCCGAAATAACCACAATGTCACGATATTTAAGCACCTTTTCGATTGCGGCAAGGTCGCTTCTTTCCATAACAGCCCCTGTGGGGTTATTGGGATAAGGCAAAATTAAAGCCTTTGTTTTGGGAGTTATTTTTTCAAGGAGATCCTTGGGCTTAAGTCTGAAGTCATTTTCCTCTGTGGTTTCTATAACAACGGGAAAGCCCCCTGCCATAACTACACAGGGCTTA
Source organism: Clostridiales bacterium (assembly GCA_021200955.1). Classification (GTDB taxonomy): domain Bacteria; phylum Bacillota; class Clostridia; order Lachnospirales; family CAG-274; genus JAJQCI01. Next base: position 25,877 of record JAJQFU010000057.1, on the reverse strand, counting down.
TAGGAAACATAAGAAGGCTCAACAACCAAAACCTCGTCGCCGGGGTTAATTACGGCTCTTAAGGCTGCGTCTATACCCTCGCTTGCGCCGACCGTAACGAGAATTTCACCCTTAGGGGTATATTTAACGCCTATGGTGTTCTTTAAATAATTGCTTATTTCTTCTCTAAGCTCCAAAAGACCGGCATTTGAAGAATAAACAAGCCTTTTGTTTTCAATGGTATAAATTCCTCTTTCTTTAATAGCCCAGGGGGTTTCAAAATCAGGCTCGCCTACGCCCAGAGAAATTACGCCTTCTATTTCGTTTGCAACGTCAAAAAATTTTCTTATGCCCGACGGAGGCATTTCTTCTATGTGCTTGGCAACAAAACTCATGGTGAAACAATCATCCTTTCATCTGCAAGCTTGTCATCATCCATAACAATTCCGTAGTCCTTATATTTCTTAAGAACGAAGTGTGTGGCTGTGCTTGTTACGGAATCTAAAGTTGAAAGCTTTGAAGAAATAAAGTGGGAAATTTCCTTTATGTTTTTGCCTTCCATAAGAACCATAAAGTCATAAGCCCCCGACATTAAATAAACGCTTTTAACCTCGTCGAATTTATAAATTCTCTTTGCAATAGCCTCATAGCCTGCGTCTCTTTGAGGTGTAACCTTAACCTCTATCATAGCTATAACATATTCCTTTTCGACCTTGTCCCAGTCTGCTAAAATAGTATAGCCGCAGATAAGTCTTTCGTCTTCCATTTTTTTAATACAGGCGTTTACCTCTTCAACGGGCTTCCCCAGCATTACCGCTATATCCTCCGCCGTAATACGGCTGTCTTTTTCCAAAATTTCCAAAATATCCTTTTCCATAACGAAAAACCTCCCGTTCATCTTATAGTTAGTTTTATTGTATCACACCGAAGAATTTTTTACAATGATAAAATAATGATAAAATCACTTTTTTTGAGCAGCAGCTAAGATATTGTTTATGTGAAAGCTTCTAAATTATAAGCCCCAAAGCGGCAGCCCGATAAAAAGCAGACGTTTTGAAAATCAACCGGCTGAACTGTTATAAATTTTAATAAATTTTTTAAAAAAACCGTTTTTATAATGTAACTTTTGTGGTATAATGCCTTTAATACTATTAAATTTTGAAATCAAGCTTTGAGAGGTATCTATATGAAATTCGGATATGTTAGGTGCGCTGCCCTTTGCCCCGAGGTAAAGGTAGCAGAGGTTTATTATAATGTAGAAAAAATAACTGAATTAATGGAAGAAGCAGACAGAAAAGGCGTTTTCGGTGCGGTTTTTCCGGAAATGTGCATAACGGGCTACAGCTGCGGAGATTTATTCCTACAGAAAACACTGCTTGAGGGCGCTGTGGACGGTCTTTTTGAAATAAAGGAGAAAAGCAGAGGAATGACCCCTGTTTTCGTGGTGGGTCTGCCCCTTTCAGTTTTGGGAAAGCTCTATAACACAGCGGCTGTTATTTATGACGGTGAAATTTTGGGCATAGTCCCCAAAACCTTCATACCCAATTATAACGAATTTTACGAAAAGAGATATTTTGAGACTGCGCCTAAGGAAAACACTGTAATAGACCTGAGAGGTGAAAAGGTGCCTTTCGGCACAAGGCTTGTTTTTATGCCTGAAGGCTTTGAAGAAGGAGCTTTTGCAGTGGAAATCTGCGAGGATTTGTGGGCTTGTGTTCCCCCCTCGTCTTATCACGCTCTTGCCGGAGCGGCTGTTATTTTCAACCCCTCTGCCGGAAACGAAATCACAGGCAAAGCCGCCTACAGACGCGACCTTGTGAAGAACCAGTCCGCAAGACTTATTGCCGGCTATGTTTACAGCTGTGCCGGTGAAGGGGAGTCAACAACAGACGTGGTTTATTCAGGCCACAGGCTTATCTGCGAAAACGGCAGACTTTTAGCCGAAAGCAAGCTTTTTGACGAGAATAATATGACAGTCTGCGACCTTGATTTAGGTCTTATAGACTGTGAAAGACGCAGAAACACAAGCTTCAGAACCTCTGCGGAGGGCTATGAATATATAACCTTTCCCTATATTTGGGCTGAAAATAACGACCTTTTAAGAGAAATCGACCCTGCTCCCTTCGTACCGAGCGACGAGGACAAGCGAGAGGAAAGATGCCGTGAAATTATAGCCGTTCAGGCGGCAGGGCTTAAAAAGAGACTTCTTCACGTTGGTGTTAAGGACGTTGTTATAGGGGTTTCAGGGGGGCTCGATTCAACCCACGCCTTGCTTATTGCGGCTGAAGCCTTCCGCCTTGCAGGACTTGACGTAAAGGGTATTCATACCGTAAGTATGCCCTGCTTCGGCACATCCGAAAGAACCAGAAACAACGCAGCGGGGCTTTGTGAGGTTTTAGGCACAAGCTTTGAAGAAATAAAAATAGCCGATGCCGTAAGACAGCATTTTAAGGATATAGGTCACAATGAAGCGGTTCACGACTTAACCTATGAAAACTCACAGGCAAGAGAGAGAACACAGGTTTTAATGGATTTGGCTTCAAGATACGGCGGATTTGTTATAGGAACGGGGGACTTGTCGGAGCTTGCTTTGGGCTTTGCCACATATAACGGCGACCATATGTCAATGTATAACGTAAACTGCTCCATACCCAAAACCCTTATAAGATACCTTATAAAATATTTTGCTGATTTCGGCGGCGGCAGACTTAAGGAAATCCTCTATGATATTTTGGATACCCCTGTTTCCCCGGAGCTTCTTCCTCCCGACGAAGCCGGAGCAATTTCACAGGTAACAGAGGACATTGTAGGGCCTTACGAGCTTCATGATTTCTTCCTTTACTGTATGATGAGAACGGGCTTTCCTCCCGAAAAAATATTTTATTTGGCTAATGTTGCTTTTAAGGGTAAGTATGACGAAAAAACTATCCTTAAGTGGCTTAAAAAGTTCTATTACAGATTTTTCGCTCAGCAGTATAAGCGTTCGGCTGTTCCCGACGGGCCTAAGGTAGGTTCTGTCTCCTTAAGCCCCAGAGGTGACTGGAGAATGCCAAGCGACGCCTGTGTTAAGCTTTGGATTTCAAGTCTTGAGAAAATAATTGTATAAAAAAATTAGAAGAAAGACAGTTATCCGCATATACTGAATTATTGAACTGTTGCGAATTTTTATTGACAATGTCAGTTAAAGCGGTTATTATATAGAAAAGAAAAGAGGGATGTTTAATGAGCAAGAAGGTTGTGGCTGTCATTTTCGGAGGTATAAGCTCCGAGCATGAGGTCTCTAAAATTTCTGCTGCTGCGATTATGAGGAATATGCCGCAGGATAAATACAGATATATTCCCGTTTATATAACAAAAAAAGGCGAATGGAAGCTTTATGACGGCTCTATAGACAATATTACGGAGGGCAATTGGGAAAGCTACGCCGCCACCTGTATTTTAAGCCCCAGCACAGAACACAGAGGGCTGTTCAGAATTGTAGGCGACAAGCTTAAAAGTATACCCGTTGACGTGATTTTCCCTGTATTGCACGGAAAAGGCGGCGAGGACGGAACAATTCAGGGGCTGTTTGAAATGTCAGGCATACCCTACGTGGGCTGCGGCGTTTTGAGCTCCGCTGTTTCAATGGATAAGGAATACACAAAAATAATTGTTGAAAAAGCCGGAGTTCCTCAGGCAAAGCATATTGCCCTTCACAAAAATAATTTCGATATGGAACAGGCTCTTTCGGTCATAGAAGAAAAACTGGGCTTTCCCTGTTTTATAAAGCCTTCAAGAGCAGGCTCTTCCGTAGGTGTCAGCAAGGCTCACAACAGAGAGGAAGCCAGGGACGGAATTTTACTTGCGGCTGAAAACGACAAGACTATTATTATAGAAGAATTTATTTCGGGACGTGAGGTTGAAACCGCCGTTTTGGGAAATGACGAAATTCAAATAAGCGGCGTAGGTGAAGTTTTGGCGGCTGAAGAGTTTTATTCATATGACGCTAAGTATAACAACGCCGAGTCCAAAACAGTTATTCCGGCTGACTTGCCCAAAGAAACAAGAGAAAAAATAAGAGAATATGCGGGTATAATCTATAAAGCCCTTGACTGCAAGGGTATTTCAAGGGTGGACTTTTTCGTTAAGGAAGGCGGAGAGGTTATTTTCAACGAGATTAACACACTGCCGGGCTTTACATCTATAAGTATGTACCCCATGCTTTTTAAAGACAGGGGCATAGATACACCGGAGCTTATTGACAGGCTTATTGAAACAGCTCTTTGCGGTAAGGAGAGATAATTATGGATAAGCGCCCCATAGGGATTTTTGATTCGGGAGTGGGGGGACTGACCGTTGTTAAGCAGGTTATAAAAGAACTGCCCAATGAAGACACAATTTATTTCGGAGACACCGCAAGAGTTCCCTACGGGTCTAAGTCTAAAGAGACGGTTACGGAGTTTTCCCGACAGATAATGAGATTTTTGATTAAAAACAATGTTAAAGCCGTTATAATCGCCTGCAACACCGTCAGTTCAAACTGCTTTGAAGCCTTAAGGGCTGAGTTTGACCTGCCTATAACCGAAGTTGTAGGGCCCGGGGTTGAAAGCTGTCTTGCCGCCACGAAAAACGGCAGAGTAGGTGTAATAGGCACTCAGGCTACTATAAACAGCGGAGCCTATGAAAACGGAATTAAAGCCAAAGACAGCAGTATTAAGGTTTTTCAAAAGGCGTGCCCTCTGTTTGTTCCCTTGGCGGAAGAGGGCTTTACCGAAAACGATATTGCAAAGCTTACGGTAAAAACATATTTACAGGAGCTTAAGGAAAAGAACATAGATACACTGATTTTGGGCTGTACCCACTACCCTATGCTTAAAAAGACAATAGGGGAATTTATGGGTGACGAGGTTCATATTGTAGACCCGGCTATGGAAACAGCCCGAAGTATGAAAAGCTGTCTTGAAAAGCTTTCTATGACAGGTGAAGAAACCGAAGGCAGTCATATTTTCTACTGCAGTGATAACTGTAAGCAGTTTAACGCTATTTGTAAGAAGAATTTGGGACTTGAATGCAGAGTTCATAAGGTGAATGTAGAGAAGTACTGAGGTAGATATGAATTTAAAGGTTAATTTAGACGATACCATAGCGGCAATTTCTACCCCCATAGGCAGCGGCGGTATCGGAATTGTCAGATTAAGCGGCTCTGAAGCCCTTACTATACTCAAAAAAATTTTCATACCCAAAAGCGGAAAGCCCGTTGAAGAAATAAAGTCTCACACAATCACCTACGGAAACATTGTTCTTGACGGCTCTGTAGTTGACGAGGTTTTGGTGAGCCTTATGAAAGCCCCCAAAACCTACACGAAAGAGGACGTTGTGGAGATAAACTGCCACGGAGGAACTGCGGCTGTTTCGGGGGTTTTAAGGGCCTGTCTTAAATCAGGGGCAAGGCTTGCCGAAGGGGGAGAATTTACAAAAAGGGCATTTTTAAACGGAAGAATAGACCTTGCCCAAGCTGAAGCTGTGGCGGATATAATTTCCGCTAAGACAGACGCTTCAAAAAAAGCGGCTTTGTCAAAATTAGGGGGCAGGCTTTCGGAAAAAATCCGTAAAATAAGAGAAAGTATTTTGCTGACGGAAGCGACCATTGAAGCGGCTATAGAATATCCCGAACACGATGAAGAAGAGATCACAACCGCCGCCGCAAAGGAAGCTGCGAAAAAGGCTCTTTCGGAAGTCAGAGGGCTTATTGAAGGCGCAGCCTACGGCAAAATAATAACAGCAGGTATAAACGCCGTTATTTTGGGAAAGCCTAACGTAGGCAAAAGCTCATTTTTAAACTATATTTTAGATGAGGACAGGGCTATCGTAACCGACATTGCCGGAACCACAAGAGACGCCTTAAGAGAAAGCGTAAACATAAAGGGCATACCCGTTAATATAACAGATACTGCCGGAATTAGGCAGACAGGAGACGTTATTGAAAAAATAGGCGTTGACAAGTCATTTGAATATGCCGACAGTGCAGATGTTATTTTTATTATGCTTGACGGCTCAAAGGCACTTGACGAAACGGATATTAAGATTTTGGAATATGCCAAAGGAAGAAAGGCTATTGCAATCATAAATAAAAGCGATTTGGGCAGCGCCGGAATTGAAAACGAGGTTATAAGCTATATAGGTGAAGAAAACACGATTAACGCTTCGGTTAAAGAGGATATGGGGCTTGACGATGTTTTCGAAAGGCTTAAGGTTATGTTTTTGGGGGGAGAGGTCAATATAAGCGGCGAAGCGGCTGTTTTAAGCGAGAGAAACTTAAGCTCCCTGAGAGCAGCGGAAAAATCTCTTGAAAACGTAATTGCCACAGCCGAAGGGGGCTTCCCTCAGGACTTTTTGTCTATGGATTTAACAGACGCTTATTCCTCTTTGGGTGAAATTTTAGGCGAAAGCCTTGAAGAATACGTAATTGATAAGATATTTTCGGAGTTCTGTTTGGGTAAGTAATAAAGTAATTTGAGGTGCGGTTATGGAAAACAGTAATTATTATACGGCAGACATCTGCGACGTGGTTGTTATAGGGGCTGGTCATGCAGGCTGTGAGGCGGCTTTGGCTTCTGCCAGAATGGGGCTTAAAACAATAATTTTTGCCCTTAACCTTGACAGCATAGCTATGATGCCATGCAACCCTTCAATCGGAGGTACTTCAAAGGGTCATTTGGTTAGAGAGATTGACGCCTTAGGCGGCGAAATGGGCAAAAACATAGACAAAACCTATCTTCAGAGCCGAATGTTAAACACAGGCAAAGGCCCTGCGGTGTATTCTTTAAGGGCTCAGGCGGACAAGTCAAAATATCATACTGAAATGAAGAGAACTATGGAGAACACTCCCAACCTGGACATTAAACAGGGCGAGGTGGCTGAAATTTTAACCGACGAAAACAAAAAGGTAACGGGAGTAAGAATTGAAAGCGGAAACATTTACGAATGTAAAGCCGCAGTTTTATGCACAGGAACATATCTCAAAGCAAGATGTCTTTACGGCGACACAATAATCGAAAGCGGCCCCAACGGTATGAGAAATTCCATTCAGCTGAGCCAAAGCCTTATGTCTTTGGGCATAAAGCTTCAGAGATTTAAAACAGGTACTCCCGCAAGAGTTGACAAGAGAAGCCTTGACTTTTCGAAAATGAAAATTCAGGAGGGGGACGAAAAAACCGTTCCTTTTTCATTTGAAAATGAACACAAGGATATTTCACGGAAACAGATTCCCTGTTATTTAACATATACGAACAATGAAACTCACAAAATTATAAGAGAAAATCTTGACCGCTCACCCTTATACGGCGGAGTTATTAAGGGCACAGGCCCGAGGTACTGCCCCTCAATTGAGGACAAGGTTGTTCGTTTTGAAGACAGAGACAGACACCAGCTTTTCATTGAGCCGGAGGGCGAAGACACAAACGAAATGTATGTTCAGGGTATGAGCTCGTCTCTGCCCGCCGATGTTCAAATCAAAATGTACAGAACCGTTCCCGGAATGGAAAATGTTAAGATTATGCGAAACGCCTATGCTATTGAATATGATTGTCTTGCGGCGAACCAGCTTAAATTAAGCCTTGAAATGAAGGACGTAGGCGGTCTTTTCTGTGCCGGTCAGTTTAACGGAACCTCCGGCTATGAGGAGGCGGCGGCTCAGGGAATTATGGCAGGCATTAACGCAGCTCTTTACGTCAAAGGCGAAAAGCCTTTCCTTCTTGACAGATCCGAGGGGTACATAGGTGTTTTGATTGACGACGTTGTTACCAAAACAAGCAAAGAACCCTACAGAATGATGACAAGCCGAGCCGAATACAGACTGCTTTTAAGACAGGACAACGCCGACCTTCGTCTGACGGAATACGGCAGAAAATTAGGTCTTATAAGCGATGAAAGATATGCCGCTTTTCTTGAAAAAAAGCATTTAACGGAAGAGGAAATAAAAAGGGTTAAAAAAATCAACATCAGTCCGAAATCTAATGTTAATAAGCTTTTAAGAGAACTGGGTACAAGGGAGCTTTCAAACGGAGCAAAACTTTCGGAGCTTATAAAAAGACCTGAAGCAAGCTATGACGCCCTTAAGGAAATCGACCCGGAAAGACCGGAACTTCCCGATGAAGTCAGAGAACAGGTCAATATTCAGATTAAATATGAGGACTATATTGCAAGACAGATTGAACAGGTTCAAAAGTTTAAAAAGCTTGAGGGAAGGGTTATTCCCGAGGATATAGACTATTCACTTGTTCCCTCATTAAGAATTGAAGCGCGTCAAAAGCTTGAAAATGTAAGACCCGTTAATATAGGTCAGGCTGCAAGAATTTCCGGGGTTTCCCCGGCTGATATAAATATGCTTTTGGTTTATTTGGGTTAAAAAGAAGCTGTAAATTTATATCAGTCCAAAACTATTAAAAGGCTTTTAAAAGACTAATTGAAATTCGGCAAAAAGTACTTGAAATTTTATTTATATTACATTATAATGATGTATAAGCAAAAGGGAGTTTGATTTTCATAGATTCGGCGGTTACACCCCACACTTCAAAGTTGAAAGGAGGTTAAGTCCAAAATTCAATTTTGAAAGGGGGTGAAATTATGAGTTGGAAGGCTATATTATACCTTACATTGGTACTTATAATACTTTTTCTCATAAAAACAACCGCCTAAACCTCTGGAAAAGTAACGGCGGCTGTTTTAGTCTAAGTCATTTTACGGGGTGTTAATCGCTGAAACACTCCCTTTTGTGATTATAGATTAACACATATTTTTAAAAAAGTCAATAGTGCTGAAGAATTTTCAGCAGTGTTGAAAGAATTTTCAACATAAATATTATGGATTTTTAACAGTTTTCAGCCTGGCAAAGCTTCTGTTGAAGGCTCGGTTTGGGGCAGAATTACCCTGAAGGCTGTGCCCTCGCCCAGCTTTGAAGCTACGGTGATTTTTCCGTTATGAGCCTCGGCTATCCACTTTCCTATGGAAAGCCCCAGACCTGTTCCGGGGATTTCCTTATTTCGAGACTTGTCTCCCCTGTAAAAGCGTTCGAAAATACGGCTTTGATCCTCTTCGGGAATACCTATGCCGTTATCGGCAATTTCGATAACAATGTCCGAATTTTCCTCCCACAATGACAGGCGGATTTTTTTATTTTCGGGCTTTCCGTATTTTACAGCATTTTCTATAAAAATATAGATAAGCTGTTTAATAAGATTTTCGTCGCCGTAAAAGCTGTATTCCCCTTCGATTTGACAGGTCATTTCCGCATCAGTTTCCATAGCGGAAAAATCCTTTTGAATGTCGGAAACAAGCTCGCTTAAATTGAAAACAGCCTTTTTAACCTCTGTTTCCTTCTTTTCGCTCTTTGCGAGATAAAGCATTTGGTTAATCATTCCCGACATATATTCGGTTTCCGACTTTATTGAAGCAATAGACTCGTCAAGAACATCGGGGTCGCTTTTTCCCCAACGTGAAATAAGGTTTGCATAGCCCTGAATAACGGAGATAGGTGTTCTCAGCTCGTGTGAAGCGTCTGAAATAAACTGCTTTTGATTGTTAAAAGACTCTTCAAGACGCTCTATCATATCGTTAAAGGTCAATGTCAGGGTTCGAAGCTCGTCCTCTGCCTCGGGCACGGGTATTCTCAAGTTCAGATCCGAAATGCTTATTTTATCGGCGGTTTTGGTTATATCCGTAACAGGCTTCAAAAACTTTCGGCTTATTAAAACGCCTATTAAATATGCAGCAACAATTCCCAAAAGGTTTACTGCCACAAAAAGCAGCGCAAAGAAGCTTAAGGTATTCGTCTCATATTCATAAAGACGGAACACCTGAATCATATAGGTATTTCCGTTATGGTGAAGAAATTTTTCGCTGTAGAGATATTTCTCCCCCATAAATTCATAGCTTCTTAAGCCGTTTCGGCTGCTGCCGTCGTGAGTGGTATCCGGGTTCATTTTGGGGTTTGTGGCAGCCGGGGGAGTTATACCGCTGTTTATAATAATTCTTGCCTCTATGTTTTTATCCCCTATTATGGAGTTTATGTTTTCAACGGTAACTTCTCCGTCATTTTCGATAAACTCTTCAATATCCTCAATGGCGTTTAAAAGCTCTTTTTTTGAGTTGTCTCTGTAATAATACCAAAGATTAGTAAAAATAAATATAGAGGTAATTATAAGAGAAACCGAAAAAATTCCCGCATATATATATGTTATTTTTTTGCCTATGGGCATACGCCTGAAGGCATTGGAAATTTTATTCTTCATCGTCTTTAACATAATAGCCTACACCGCGAATTGTATGAATAAATTTTTCGTTATATTTGTCATCGATTTTTGTTCTCAAATAACGGACGTAAACGTCAACTACGTTAGTCTCTCCGAAATAGTCATAGCCCCAAACTTTGTTGAGAATTTGTTCTCTTGAAATAACAATGTTCTTGTTCTTAATAAGGTATGCCAAAAGGTCAAACTCTCTTTTTGTAAGCTCGATTGAGTTTTCGCCCAGCTTAACGGTTCTCTTTCCCAAATCAAGAGTTAAGTCTCTGACTGAAAGCCTGCTGCTTTCGCCCTGTTCCTCAGAGGTTCTCTTATGCTTAAGGGCAACTCTCATTCTTGCCAGAACCTCTTCGATTGCAAAAGGCTTTGTAATATAATCGTCTGCGCCGTTGTCAAGACCCATTACCTTAGCCATAACCTCGCCTTTGGCGGTTATCATAATTATAGGCACGTCAGATGACTTTCTTATACGGCGGCAAACCTCTATACCGCTTAAACCGGGCAGCATAAGGTCTAACAAAACTATATTGGGCTTAAATTCTTCAAATATGTCAAGAGCGCTTCTGCCGTCATTGGCAATAGCCACCTCATAGCCTTCATGCTTAAGCTCAAGCTCCACAAAACGTGCAAGCTTTAATTCATCTTCCACTATAAGAACTTTTGTTTTGCTGTCCATAGGTTATCTTCCTTTCTTAAAAAATTCTGTATATATTATGTAAAAAAATATTTAAAATTGTTTCAACTATTTTAATTTTAGGAAAAACTTTTTATATCCCTATTAATATTGTATTAAATTTAGGTTAGAAATCATCACTTAAGCTTTTCCATTATTTTAGGAATGTATTCGCACAAATCAGAAGCCCTTAAGCCGTAAGAGCCTTTTTCTTTCTCACCCAGCTCTCCTGCTTTTCCGTTTATATATGCTGCCAAAGCTGCGGCGTTGTGTGGGCTTAAGCCCTGTGCCGAAAGCCCTGCGGTAAGCCCTGCAAGAACGTCCCCTGTTCCGCCCTTAGACATAGCCGCCGTTCCTGTGGTATTCACAGTCACCTTTCCTCCCGGTGAAGCTATAACAGTCACAGCGTCCTTAAGCATAACCGTCACACCGTATTCCTCCGCGAACAAAATGGCTGTGCCTATAGGGTCGGCTTTAATCTCTTCTGTTGTCTTACCGCATAAACGGCTCATTTCCTTAATATGGGGAGTTAAAATAACATTTGCTTTTGAGTTTTTAAGCTCTTCTTTCATATCCCCAAGGCAGTTTATTCCGTCGGCGTCTATTATAAGAGTTGTTTCCATAGTATTTACAAGAGCCTTTATAAGAGCCTTTGTTGAGGGAGTAATACCCAAGCCCGAGCCGGCTGTAATTACTGCTTTTTCGGTCAAAAGAGGCTTTGCTTTTTTCAAGGCTTCGGGGGTCAAAAAGCCCTTTTCATTAGGAGCGATTTTCGTCACCGCTTCTGTCAGGCTTGTATGAATAACATCAACACATTTTTCAGTGGAAATTCCGCAGGCAAGCCCTGCCCCCGATTTATAAGCCGCTTTAAGGTTTAAAACCGCAGCCCCTGTCATTTCGTCACAGCCTGAAAAGGCTATAACTCTTCCGTAAGTGCCTTTGTTTGACGATGAAAGTCTTTTGGGAAGCATTTCCGCAGCTTCTTCATCTGTCAGAGTATTTATATAAGGGGCATTTTCCGCTTCAAAAACAGGCGTGCCTATTGACCCAACCTTAAGCTCGCCCACATATTCCCTTGCAGGGTAAAAAAGCAAACCCTTTTTAGGTGAATGAAATGTATAGGTCAAATCAGCCTTAACCGCCGAGCCCAAAACCTCTCCGCTGTCGGAGTTTATGCCCGTTGGGCAGTCAACGGCTATTATATAGTTTGAATAAGCATTAATGCAGCTTACGATTTCCGCCGTATCGGCTCGAAGTGTCTTTGTTAAGCCTGTTCCTATAACGGCGTCGATTGTTATGTTTGCTTTTGAAACAGCTTCTTTTAGGTTATCGGCAATGGGTATCCCCAATTTTTTCACTGTCTCATAATTTGCCTTGCAGTCGGGAGTTGCCCTTTCCATATCACCGCAGACAAAAACAGAAACCTGAAATCCTCTCGAAAAAAGTCCTCTGGCTATGGCGAAGCTGTCGCCGCCGTTGTTGCCCTTTCCGCAGACAGCGACAATTTTTGTTTTCTTATTAAAATTTTCTTCAATATAATTAATAACGTTCAGGGCGGCGTTTTCCATAAGTATAAGGGAGCTTATGCCGAAGTCGGTCATTGCCTTCTGCTCCGCTTCCTTCATTTGTGAATTAGTTAAAACAATCAATTTTTTCCCTCCTTTCAGCTACGGCAAAGGCTGCGGCATAGTCCTTTTCGTGAGTAATGGAAACGTGAATTGACAGAAAGCTATACATTTCGGCACTGTTGTTTAAAACAGCATAGGGCTTTCCCTCGGGATTTCTCAAAATTTCAACATCTATTGGGGCTATCTCCCGAAAGCCTGTCCCCAAAGCCTTAACAACAGCCTCTTTTGCGGCAAAATTTCCTGCCAAACGCTGAGGGTTTTCCTTAAGCTCTTCACGTTCCCTCTCCGTATAAATTCTTTCGAAAAAGCTTTCTTTTGCTTTTTCTATTCTGTCCACCTTAACTATGTCTGTGCCTATTCCGTAAATCATATTTATACTCCGGTCATTTTTTGTTTTTCTTTAAATTTACATCTCTGCTTTGCAGATACCACATACTATAAAAATCGATTGCTTCATGCTTTGCATTCCCGCAATCGACCCGATATTCGCACTTCGGGCTATCGCCCTACGTTGCTCATACGGGTTAAGTTCTCTAATGTCCAATCATCTACGCAAGCAAGCTTGCCTATATGATTGTTCATTGAGAACATTTTTATAGTATATTGTAAAAAGTCCCTGCATAAGAAGATTTTCACACACGTCAATTTTGTTTTTGCAGTAAGGTATTATTTTAGAGGATATGCCCCCTGTGGCTACGTGCTGTGTCTTTGAGCCTAACTCCTCTTCAAAATAATCTATAAGCCCGTCAATCATAGCCGCCGAGCCGTAAATTATGCCGCTGCGCATACAGTCAACGGTGTTTTTGCCTATTGGGTTTTTGGGGTCTGAAAGGCTGATGTAGGGCAGCTGAGCCGTCTTTCCCGAAAGTGCATCAAGAGACGTTTTAACACCGGGGCAGATACAGCCGCCTATATAGTTTTTGTTTTTGTCCACAACTTCTATTGTGGTGGCTGTTCCCATATCGATTATAATAATCGGGGGCTTATAAAGGCTTAAAGCCGCCACTGACGTAACAATTCTGTCGCTGCCTACCTGAGCCGGATCGTCCATAAGAATGTTAAGCCCTGTTTTTATACCGGGGCCCACAACAAGAGGTTCAATTCCCGTTACTGTTTTCACAGCGTGCTTTACTGCGTTTAAAACAGGGGGAACAACGCTTGAAATTATGCTGCCCTTTATGGCGTTTTTGTCTGCTCCGTAAAGCTCCAAAATGTTTTTAAGGTCTATGGCGTACTGGTCGGAGGTTCGTGAAATATCTGTTTTTATTCTTGAACTGAAAACAGATTTTCCGTCATTATCCATAAAGCCGAAAACTATATTTGAATTTCCTATATCTATAGCTAAAATCATTTTTTACTCCTTTTTAAGTTTTGCTTTTTAAAGTATTCACATAAAAGAATAATATCATAGTTTTAAACAAAAATCAATCATCAATGCAAAAGGATATTAAAAAAATTGCAGCGGCTGAGCTGAGAAAACAATGATTAATTCGCCCAAGAGGATTTGTCTCAGGTTTTTTTAAGCAAAATGGCTTATATCCAACAGTCTTATTTTGCCGGATAAATAAAGAGCCGAAAATCAAGGCTTTAAAGCTGCCCTGTTTTCCGGCTCTTTAAATGTGTTTAAAATAAAAATGTGTTTAAACCAGATTTTCGGGGTTAAGACACAGAAGCTCGGGAACAACGAAAACTCCGTCCTTACGGATAAGTCTGTTGTCGAAATAAATTTCTCCTCCGCCGCATTCCTTTGTCATAATGAGAACCAAATCCCAGTGAAGGGCGCTTCTGTTTCCGTTGTCTGCGTCGTCATAGGCGTTTCCGGGGGTAAAGTGAATAGAACCTCTTATTTTTTCGTCAAAGAGAATGTTTTTCATAGGCTTTGTGATGTAGGGGTTTACGCCTATGGCAAACTCGCCTACATATTTTGCGCCTTCGTCTGTTGAAAAGATTGCGTTTACCTTTTCATTGTCGTTGGCAGTAGCTTCAATAATTTTTCCGTCCTTGAAAACAAGGCTTACGTTTTCGAATGTAAAGCCTCTGTTGGGGCTGGGGGTATTATAGGTTATTCTGCCGTTTACGCTGTCTTTAACGGGAGCGGTGTAAACCTCTCCGTCGGGAATATTCATTTCTCCGGCGCATTTTATGGCGGGAATACCCTTAATGGAAAATGTCAGGTCGGTGTTAGGCGCAACAAGGCGAACCTTATCGGTTTTGTTCATAAGGTCAACAAGGCTGTCCATAGCCTTTGACATTTTGGAATAGTCAAGGCAGCATACCTTATAGAAGAAGTCCTCAAAGCCTTCAAGGCTTGTTCCCATGCTTTGCGCAAGGGAATTGTTGGGGTATCTTAAAACAACCCATTTTTTCTTAAGCCTTACGTCAGTAACGGGTTTTTGATAAAATCTGCTGTAGAGATCCATTTTTTCAGAAGGAACGTCAGCCATTTCCGCCGTGTTGGCGTTGCCCCCTATGCCTACGTAGGCGTCCATTCCCTCCATTTTTTTCATATCAACCTCGGCTAAAAATTTCCACTGCTGCTCTGTGGAATTTAAAACAAGCTCTCTTGTTACGGAAGAATCCGTAAGGTCTGCATAGGGAACTCCCCCTGCCTTGTAAACTTCTTTTATTACCGCCTTAACAAGAGGAAGACAGGTTAACCCGTTTGAGCTTATTAAAACCCTTTCGCCCTTTTTAACCTTAATAGAATAATTCACAATGTTCTGAGCCAGCTTCAAGGTTCTTTCGTCCATAAAAATCAGTCCTTTCAAAATTTCCTAATTATCTGAAAACCCTTTTTACTTATAATAACCTTCGGATAATATTTTATTAAAAATTATTATACCACAGCCAAGCTGTGTTTTCCACAATTTTTTATATTCAGTTGAAATTAAAAGGATTGTCATACATCTGCTTTAGGTATATGACAATCCTTAATGTATGTGTTTGGATTATGCAGTAGGCTTTAGATAACACTTGATTAATCAGTACTTTGCAGCTTTAACCACGATTTTTCTGACTGCTTAATTAATCATCGTTTCCTAAGTAAACACCGTTTTCGGCTAATAAAACTAATTTTCTTTGAGCCTCTTCATTATACTGTTCAGCTGACATTTTATACCACTTAACGGCTTCTTTAAAATCTTCTTCAACACCCTTTCCGTAGAAATAACAGTCTCCCAAATAAAGCTGAGCCGAGTCATTATATTGTTCAGCCGACTTTCTGAACCATTTTGCGGCTTCACTGTAATTTTGCTCAATACCGTTTCCGAAATAATAACACCTGCCTAAGCTTAACTGGCTCAGGTCAAAGTCCTGTTCGGCTGCCGATTTATACCACTTAACCGCTTCTTTATAATCTTTTTCGGTTCCTTTGCCGTAATAGAAGCAGTCGCCTAAACAGTCTTGAGCAATGGCGTTTTCTTGTTCGGATGCTCTTTTATACCATTTAACTGCTTTTTCCAAGTTTTGTTTAACGCCGTTTCCGAAATAATAACACCTGCCTAAACCCAACTGACCCCAGTCATCGCCCTGTTCGGCAGATTTTCTGTAGTATTCAGCTGCTTTTTCATAATTTTGATTTACACCTTCACCGTAATAATAGCAGTCTCCCAAATTATATTGAGCGGAGGGATTATCCTGTTCGGCAGATTTTCTGTAATATTCAGCTGCTTTTTCATAATTTTGATTAACGCCTTCACCGTCATAGAAGCAGTCGCCTAATCTGACCTGAGCAACGGGATTATTCTGTTCGGCTGATTTTTCAAACCAGTTTACGGCGTTTTCATAGCTTTGGTCAAAACCCTCGCCGTAATAATAACATCTGCCTAAATTCAGCTGACCCCATTCATTACCCTGCTCTGCAGCATCTCTGTAATACCTTGCTGCCAGATAATAAGACTGTTCAACGCCTTCACCGTAATAATAACAATCGCCCAATCTGACCTGAGCAACGGGATTATCACGTTCAACAGCCTTTTTGAACCACTTTGCGGCTCTTTCGAAATTTTGTCTGACACCGTTTCCGTAATAATAACATATGCCTAAGTTAAGCTGACCCCAGTCATCGCCCTGCTCTGCGGAGTCTCTGTAGTACTCTGCCGCTTCATTGAAGTTCTGTTCAACGCCGTTTCCGTAATAAAAGCAGTCGCCTAAATTATTTTGAGCAACAGGATTTTCCTGTTCAGCCGCAGCTTTATACCACTTTACGGCTTCTTCATAATTTTGTTCTATGCCTTCGCCCCTGTAGAAGCAATTTCCTAAGTTAAGCTGACCCCATTCACTTCCCTGTTCGGCTGCGGTTTTATACCACTCGACAGCTTCATCAATATCCTGAGGAACACCTTCGCCGTTAAAATAACAGTCTCCCAAATCATTGGCTGCATTAGCCCAAGTCGCCATACAGTAAGTGCCGTTTTCACAGTTAATAACCTTCATAAACCATTTTACGGCTTCTTCAAAGTTTTGTTCCGTTCCTCTGCCGATATAATAATAATTACCTACAGTGTATTGTGCTTCTGCATCATCATAATCGGCTGCGGCTTCCAAATACCACTTGAAGGCTTCTTCATCATTTAATTCGTCTATATTGCGGAAGCCGTAATAATCGCCTAAGGTTATAAGCCCTTCTGCATTTCCGCCTTTGGCGGCTTCTCTGAAATATTCAACAGCCTTATTAAAATCTTTTTCAACTTCACTTCCTTCAAGATAATAATTGCCCAGAGTTATTAAGCCGTCAGTGTCTCCATATTCGGCAGCTTTTCTATAATATTGAAGGGCTTTGTCAATATTTTTTTCAATGCCGTCGCCTTCAAAATAATGATCGCCCAAAAACTCCAGCCCGAAAGGATAATTACATTCGGCGGCTTTTATACAGAGGTTTTCAGCTTCGTCATAATTTTGACTGACGCCCCTTCCGTAAAAATAACATTCTCCCAATCGGCTGTAAGCATATCCTTCACCCGTTTCGGCGGCTTTTCTGTACCAGCTGACAGCCTGCTCATAATCATGTTCTATTTCTTCTTCGTTATAATAAAGATTACCCAGCGACATACAGGCAGAAGAGGAACCAAGCTCAGCGGCTTTTTTAAACCAGCTGACAGCCTGTTCATAATTTTTCTTTACTCCCGTTCCAATAAGATAACAGCCGCCTACTTCCGACATTGCTTCCAAATGACCTTGTTCCGCTGCCTGTAAATACAGATCAAAGGCTTTCTCATAGCTGTCATCGTATTCTGCGTTTTTTGCTTCTTCAAATATTTCGTTAGGTGAGTTGTTTGACATAAAATACCTCCGTTTAAAAAAATACAGTGTGTTGCAGTTGCCTTAATTACAGATATGTAAAGCAGAGATGTAGGTTTACTTCTTATTATATTATAACATTTTAGATGGACATTACAATGTCAATTATGAAAAAAATTTATGTTTTAACAAAAATTTTGTAAAACGGTAATAAAATGCAAATTATCTGTGTTATATATCAGGCTTTAGATATATCTTACCACTGCATTTGTCTCAGTTCATATAATCCCGGTTTTGAGCCCATTCTCCCGCCTTTTTATACCACTCATCTGCTTTTTCAAAATCCTGCTCTACCCCTTCACCGTTATAGTAGCAGTCGCCCAAACAGCTTTGAGCATAAATATTGCCCTGTTCGGCAGCTTTTCTATACCACCTTACGGCTTCTTCATAATTTTGCGGAGCTCCCTTGCCCAAATAATAACAATTGCCCAAATTCAGCTGAGCCAATGCGCTGCCCTGTTCGGCAGCAGCTCTGTACCACATTGCGGCTTTTTCAAAATTCTGAGGAACACCTTTTCCCGAATAATAACAATTGCCAACTTTAAGCATACTCTCGCTGTCATTCTGTTCCGCCGCCTGTTTGTAAAGCTTTACGGCTTTTTCATAATTTTGAGGTACTCCTTCGCCGTTATAATAGCAGTTTCCCAAATAAAGCTGACCCTCGCTGTCATCCTGCTCGGCGGCAGCTTTGTACCACATTGCGGCTTTTTCAAAATTCTGTTCCGTTCCTTCTCCTTTATAAAAACAATTGCCTAAATCAATTTGCGCCGCAATATTTCCCTGAAGGGCAGCTTTTTCATACCACTTAAAGGCTTCTTCATAATTTTTTTCAACGCACTTTCCGGAATAATAGCATCTGCCTAAATTCAGCTGACCCCATTCATCGCCTGTTTCGGCTGCTTTTTTATATAATTGGGCTGCTTTTTCAATATTTTTTTCAACACCCTGCCCCAAACAGAAATAATCTCCCAACATGATTTGAGCATAAGGATTTCCCTGAAGGGAAGCCTTCTCAAGCCACTTTGCGGCTTCTTTGAAATTTTGAGGGGCGCCTATTCCCTCGTCTAAGCAATATGCCAGTTTTAACCGAGCATCGAGGTTTCCCTGTTCGGCAGCTTTTTCAAACCAATATAAGGCTTTTTCCGAATTCTCTTCAACACCTATTCCCTCATAGAAGCAATTGCCCAGATTAAGCTGAGCAGCAGAGTTTCCCTGTTCGGCAGCTTTTATATACCATTTAACAGCCTCTGTGTCGTTTACCTCAACCCCCTTTCCGTAACAATAGCTGTCGCCTAAGCTGTTTTGGGCGGATAAATCTCCCTGTTCGGCAGCTTTTCTAAACCACCTAAGGGCTTCTTCAAAATTTTCTTCAACCCCCTTTCCGCAATAACAGCAGTGTCCCAAACGGGCTTGACCGTAGGGATTTCCCATTTCAGCCGCCTGTGAATATAATTCGGCGGCTTTATACTCGTCCGGTTTTGTGCCGTAACCGTAAAGAAAGCAGTCTCCCAAACGGGCTGTACCGTAAGCATTGCCGATTTCAGCTGCTTCCGAATATAATTTAAAGGCTTCGGCTTTATCCTCCCTTACACCGCTGCCGAAATAATAGCAGTCTCCCAAATAGGGGCAAACATAAGGATCTCCCTGTTCATAAGCCTTTTTATAGAGCTTTACCGCTTCATCATAATTCTTTTTTACACCTGTTCCGGTATAAAAGCAATAACCCAGTAGAATTTGAGCTTCGGAAATTTCTTGTTCAGCTGATTTTATAAGCCGCTTAACAGCTTCCGAAAAATTTTGCTTTACACCCTCGCCGTAATAATAGCATTTGCCTAAGTTAAACTGACCCATGCCGTCGCCTTTTTCGGCGGATATTTTGTAGCATTGAGCAGCTTTTTCAAAATTCTGAGGTACGCCGCTTCCCTTATAAAAATAATCGCCTAAGTCATCCCATGCAGCGGCATTTCCCCGGTCAGCCGCTTTTTCCGTCCACTTAAGAGCTTCGGCATAATCTTGAGAGATGCCGTTTCCGTAATAATAACATCTTCCCAAATACATCTGACCCTCGTCATTTCCCTGTTCGGCAGCTTTCTTAAACCACTTAAAGGCTTCTTCGAAATTATGCTTAATGTTAAAAACGGAAACGCCTAAGCCGTAATAATAGCATCTGCCTAAGCTCACCTGACCCCTGCTGTTCCCTTGTTCAGCTGCCTTTCTATACCATTCCGCAGCCTTTATAAAATTCTGTTCTGTGCCTTTGCCTTCGTAAAAGCAATTGCCTAATTTGGTTTGAGCATCAGCGTTCCCCTGTTCAGCCACATTCAAATATAATTCATAGGCTTTTTCAAAGCTGCCTTCTTTTTCGGCTTTTTTTGCTTCTTCAAATAATTCATTAAGTGAGTTGTATGTCATAAAATACCTCCGTTAGATAAAAAAATTATGCTTCGCCGGCGCCTTAATTTACGGTTATTATTATATATTAATAATTATGCTGCCTTTTAGGGGAGGGGTGCCTTTTTAAATCGGTTCTTTGGTTTTGCTTTCAGACATACGTCAGCAAAATTTATAAGACACTGTTAAAAACAAAACATCAGGTTTAAGAGGTTAAGAGGCTTCTGCAGACCTGATGTTTGTTTTAAGAAATATGATTTTTGAGTGTGCTGAAACGGTGATTAGTTTGCCTCTGAAATTATTTGTTTGAGAACCAGCGCCGCATCCTTTTTGTCTACAACACCGTCATTGTTTATGTCGCAGGCAGCAAGCTCTGCTTTGGTGAGAGCTGCCGAATTATCTATATACTGTAATATTTTTATTGTGTCGGTAAGCTCTGTTGTGTGATTGCCGTTTGCATCTCCTGCTGAAATTGCGTCAATTGCATAAATACAGGGATTTGCGGCCTGTCCCATTATGCAGACGGTTTGTCCCTCGGTTAGGCTCAGCACAATTTCAACATTGCCGTACGATTCAGTTCCGTCATAATATGCCAGAGAGGTATATGTTCCGTCGCTGTTTTTTTGAGCAGCTGCAATTTCCTTTCCCGAAGGAACTGTTGCTGCAATTGTTACAATGCAGTCTTTATTTGCGGTAATCGAACTGTGTATTCGTAGGTTTTTGGTTGTTCCGTCCAATGTTACGCTTGAAGTTGTACTTGAACAAACAAGATAGTTTGAGTAGGAATAACTGCCTATTTCACTTGTCTCCGTTCCCTCGCCGACACTGAGCTTAAGAACTGCGTCATAAGTAATTAGGCTGTCTGAATAAACAGTGTCTCCTGCCGCATATGTGTCGCTTGTGTCTAAATCTCTGTCAACTACAAGGGAATAGGGGCTGTCGGCTTCGGAGGTTTCTTCAGCGGCCGATTCTGCTGCTGCATTAACAGCATAAATACAAGGGTTAAAACCCTGACCTAAAATATAAACGGTTTCACCTGCTTTAAGACTAAGCTCAACCTCTATACTGCAAAAAAGACCGTCATCAAAGGCTTCAATAGCTGAACCTTCACCTGTAACAGTGCCGTCACTGTCTGTTGTAAGAGTTAAGCTTGCAATAACGAGACTTTCACCTATGCTGTCGGAATTTCTTGTTGCAATAGTTACTGTACAATCCTGCAATGCAGTAATACTGCTGTGGATTCTGTAGATATCAGTTGTACCGTCTAATGTTATGCTTGTATTTGAACTGTTTGATCTAAGAGCTTTATTATAAGAATAGGCTCCTATTTCTATACTGCTGTTTCCGACTGTGAGATACTGTTCCGCTGTGTATGTAATATAATCATCCGAATATATTACATCTTTTTCTTCATAAGATGTTGCTGTATCATTATAAACAATATATGAATAGTGATTAGACGCTTCTGAGGCAGATTCTGTTTCTGTTTCCGTTGTTGTTTCCGATGCAGCTTCTGTAGTAGTTGTTGAGCCGGTGCTTGCCGCTGCATTTACAGCATAGACATAAGGGTTAAATCCTTGACCTAAAATATAAATTGATTTCCCTGCTTCAAGATTAAGCTCAACCTCTGCACCATCATCAAGACCATCATCAAAGGTTTCAATAGCTGAGCCTTCACCTGTAACAGTAACGTAATTATCTGTTGTAAGAGTTAAACTTGCAATAACAAGCGTTCTTGCAGAGCCTGAACTGTTTATTCCGGGTTTTTTTATTACGAGAGTAATCGTACAATCCTGCAGCGCAGTAATACTGCTGTGGATTCTGTAGTTGGCTTTTGCACCGTCTAATGTTATGCTTGTATTTGAGCTGTTTGATTTAAGAGCTTTATTATAAGAGAGGGCTCCGATGTCTATGCTGTTTTTTTCGACTGTGAGATACTGTTCCGCTGTGTATGTAATATAATCATCCGAATATATTACATCTTTTTCTTTATAAGATGTTGCTGTGTCATTATCAACAATATATGAATAGTGATTAGACGCTTCTGAGACAGATTCTGTTTCCGTTTCAGTTGTTGTTTCTGATGCAGCTTCAGTAGTAGTTTCTGTTGCTGCTTCTGCAGTAATTGATGAGCTGCTTACGGCGGTGATGCCTGATGTTACATTAACAGCATAAACCTCAATGTTGGTTCCTCTGCCCATTAAATACAAGGTCTCACCTGCTGCAAGTGAAACTTTAATTTCTGCATTGCCTATTGTGCCTTCTGTTCCGTCGGCATAAGCTGCTGCAGTGCCGTCTGAGTAGAACAAGGATGAATATGTTCCGTCATCATTAAGTACAGCGACTGAAACATACTTGCCTGAAGGAACCTTTGCGGCAATTGTAATTGTGCAGTCCTCAGATGCAGTATAAGAAGAATGCATTCTGTAGTTAGCCGCAGCGGCACCGTCAACGATGACAGATGTGTTTACGCTGTTTGACTTAAGAGAATTGGTATAAGTATAGTCACCGATTTCGGATGTGCTTGCACCTACATTAAGAAGAAGAGCCTGCAAAGCCGTCATAGTTACACCGGAAACAGTAAGCGTATCTCCCTCTGCCATACCTGCTGTTATGTCTCTGTCAACAACAAGTGTATAGGAGTCAGAAGTTTCTGTAGTAGATTCTGTTACGGCTTCTGTAGTAGATTCAGTAGTGGTTTCGGCAGTGGTTTCGCTGCCGTCTGCTACGTTAACAGCATAAACCTCAAGGTTGGTTCCGCCGCCCATTAAGTAAACGGTCTGACCTGCTGCAAGGGTAAATGTAAGCTCATTATTGCCTAATTCTAAGGAGGTTCCGTCAGTATAGGCTGCTGTTGAACCGTTTGAATAGAACAAAGATGTGTATGTTCCGTCATCGTTAAGCACAGCAGCTGAAACCTTCTTGCCTGAAGGAAGCTTTGTGGCAATTGTAATTGTGAAGTCCTCAGAAGCAGTATAAGATGAATGCATTCTGTAATTTCCTATAGTGCCGTCAACGCTGACTGATGTGTTTACACTGCTTGACTTAAGCGCATTGGTATAAGTGAAGCTGCCGATTGCAGATTCGCCGATTACCTCAAGAGAAAGAGCCTGTAGAGCCGTCATGGTTACGCTTGAAATATTGAGTGTTTCACCCTCTGCCATACCTTCTGTCATATCTCTGTCAACCACAAATGTATAAGCATAGAGACTGCCGTCAACAGCTAAAACCGGTTCTCCGCCGTCAGATGATAAATAATATATTGAAGTTCCTATAGGGTAAAGGCTTGTGTCGGCAGCCGCTGAGCCTTCATAGCAATAAACCTTTTTTAAACCGCTGTAAGTAAAAACAGAGCTGCCGAAGGCTGTCACGCTTTTCGGTATAGTTATACTGCTTAAGCTTTTGCATCTGCTGAAAGCATAGCTGTCTATGCTTGACAGATTATCTGATAAGGTTAAATCGGTTAAGCTTGTGCAGCCGTAAAATGCGTAATCGCCGATACTTGCCAAATTGCCGGATAATACTGCGTTTGTTAAGCCTGTGCAGCCGCAGAAAGCATAGTTGTTAATACTTGCTGTGCTGTCGGGAATTATAATATCGGTTAAGCTTGTACAATTGTAAAAGGCATAGCTTCCGATGCTTACTAAGCCGTCGGGGATTGTTATATCGGTTAAGCCTGTACAGCCGTAAAA
>JAJQFU010000057.1:0-1836 GCA_021200955.1 Clostridiales bacterium | reverse complement strand
TATATCGGTTAAGCCTGTACAGCCGTAAAAAGCATAGCTGCCTATACTTGCCAAATTAACTGAAAAGGTTACATTGGTTAAGCCTGTGCATCCGTAAAAAGCATAGGTGTCAATATTTGCGACACCGTCGGGAAGAATAATACTGCCTAAGCCTGTACAGTTTTGAAATGCGGAACTGCCTATGCTTGCCAAATCGTCTGAAAAGGTAATATCGGTTAAGCCTGTGCAGTTGTAAAATGCATAATCTTCAATAGCTGCCACATTATCGGGAATAATAATATCGGTTAAGCCTGTACAGCCGTAAAATGCCGAATTGCCGATGCTTGTAATACTGTCGGGGAGGGTAATGCCGGTTAAGCCTGTGCAGTTATAAAATGCAGAATGGGCAATACTTTCCAAATTATCAGACAGTGTTATGCTTTTCAGATTTGTACAGCCGCTGAAAGCAGACATTTCTACATTTGTAAGGCTGTCGGGGAGAATGATGCTGCTTAAGCTTGTACAGTTATAAAAAGCGAGAATGCCGATGTTTTTTAAACCGTAGGATAAAGTTATACTGCTGAGGCGTGCGCAATAATAAAATGCATAGTCGCCTATAGCTGTTATACTGCCGGGAACGGTAATGGCGGTTAAGCTTGTGCAGTAATAAAATGCACTGTTTCCTATTTTTGCTGTGCTGTCGGGTATGGAGACGCTGCTTAAGCTTGTACAGTAGGAAAAAGCATAGTCGCCTATGGCTGTTATGCCGTATTCAATTACAACGGATACAACAGAGGTTCTTTTGGAATACCAAGGGGCACTTGGGCTTGAAGCATAATCTGTTACAGCCCCTGTGCCAGATATGGTCAAAGTACCGTCACTGTATAATATATAAGCCGCATTATCTCCGCATGAGCCCGAATCAACGATTGTTTTGCTTTCCTCAGTATCGTCCAAATAAAATATTGCTGTCTCGTCAGGGTAACGGCTTAAATCATCGACAGCCGACCCTTCATAACAATATACCTCAGTTAGTCCGCTGTCAGTAAAAGCGTCCTCGCCGATATTTATTACTTTTTCGGGTATGGTTATGCTGTTTAAACTTGTACAGCCGTAAAACGCAGAATCGCCTATGCTTGTTAAATTTTCGGACAAGTTTATACTGCTTAAGCCTGTACATTTGCAAAATGAGTAGCTTTCAACAGTTAATACACTGTCGGGCAGGGTTACGGAGCTTAAGCCTGAACAGCCGTAAAATGCATAGCTTCCTATGCTTTCTGCATTGCCGGATATATCTATGGAGCTTAAGCTTGTGCAGCCGTAAAATGTATAGCTTTCTATATTTGTAATACTGTCGGGCAGGGTTATAGTGACTAAGTCTGCACAGTCTCTGAAAGCGGAGGCATCTATGGTTGTTAAATTTTCAGGCAGGGTTATACTGCTTAAGCTTGTGCAGTTTCTGAATGCATAGCTGCCTATATTTGTTACGCTGTCGGATATATTAACGTATTCAAGATTTGAACAGCCGTAAAATGCATATTTGCCTACACTTGTTATACCCTCTTCAATTACAACGGACAGAACAGATGTTCTTTCGGAGTACCACGGAACATCTGACCTTGAAGAGTATTCCGCCATAGCCCCTGTGCCGGAGATGGTCAGCGTGCCGTCATCATCTAAGGTATAGGTTATGTTGTCTACGGTTCCGCTTATGGAAGCCAAAACACTTATTACCGATATAGTTGACATTAATAAAGTAATACCTAAGACAACTATCCAAATTTTCTTAAATTTCATTATTATAATCCCCCTTTTAAAATACAGAATTGTTATCAATTAAAATTCTCAATTACTTAC